>CAYUWV010000021.1:6897-21882 GCA_964448385.1 uncultured Propionibacteriaceae bacterium | reverse complement strand
TAGGCCGGGCTGACCAACCTGATGCCTGCTCGCTGGGTGACGAACTCGCTGGGGATGGCGCGGCAGGTCAGCGTCACGCCGGGCGGCGGAACACGACGGACAGCGGTCGCCATCCGCACTTCGTTGCAGGGCTCGCCCAACCACAGCGCCATCGCCGTGCGTTCGTGCAGGATTCCGTGTGGGCACCAGAGGCAGAGCGCTCGGAGCCGGGTCTCGACGTCGATCGGGCCGGGCGCGACGAAGACACCGGGCAGGATCATCCGCAGCCGGCCGGAGGCGGCCAGGTGGTAGAGCGAGGTTCGACGGCGGGGATGGTCGCTGGCGCGGATGAGGCCATTGCCTTGGCTCAGCAGGCGTTCGGGGTTCAGCATGCCCTTGATTCTTGGCACGCACGCACCGGATGTGCCAACGAGTTTTCTGGCCTGTGGAAAACCTCAGGCGAACGGATCTACCTGTGGATAGCTGCCCGCGCCAAGAGGCGAGCCGCCGCAGGGCTTCTGGGAGTAGGTCTGTCCGATGTTCTCCGTCGTCGGGACTGGGGAGCACTGCGTTCGGTCACTCAAGGAATTGGCGTGAAGCTGAAGCGAGTGAGCACCGTGAGGGTGTCGTTCGTGACGCGGAAGTCTGGGTCACCGAGTTCGTCGAGGTACGCCGGGCTATGCCAGAACCGCTCGTGGCCGGCGCGCCATTCCGCCACGCTGGTGTAGCCCTCGCCTTCCGCGAGCGCGTGATCGAGGCCGACCTCGCCGAGTGGCACGGTGCGGACTGAACGGATCGTCTCGATGCCCACGGGCTCGCCGGCCGAGTTCACAACGAGCGCTCGATCGCCGACACGCGGCAGCGGTTCCCGCTGGCCGTCGTACTCCAGCGCGAGAGAAGTGGTTGCTGTTTTCTCACCCGAGACGATGGCCGCGACCAGACGGTCGCGCAGACCCCCGGGAAAGGCGTACTCGGAGACCGGCAGGTCGTCGGGGAAGGCCACCCGCTCACTCTAGGTGAACAGAGCTGCCTCCAGATTGCCGACTCGGTCCGATCTGCCGTCGTCTGGTGCGATCTGGAGGCAGCTCTGTCACTCGCCGGACGGACGTTCCCTCCACTGGCCTTGACCCTGGGGTTCGCGCCGACCATGAGGCATGGACGCGCCCGCCTATCGGATCTGGCCGCCGGTGGCGCTGGGGATTCCGCTGCTCGTCGGGGTGGGCATCACCGGCGGAGTGGGTGATCCGGTCGCACTGCCGGCCGAGACCTCCCGAGCGGTGGGAGCCGCCCTGATCGTGGTCTTGGCGGGGTGGAACAGCTGGGCGCTTCGGCTGATGGGACGGCACCGAACCGCCCTGCTGCCTGGCGGTTCGACGACCACGATCCTCGATCGCGGGCCGTTCCGGGTGAGCCGCAACCCGCTCTACCTCGGCCTGATCGCGCTGGATCTCGGATTGGCGTTGCTCTGGCCGTCCTTCTGGGCGGTGGCGTTGCTCCCGGCGGGCGTGGCCGCCTTGTGGTGGGGGTCGGTCCTCCCCGAGGAGCGCTACCTCAGCGAGAAGTTCGGCGCCGAGTACGAGGCTTACCGCGCCCGAGTCCGCCGCTGGCTCTAGTTCACGCCCGCCTGACGACGCACCTGTTCGGCATCTGGCTCAGGAAGCCAACACTCGTGACGGCAGCTCGCGTCCGAGGCCGAAAGGGGTCGGGAACGGGCCGGGTGGCGGCTCCGGTAGAGTGTGGCCGCAAGAGCCCAGCGGCATGGCCGCGGGCTTGTCTCACGCGAGGGGGCTGTCACATGCCAGGGATCGTGGTTGTCGGCGCGCAATGGGGCGACGAGGGCAAGGGCAAGGCAACCGACCAACTGGGCGACCGGGTCGACTACACAGTGCGCTACTCCGGCGGCAACAACGCCGGCCACACCATCGTGGTGGACGGCGAGAAGTACGCCCTGCACCTGCTGCCGTCGGGCATTCTCAACGCCAACTCGACGCCGGTCATCGGCAACGGCGTGGTCATCGACCTCGACGTGCTCTGCGAGGAACTGGACGGCCTCACCGCCCGCGGCGTGGACGTCTCCAAGCTGCTGATCTCGGCCAACGCCCACCTGATCACGCCGTACCACAAGGTGCTCGACAAGGTGACCGAGCGGTTCCTCGGCAACCGCAAGATCGGCACCACCGGACGCGGCATCGGCCCGGCCTACTCCGACAAGATCAACCGGCTCGGCATCCGCGTCCAGGATCTGCTCGACCCGCCGATCCTGCGGCAGAAGGTCGAGGCCGCCCTGGAGCAGAAGAACCACCTGCTGGTGAAGGTCTACAACCGCCGCGCCATCGACCCGGCCGAGGTCGCCGAGGGCCTGCTGGTGCACGCCGACCGGATCCGTCCGATGATCACCGACGTCTCCCGGGTGCTCAACGACGCCCTGGACGCCGGCCAGGTCGTCCTCTTCGAGGGCGCCCAGGCCCACCACCTGGACGTCGACCACGGCACCTACCCGTACGTCACCTCCTCCAACCCGATCGCGGCCGGGGCCTGCATCGGCGCCGGCGTCGGCCCCACCCGCATCGAGCGGACGGTCGGCATCGCCAAGGCGTACACCACCCGCGTGGGGGAGGGCCCGTTCCCCACTGAGCTGCTGGACGAGGACGGCGAGCGGCTGCGCGCCGACGGCGCCGAGTTCGGCACGACCACCGGACGTCCGCGCCGCTGCGGCTGGTTCGACGCCCTGGTGGTCGAGGCCGCGGTGAACGCCAACGCCTTCACCGACATCTTCCTGACCAAGCTCGACATCCTGACCGGCTGGGAGAAGATCCCGGTCTGCGTCGCCTACGAGGTGGACGGGGTGCGGCACGAGCACCTGCCCCCCACCCAGACCGAGTTCCACCACGCCAAGCCGGTCTACGAGTACCTGGACGGCTGGAGCGAGGACATCTCCGGCTGCCGCACCTTCGATGACCTGCCGGCCAACACCCAGGCCTACGTCAAGCGCCTTGAGGAGCTGATCGGCACCCGGATCTCCGGCATCGGCGTCGGCCCCTCCCGCGAGCAGTCGGTGAACATCCACGATCTGCTGTGATCTGACGTAACCGCGACGCAGGATGTCCGGCGATGTCCTCGTTGGCCGCCGCAGCCGTCGGGGCGGGCGCATCCGGCCTCGTTCTCGCGCCTTCTCCGTTTCGGCCAGGCAACTCGACCGCCGGTGTTGTCGATGTCAGCGAGGTCACCTCGGCGACAGCGAGGTGAACCGCCGCAGTTGTCGCCATTCGGGCTGAAGTCGGTCCGACAACAGCAACTGTGGCGGTCGAGCGGTGACCGGCGAGCCTGACCGGCGTGACAACGACAAGTGCGGCGGTCAGTCTCCGAATGGGCGGCGCGGACCAGGGTGGTGCGTCCGACCCCGACGGCGTCGCTCATCAACGTCGGGTGCTGGCCGTGCGCTCGAAGGAGGTGCGAGCACACCGAATCGCCGCTCGCCCCGCTCTTGGATGTGGGATGGTGCCCACTTCAACCTCAAATTGTGTTGTTTTATCTTGACATATGCCCGAATGGGTGGTTTTATCTGTGGTGGGAGCCCTCGGCGGGCGGTCACCGCCGGGCCCCGAACAGGCAACGACACGTCAAGGCAGGGGAGCCAAGATGACTACACAAGTCGCAGCGCCGAAGAGTTCGGCGCGAGTAGCTGTACAGAAGTTCGGCACATTCCTGTCGAACATGGTGATGCCCAATATCGCGGCCTTCATCGCGTGGGGTTTGATCACGGCGCTCTTCATCAAGGTCGGCTGGATCAACCTGATCGCGGGCGGGACGCTGCCGACGGACAGCTGGGTGGCCGTCCTGGGCGGCTGGGGAGTGGCCGCCGACGGCAGCTCGCTCGGCACCGGCATCGTCGGCCCGACCATCACCTACCTGCTGCCGATCCTGATCGGCTACACCGGCGGCAAGATCGTCTACGACGTCCGCGGCGGCGTGGTCGGCGCGATCGCCACGATCGGCGTGATCACCGGCACCAATGTCCCGATGTTCATGGGCGCCATGATCATGGGCCCGCTCGGCGGCTGGACCATGAAGAAGCTGGACGCCCTGTGGCAGGACAAGATCCGGCCCGGCTTCGAGATGCTGGTGAACAACTTCTCCGCCGGCATCTGGGGCGGCATCCTGGCCGTCTTCGCCTTCTTCGTGATGAGCCCGATCGTCACCGCCTTCTCCAACGCGGCCGGCGCGGCCGTCGGCTGGCTGATCAACACCGGCCTGCTGCCGCTGACCTCGATCCTGATCGAACCGGCCAAGGTGCTGTTCCTGAACAACGCCATCAACCACGGCATCCTCACGCCGCTGGGCACCCAGGAGGTGACCCAGGTCGGCAAGTCGGTGCTGTTCCTGCTCGAGGCCAACCCCGGCCCCGGCCTGGGCCTGCTGCTCGCCTTCATGTTCTTCGGGACGGGCGCCGCCAAGGCCTCCGCGTCCGGCGCCGCGATCATCCACTTCCTCGGCGGCATCCACGAGATCTACTTCCCCTATGTGCTGATGAAGCCGATCCTGCTGGTCGCCATGATCGCCGGCGGCATGACCGGCGTCTTCACCAACGTCCTCTTCGGCGTCGGCCTGCGGGGCCCCGCTGCCCCCGGCTCGATCATCGCGGTCTACTTCCAGACTGCTTCGGACAGCTTCCTGGGGGTCACCATCGCGGTGCTCCTGTCGGCCACGGTGACCTTCCTGGTGGCCGCGCTGTTGCTCGGCTTCGGCAAGAAGAAGGACGGCGAGGGCGACTTGGCCGCCGCCACCGCCGAGATGGAGGCCCTGAAGGGCAAGAAGTCCTCGGTCTCCGGACTGCTCGCCGAACCTGCGGCGGTCGCCGCCGGCCCGATCCGCAACATCGTCTTCGCCTGCGACGCGGGCATGGGCTCGTCCGCGATGGGCGCCTCGGTGCTGCGCAAGAAGATCAAGGACGCCGGGTATGCCGACGTCACCGTGGTCAACAAGGCCATCGCCAACCTCGAGGACAGCTTCGACGTGGTGGTCACCCACCAGGACCTGCTGGAACGGGCCACGCAGCCGACCCCCTCGGCGGTGCACGTGGCGGTGGACAATTTCCTCGGCAGCCCGAAGTATGACGAAGTGGTCGAGATGATCCGGCAGGCCAACGGCGCCCCGGCCAACAACTGACCACCACGAGGAACGGAGAACCAGCAATGTCCAACGATTCGATCCTGGCGCCCGGTTCGGTGCGACTGGGGCTGGCCAGCGTCAGCAAGGACGACGCCATCCGGCTTTGCGGCCAGGTGCTGCTCGACGCCGGCGCCGTGACGCCGGACTATGTCGACGGCATGTTCGCCCGCGAACTGCAGGTCTCGACCTACATCGGTGAGGGGGTGGCGATCCCGCACGGCACCAACGAGTCGCGCGGCTTCATCAAGACCGCCGCCCTCGGCTTCCTGCAGTTCCCGGACGGCATCGACTGGGACGGCAACGAGGTGAAGGTCTGCATCCCGATCGCCTCGGCGGCCGACGACCACCTCGAGATCCTGGCGGCGCTGGCCGAGCAGCTGATGGAGGCCGACACCGCCGAGCGGCTGCGCAGCACCGGGTCGGTGGACGAGGTGCTCCGGCTGCTGAACGCGGCGGGCTGACATGAAGGTTCTCCGTTTCCACGCCCCCGGGGACGTCCGCATCGAGGAGGCCCCGATCCCCGAGATCACCGACGACGAGGTGCTGCTGCGCGTCCGCAACTGCTCCACCTGCGGCACGGACGTGAAGCTCTTCCACAACGGCCACCAGAACCTCACCCCGCCGCGGGTGCTGGGCCACGAGGTGGCCGGCGAGGTGGCCCAGGTCGGCGCGAACGTCACCGGCTGGGAGGTCGGCGACCGCGTCCAGGTGATCGCGGCCATCCCCTGCGGGGAGTGCCACGAGTGCCGCAAGGGGTGGATGGAGGTCTGCGAGAACCAGACCTCCATGGGCTACCAGTACGACGGCGGCTTCGCCGAGTACATGGTCGTCCCGCACGCGGTGCTGAAGGTGGACGGGCTCAACCGCATCCCGGACGGGGTCGGCTTCGACGAGGCCTCCGCCGCGGAGCCCTTCGCCTGCGCCATCAACGCCCAGGCGCAGCTGGGCATCGAGGCGGGCGACACCGTGGTGATCTTCGGAGCCGGACCGATCGGCTGCATCCACACCCGGATCGCGCGCGGCGTCCACGGCGCGGGGCGGATCGTCCTGGTGGACGTCAACGCCGAACGGCTGGAGATGTCGGCCGCGGCCGTTCAGCCGGATGTCGTCATCAACGCCGCCAAGGCCGACGTGGTCGCCGAGGTGTTGGCATTGACCGGTGGGCGCGGCGCGGACGTGGTGATCACCGCCACGGCCGCGAACATCACCCAGGAGCAGGCGATCGCGATGGCCGCCCGCAACGGCCGGATCTCCTTCTTCGGCGGTCTGCCGAAGACGAACCCGACGATCACCTGCGACTCCAACCTGGTGCACTACCGGCAGCTGCACATTCACGGCGCCAACGGCTCCGCGCCTGCGCACAACAAGCAGGCGCTGGAGTACATCGCCTCCGGTTTGGTGCCGGTGAAGGACTTGATCACCGTCCGGCTGCCGTTGGAGCGTGCCCTGGAGGCCTTCGACATCGTCGCCGCCGGCAAGGCGATCAAGGTCACCATCGAGCCGTAGTGCGGGCGTCAACGGTCCGTGAGCCTGACGAAGGGTCGTTGAGAGTTCGAGCCGCAGGGTCGAAACGTTGCGATGCCACGCAAACGGTAGTAAAACAACAATCACGCCTGGGACGCGATGGGATGGAGTGCCATGTACGCCGAGGAGAGACAGCAGGCCATCGCCGAACTGGCGTTGAAGGCGGACCGGGTGGTGGTCGCCGCTCTCGCCAGCCAGTTCGACGTCACCACCGAGACCATCCGCCGCGACCTCGAAGTGCTCGACCGGCAGGGGCTCGTCCGACGGGTGCACGGCGGGGCGGTGGCGGCGGCGCGGCTCTCCCTGGTCGAGCCCACCCTCGCTGAGCGCGAGCCCACCCACGCGGCGGAGAAGGCGCGGATCGCGCGGGCGGCGCTGAGCCACCTGCCCGGCGGCAGCAGCGGCTCGGTGCTGCTCGACGCCGGCTCGACCCTCGCCCAGTTCGCGGCCGTCCTGCCGCTCGGCAGCGTCGGCACGGTGATCACCACCTCGCTCCCGATCGGCTCCGACCTCGCCGTCCGGGGCCAGTTCCCGGTGCACCTGCTGGGCGGCCGGCTGCGCGGGAACACCCAGGCCTGCGTGGGGCCGGACGCGGTCGCGCGGCTGGCGACCCTGCGCTGCGACGTCGCCTTCATGGGGACGAACGGACTCACCCTGCGGCACGGGCTGTCGACCCCCGACCACGACGAGGCCGCCGTGAAGCGGGCCATGATGCAGGCGGCCCGCAAGGTGGTCGTCCTGGCCGACAGCAGCAAGCTCGGTCCGGAGCTCCTGGTGAGTTTCGCCCCGGCCGCGGCCATCGACGTGCTGATAACCGACGACGGCATCTCCGACGCCGATCGGCTGGCCTTCGAGGAGGCCGGCATCGAGGTGGTCGTCGCATGATCGTCACGCTGACCGCCAATCCGGGCCTGGACCGGACGGCGACCTTGGGCGAGCCGCTGGCTCGCGGCGGCGTCAACCGGGTGCTCGGCTGGACCATCGACCCCGGCGGCAAGGGGATCAACGTCGCGAGGGTCGTCCACGCGGCCGGTCATCCGGTGCGGGCGATCCTGCCCGCGGGTCCGCGCGATCCGATCCTGGCCGAGCTCGACCGGCTCGCCCTGCCGCACCGCTCGGTGCCGCTGGCGGAGGCCGTCCGGGTGAACCTCACACTGACCGAAGCCGACGGAACCACCACGAAGGTCAACGAGCCGGGGCCTTCGCTGACGGCCGAGACCATCGAGCAGCTGGCGGGCCTGCTGGTGATCGAATCCGAGCACGCCGACTGGGTGGTGCTCTCTGGCTCGCTGCCCCCGGGAGTGCCGACGGACTGGTACGCCAGCCTGGTGCGCGCCCTGCGTCCGTGGGGCGGGAAGATCGCCGTGGACACCTCGGACGCCCCGCTGCTGGCGCTGGCCGCCCAATTCCCGCAGGCGGCGCCCGACTTGCTGAAGCCCAACTCCGAGGAGCTCGCCCAGCTCACCGGGGTGGACGCCGACCAGTTGGAGGCCGAGGCGACGGCGGGGAACCCGGCGGGCTGCGTCGCGGCCGCCCGCACCCTGGTGAGCCGGGGCGTCGGCGCCGTGATGGCCACCCTCGGCGGCGCGGGCGCCGTGCTGGTCACCGCTCAGGGCGCCTGGCACGCCAGCCCGCCCGCGATCGCGGTGCGCAGCACCGTCGGGGCGGGGGACTCGTCCGTCGCCGGCTACATCCTCAGCGAGACCCGGGGCGCCCCGCCCGAGGAATGCCTGCGCACCGCCGTGGCCTACGGCTCGGCCGCCGCCGCCCTGGCGGGCACCTCGCTGCCCCGTCCGGACCAGCTCGATCGCGAGGCGGTCGTGGTGCGCCCGGTCGGCTGAGCCCGGCTCGGGTCACCCGGTCCACGCCGATAGGATCGGCCCGTGACCGGACTGATGGTGTTGGTAGTGGGCAACGGCGGACGTGAGCACGCCCTCGCGTGGGCCCTGAGCCGTGACCCGGGGGTGGCTGCGGTGCACATCGCGCCGGGCAATCCCGGCACCGCCCAGGTCGGGCTCAATCACGCCGTGGACCCGATGGACGGGCAGGCGGTCGCGGCGCTGGCCCAGGCGCTCGGCGCCGGGCTGGTGGTGATCGGACCCGAGGCGCCGCTGGTGGCCGGGGTGGCGGACGCCGTCCGCGCGGTGGGAATTCCGGTCTTCGGACCCTCCGCGGAAGCCGCCCGGCTGGAGGGCTCGAAGGCTTTCGCCAAGGAGATCATGGAAGCCGCCGGCGTCCCGACCGCGCAGGCTCGGCTCTGCGTCTCGATGGACGAGGTTGTGGCCGCGCTCGACTTCTTCGGCCCGCCCTACGTGGTGAAGGACGACGGTCTGGCCGCCGGCAAGGGCGTGATCGTCACCGACGACCGCGACGCCGCGATCCGGCACGCCGCCAGCTGCGAACGCGTGGTGATCGAGGAGTACCTGGACGGCCCCGAGGTCAGCCTGTTCGCGCTCTCGGACGGCGCCCACGTGCTGCCCTTCGAGCCGGCGCAGGACTTCAAGCGGGTGGGGGACGGCGACACCGGCCCGAACACCGGCGGGATGGGCGCCTACACGCCCTTGCCCTGGGCGCCGTCCGGTCTGGTGGACGAGGTCGTCGCGACTGTCATCCAGCCCACCATCGACGAGCTGCGCCGCCGCGGCACGCCCTTCGTCGGCCTCCTCTACGCCGGGCTCGCGCTGACTTCGCGCGGCGTCCGGGTGGTCGAGTTCAACGCCCGCTTCGGCGACCCGGAGACCCAGCCCCTGCTCACCCGGCTGCGCACCCCGCTGGGCCGGGTGCTGCTGGCCGCCGCCACCGGAGGCCTGGCCGATGAGCCGCCGCTGGAATGGGGGAGCGGCGCCGCCGTGGCGGTCGTCCTGGCCGCCGCCGGCTACCCCGACACCCCGCGCAAGGGCGACGCCATCACCGGAGCCTCCGCGGGCACCGTCTTTCACGCCGGCACTGCCCTGGATTCCGAAGGCCGCCTGGTGACGGCGGGTGGCCGCGTCCTGGCCGCGGTCGGCACCGGCGACTCCCTCGCTGAGGCCCGCGAGGCCGCCTACGCCGCCGCCGCCGGCATCCACTTCGACGGCGGCTTCCACCGCACCGACATCGCCAAGAAGGCCGCGGAGGAGAGCCGATGATCCCGAACGTCCTGGCCACCCGGTACGCCTCGCCGGCGATGCGGGAGATCTGGTCGCCCGAGCACAAGATCGTCGCCGAACGTCAGCTCTGGATCGCCGTGCTCAAGGCGCAGCGCGACCTGGGCGTCGATTTCGGCGGGGACGACCCCGACGCTGTGATCGCCGCCTACGAAGCGGTCATCGACCAGGTCGACCTCGACTCGATCAATGCCCGCGAGCGTGTCACCCGGCACGACGTGAAGGCCCGCATCGAGGAGTTCTGCGACCTGGCCGGCTACGAGCACATCCACAAGGGGATGACCTCCCGCGATCTCACCGAGAACGTCGAGCAGCAGCAGATCCTCGCTTCGCTGAAGCTCGTCCGGGAGCGGATCGTCACCGTTCTGGTGAACCTCGCCCGGCTGGCGGTCGAGTACCGAGACCTGCCGATGGCCGGACGCTCCCACAACGTCCCCGGCCAGGTCACCACCCTGGGCAAGCGGTTCGCCACCGCCGCGGACGAGGTGCTGGTTGCCTACCGCCGCGTCGACGAGCTGATCGGACGCTACCCGCTGCGCGGTGTCAAGGGCCCGATGGGGACCGCCCAGGACATGCTCGACCTGCTCGCCGGGGACGCGGACAAGCTCGCCGCCCTGGAAGCGCGGGTCGCCGAGCACCTGGGCTTCACCGGCGCCTTCACCGCGACCGGCCAGATCTATCCGCGCTCCCTCGACCACGAGGTGCTGTCGGCCTTCGTGCAGGTGGCGGCGGGTCCGTCCAGCCTGGCGCACACCATCCGGCTGATGGCCGGCCAGGAGCTGGTCACCGAGGGCTTCGCCGAGGGCCAGGTGGGCTCCTCCGCCATGCCGCACAAGATGAATACCCGCTCCTGCGAGCGGGTCAACGGGTTCGCGGTCGTGCTGCGCGGGTACGCGTCCATGGGCGCGGAACTGGCCGGCGCGCAGTGGAACGAGGGCGACGTCTTCGAGTCGGTGGTGCGCCGGGTCGCGCTGCCGGACGCCTGCTACGCCCTGGACGGCCTCTTCGAGACCTTCCTCACCGTGCTCGGCGAGTTCGGCGCTTTCCCGGCCGTGATCGAGGCCGAACTGCAGCGCTACCTGCCGTTCCTGTCGACGACGAAGGTGCTGATGGCCGCCGTCCGCCACGGCGTGGGACGGGAGGCCGCCCACGAGGCCATCAAGGAGCACGCCGTCGCGGTCGCCCTGGCGATGCGCGCCGGAGCCGCCGAGAACGACCTCTTCGAACGCCTCGCCGCCGATCCCCGCCTGGGCCTCGACTTGGCGCAGGTCCGCGCCGCCGCGTCCGACGCCCTGGAACTCACCGGCTCCGCCCGTGACCAGGTGGACGCGATCGCCGCCCAGGTCGCCGCGCTCGCCCAGAAGCACCCCGAAGCCGCCGCCTACATCCCGGGAGCAGTGCTCTGATCTGAGACCCAGGTCAGGCGCACCGCACGAAAGGGGTGAGAGTCGGCGGTGTCATCTTCACAACGCGAGTACGTATCTGCGTTGCGTGAGTAGTCACCAGCCTGTCTGCACAGTCCCGCGCAGGTTCCGAACGGCTCAGGCCTCGCATTCGAGGTAGGCCATCGAGCCGCGCCGCAGCCAGGTGCGACCAGTGAGGGCGGCCAACTCGTCCGCGGTGCGGGGAGCGGCGATCTCGCCAGCCCTGTGCAACAGGCGCAGGTAGCAGGAGCCGCGCCGGGTTGCCGCGACGAGTGAACTGCAGAATCGGTCAGATCAGGGGAACTGCGGCGGAGGCAGCGGCTCCAGGAGAACACCGCGCTCCCTCAGGACTCGCTGGAGCTTGTCGATCTCCACCTGGCCGGAGTCGGCCGACATGGCGGCCGCGACCCCAGCCGCCTCGCCCGTCACGAAGCAGGTGGCGGTGATGCGCAACGAACCGTTCGCCTCGTGGGTGCTGGAGATGAGCCGGCCCGCCAGGAAGAGGTTGTTACAGTCGACCGACTCCAGACAGCCCAACGGGATCTGGTAGGGACGCGCGGGCGGCTCGGTGTGCGCCATGGTCGCCGATGAGGCGTCGTGGATGTCGATCGGGAAGGCGCCGAGTCCGATCGCGTCCGGCCAGGCCCGGCCGGTCAGCACGTCCTCGCGATCGACTGTCTCGCGCCCCAGCACCCGACGGGACTCGCGAACCCCGACCCGGTCGGCTACCGCCGCCAGGTAGGCCCCGCTGCTACCGGGGAGGTAGCGGCGCACCCAGTTCACCGTCTCGAGCGCCTGCCGCGCGAGGGCCGGGAAGTTGCCCGACCCGTCCGGATCGTCCGCCCGCCAGGCCACCCGCGACAGGTTCAGCACCACCTCGCGGCGCGAGGGCCAAGCCGCGACGTGCACCTCGTTGCGGGGCCAGCTCAGGACACCCGCCTCGTAGCCCTCACGGAGCAGGTCGCCGAAGCCCCACAGGTTCTGGTGCTCGCCGGACGCCGGCGTCAGCTGACTGCCGGACCGGAACTGGTCAGGGTGCCCGGCTACGTACTCCTGGAACGGACCGAAGTCGATCCCGCCGACCTTGACCAGCAACGAGGTGGGCTGCCGATTCTCGGCCGCATCGGATTGCATCCGCGCCCCGGCCAGACTGGCGATGACACCGTCGCCGGTGGCGTCGACCACCGCGCCCGGCACGACTCGGAGCGTCCCGGCAGGCGTGACCACGGACACCGCGACGATCCGTCCACCCTCGACCTCGACCCCCTGCACGGAACTGTTCAGCGACAGCCGGACGCCCGACTCCGCCAGCATCACCGCCTCGACGAGTGCCAGCTCGACATGGTTCACCGGGGTGCGGGTCGCGGTGTAGCCGACGTCGTCGCGGACGTGCCCTGGTGAGCCGCCGTAGGCCGCCAGCCGGTCGATGAACCGCTGGCCGATCCCGCCGGTGACGCGGTTGCCCGACACGTCGTGGAACCCCGCCGAGTGCTCGAGCAGCTGCCACACCAGGGTGCCGCCGACGTTCCCCGCCCGTTCGACCAGAATGGTGTAGGCCCCGCTTTCAGCGGAGGCGATGGCGGCCGCGCAGCCGGCCGAGCCGCCGCCGGCCACTAGCACGTCGACCTGCAGCGATTGCACTTCAGCCTCGGACTCGCCTGTCATCGTCACCCCTTCACCCCGCCTGCCGTGATGCCCTTCTCGAAGTTCTTCTGCAGGAAGACGAACAACACCACCACCGGAATCGTGACCAGCGACCCCACCGCCATGATCGCGCCCCAGCGGATGTCGAAGGAGGAGATGAAGGTCTGGATCCCGACCGGCGCGGTGGTGGTGGATCCCTGGCTTAGTGCCGACGCGAAGAGGTACTCGTCCCAGGAGAGCACGAACGAGAACAGCATCGTGGTGGCGATCCCGGTGCGCAGCAGCGGCAAGGTCACCCGCCAGAACGCCCGGAACGGACCGCAGCCGTCGACCAGTGCGGCCTCCTCCAGCTCACGTGGCACGGAGTCGACGAAGGACTTCATCAGCCAGGTGGCCAAAGGCAGCGTGATCGCGACGTGCGCCAGGATGATCGCGGGCAGGGTTCCCACTAGCCCGTAGTTCGACAGCAGCAAGTACAGCGGCATCAGCAGCAGGATCGCTGGGAACAGGTAGGCCGAGACCAGCAGCATCATGAAGACCCGGCGGCCTGGGTAGGCGAAGCGGGTCAACGCATAGCCCGCCAGGGTTCCCACGGTGCACGAGATCAGTGCGGTGCTGAGCGCCACCACGAGGCTGTTGGCGAACCAGCGCACGACATTGCTGCCGCCCAGCGCCTCCAGGTACCAGTCCAGGGTGAAGCTGGAGGGCAGCAGGGTCGGCGGGCTCAGGAAGAGCTCGGTCGCCGGGCGCAGCGAGCTGATCAGCATCCACAGCAGCGGGAACACCGTGAACGCCACCAGCGCCAGCGTGAGCAGTCCACCGAGGATCCCGCCGGCGATCTGAGCCGGGGTGCGTGGCTTCCGTTTCGCCTCGGGCTTCGTCGCATTCATCTGCGTCCTCCCAACCTGCGTCCGAGCTGGACGATGGCGACCAGCAGCACCAGAACGACGCCGACCGTCACGGCGATCGCCGCGGCATAGCCGAGCCGGAACTCACCCATGATCACGCGGTACAGGTAGGTGGACAGCACATCGCTGGAACCCGCCGGCCCGCCCCGGGTGGTGAGCCAGATCAGCTCGAAGTACATCAGCGTGAACAGGCCTCGGACGGCGATCAGCGAGATCGTCGCTCCTGCCAGGTTCGGCAGCGTGATGTGGAAGAAGCGACGGATGCTGCCGGCCCCGTCCACCATCGCGGCCTCGTACTGCACCTGGTCGATGCCCTGCAGGGTCGCCCAGTAGACGAGCATCGCGAAGGGGAAGCCTCGCCAGACGTTGATCACGATCACAGTCAGCAGCGAGGTCGATTCCAGTCCGAGCGGGGACGCCCCGAACGGCAGCCAGCCCCACTGCTGAAGCTGGGCGGAGACGATGCCGTAATTGCCGTCCAGCATCCACTGCCACACCAGCGCGCTGGCGATCACCGGCACCACGTACGGCATCAGCAGGAACTGGCGCACCCAGCGCATCCCCGGCAGCGGCCGGTCGATGAGCAGCGCGGCCGCCAGCCCGAGGCCCAGCTGGCCGACCAGGGAGCCGATCGTCCACAGCAGGGTGTTGCCCAGTGAACGGCGCAGGTTCTGGTCGCCCATGACCTCGACGAAGTTGTCCAGGCCCACCCAGGTCGCTGCCCCGGTTCCGAAGTCGAGGTCGTAGAACGCGGAACGGAAGTTCTCGAAGATCGGATAGGCCAGCACCACCAGGAAGACGGCGATGGCCGGGAGGCTGAAGGCCAGGCCGAGCCGGCGCTCCCGAGCGCCGAGACCGCTGCCGAGGAGCCCGTTGCGGGCGCGGAGCCCCCCGGGCCGGATGGCCTGGGACGCTCCGCGCGGGCTGGTTGAGTTGGACATGGAGTGTCGCTCTCGAACTCGGCTCACTTGCCGGCGAGTCGCCGGAGTTCGGTGTTGATCCGGTTGACGGCTTCTTCCGTGGTGATGTCGCCGACGGCGGCCGCCTGCAGCGCGTCACCGAAGAAGGTCGTCGCCTCGATCTGGCCCGCCAACGGGTTCAGGCCCGCCTCCATGCCGTAGCGGTAGGAGGTCTGCTGGCGAATCATGGCGATCTCTTCAGCGAACTGCTGCACGGTCTCGTTCGACTTGA
>CAYUWV010000021.1:0-6797 GCA_964448385.1 uncultured Propionibacteriaceae bacterium | reverse complement strand
TGGCGAATCATGGCGATCTCTTCAGCGAACTGCTGCACGGTCTCGTTCGACTTGAAGGTCTCGGTCTCCGCGGCGCTGATGGTCGCGGGGAGCGCGAAGACCGGACGGGTGTTGGCCCGCTCCGCTGCGCTGTCGGGGTCCATCATGCAGGAGATGATCTGTCCCGCCACTGCCTGGCGCGCATCGCCGGTCTTGCCGACCATGTAGTAGTAGCCGCCGCCGAGCATGCCGCCGGACGTTCCCCCGGCCTCCTTGGGCGGAACCGGGAAGGCCGAGATGTTGTCGAGCATCGCAGGGTTCTGCTCCTTGGCGATGCCGACCACGGCGCCGAAGTCGTTGGTCATCGCGACCTTGCCCTCGACGAAGGCGTTCCGGAAGTCGGCCCAAGCCCAGGTTCGCGACTCGGCCGGCGAGGCCGCTCGGTAGAGGTCGAGCATGAACTGGGTGGCCTCCGTGGTGGCAGCCAGATCCGCGTCGAAGGCGTACTCGCCGGTCTTCGGGTCGAAGGTGAAGACGTCGTTGGCGTACAGGAACTGGTAGAGCGTCTGCGGTGCCACCAAGGCCGAGCTCATCGGAACCGCGAAGCCGCGGACGCCGCCCTCGCCCTCGTCCAGCTTCTTGGCCGCCGCCATCAGCTCGTCCCAGCTGGTCGGAATCTCCAGGCCGGCCTTCTCGAAAAGATCCGTGCGGTACCAGACCTCCTGGTGCAGCGCCCAGTCCGGGACGCCCCAGGTCTTGCCGTCCTTCTGGACGGCGCCCAGGTACGAAGGCAGGAAGTCGTCACGGCCGTGGGCGTCCACGATGTCGTCGACGGGCACCAGGTACCCGGCGTCCTCGGCGAAGGAGACCGCGCCCTCCAGGGTGTTCATCACGTCCGGCCCGTTGCCGGACCGGAACGCCGTGGCGAGCTTGGTGTACATCTGGTCGAACGGGATCGCCTCGAACTCGATCGACACGTCCTCCAAGGTCGCGGCGCAGGCGTTGGCCTGGGCCTGGATGACCGAGGCCTGGGCCTCGACGTTCAGGTTGGTCCAGAACCGAAGGGTGACGGGGCCGGACTCGCCGGCCGGTGGCTGGGGATTGTTCCCCTGGACGGATGGTGCGCAGGCCGACATGGCGGCCACGAGGGACAGGGCTCCGATCGCCCCGGCGACCCGGCGTGGTTCGAACTTCATGGTATTGCCTTCCTCCTCGAAGGGGTCACGTAATTCAGGTGATGGCAGGCGGACGCCGGCCACCGGGTCAGGAGAGAGCCCCGATCTGGGACTCGATGGTTGCGACTGCTTCGACAATCGCCTTCTGCAGGACGGGGTCGCCGTCCACCAGGGGTGATCGCGACATCCCGACGTCCCGCCCCGTCGCCTGGGCGGCGACCTTCATCCGGGCCGGGAACTGGCCGCCGCGGATGATCTCCCACAGCGGGTACATCGCCTTCTGGATCGCCAGCGCCTCGGTGAGTTCGCCTTCGCGGACGAGGTGCCAAAGCCTGGCGCTGATATTGGGAAAGAGCCCCACGATCGCCGAGATGGCACCCTCCGCACCCAACAGGTAGCAGGTCGGCAGCAACTCGTCGGTGGCCGCGAAGGTCAAGCCGCGACCTTCGATCGTGTTGCGCATCTCGACCATCGCCTGGATCCCGCCGACACTCTGCTTGACGCCGAGCAGATTGGGGACGTCGATCAGCCGATCGGCCAGAGCCGGGGCGATGACGTTCTGGGGCACAACGTTGTAGATGACCACCGGCAGACCCACTTCGGCCACCGCCGAGTAGAACCGCAGGTTGCCCTCGTCGTCGGGAATCAGCACGTTGTAGAAGGTCGGAGTGACCATGAGGGCGTCGGCGCCGGCGTTGCGCGCGACGAGGGCGGTCTGCACAGCCAGCTTGGTGGACGTGCGGATGACCCCGGCGACGATCGGACGCGGGTCGCCCTTCGCCTTGATCAGGCCGACCAACTGCCCGAGTTCGTCGTCGGTCAACGCGGCGCCCTCACCGGTGCTGCCACCGGGACTGATGCCGGTGATCCCGGAGGCCAGCAGGAAGTCCACCTCGTCCGAGTAGCGGCCGAGATCGAGCTCTCCGTCCGCGTCGAACGATGTCAGAACCGGGGCGATCGGGCCCTGGAAGCGGGCAGCGAGTTCCGGGGTGACCGACATGGCTCAGGCCTTCGGCGCCGGCTGCGGAGCGGTCGCGGCGAAGTTCTCCATGACCGCGCGCACCGCCTCGACCTCGTCGGGCGTTCCGGGTGTCAGCGGCAGACGGGGGACGCCCGCATCGATGCCACGCAACTTCAGGGCCGACTTCCACAGCGGCGCGGGGTTGATCCGTCCGTTCTGGCCCATGATCCGCAGAACTGGGTAGAGCGCCTGCTGCTGCTTGGCGGCCGTCGCAACGTCCCCGGCGAGGAAGGTCTCGATCATGGTGCGGATGTAGTCGCCGTAGACATGGGAAGCGCCGGAGATGACACCGCCGATGCGGTCGGCGCCGCCCTGCACGTAGGTCTCCAGGATGTAGGTGTCATCGCCGTTGTAGATGATGAAGTCGTCCGGGGTGACGGCCAGGTAGCGGGTGATCTGCTTGGGATTCAGCTCGGCCTCGTCCTTGATCCCCACCACATTCGGCAGCTGGGCCAACTCGCTCACGGTCTCTGCCTCGAGGTTGACTCCGGTGAAGATCGGGATGTTGTACAGCAGGATGTCGGCCTCGGGCAGCGCCTTCGACACAGCCTCGAAGTGCGCCCGCAGTTCGTCCTGGCTCGGCTTGGTGTAGTACGGGGAGACCACCATCAGGGTGCCGATTCCCGCCGCAAGGGCACGCCGCCCCAGTTCGATGGTCTCCGGGGTTGAGGCGCACCCGACGCCGGCGATCATGGGGAGCCGTCCGGCGTTGGCAGCGACGCCGGCTTGGTAGACGGCCGCACGCTCGTCCGAGGTCATCGTGAAGAACTCACCCGTGGTGCCGGTGAAGATCAGCGTGTCCGCCTTGTTCTCCGTGATCAGATAGTCGACCAGCGCGGCGAGACGCCCCAGATCCACCTCCTGGTCGTCGCCGAACGGGGTCACCACGGGGACCAGAATCTTGCCGAACTTGTCCTTGCTGAACATCGCCTCTCCTTGGCAGCCGGGCATCGCCCGTCGAGTAACACGTATCTGGGCACCGCCGGCCGCCTCCTTGGCTGCACCGGGGAAACCATCGAATCGATCAGTAATCGATTACTGTTCACAGTAAAGCACACTCGCCGCAGCGGCTGTCAATACCCTTCGTGGAGGTTCTTTCGCCTGCTTTCTCGACTCGGTCGCCCGCCACGGGCTGGCCGATTCGCCGGGTCGCTGAGTAACATTTACTCGGGCCTTCTTTGCTCGGGTTCATGGATTGGAAGGAGAGGCGTGGATTCCGTCGATGTCTCGGTGGAGGACGAGGCTCCTCGAAAGCGCCGTCAGCGACGCCGCACCACCGGCGTCACCGTGGTCGACGTCGCCAAGAAGGCGGGTGTCTCCACCGCGACGGTCTCCCGGGTGCTCAATGGGATCGCCACTGTCGACGGAGAACTGGTCAGCCGGGTGCAGGAAGCCATCGTCAGCACCGGCTATGTGCTCAATGGCGCCGGGCGTGCCCTGCGGCGGCAGCGCTCCGACACCTGGGCGGCCATCGTCCCCGACATCCTGAATCCGTTCTTCGTCGCCATGGTCGCCGCACTGGAGGACGTCGCCGCCGAGCACGGGTTCTCGGTGGTCCTCTGCAACTCCGACAAGCGAATCGAGCGCGAACGCGAGTACGTCGCGACAGCGATCCGCCACCAGATGGCCGGCGTTGTGGTCGCACCCACGTCGCCCAGCCGGTTCAACATCGAACCTCTGCGCACTTCGGGCACGCCGGTCGTGTTCGTCGACCGCGTTCCGCACATCGAAGGCGTGGATGCCGTCACGATGGAGAATCGGGAAGCCGGCCGGATCGTCGCGCGACACCTGCTGTCACAGGGCTTCCGGCGTCCCGGCTGTGTCGTCGGACGCGCGGATGTCACCACCACCGAGGAGCGCTTGGAGGGCTTGCAGGAGGTGTATGCCGCCGCTGGCATCCCGGTGCCCGAGGCGCAGGTCCGCCGTACTGACCTGAGGGAGGACGGGGCCGAGATCGCCACCCGGTCGCTGCTCGCCGCTCCGGATCCCCCGGACTGCGTCTTCGCGTCCAACGGACCATCGACGGTTGGAGCCTTCCGCGCGATCCAGGGCCTGGGCCTTCGGCTTCCCGATCAGGTCGGGCTCGTAGGAACCGACGACGACGTGTGGACGCGGATGGTCACCCCAGCGATCACTGTCGTCCAGCAGCCAGTTCGCAAGATCGGGCGACTGGCAGCCCAACTGCTGCTGGCGCGCTCCGAAGGCACCCCGACTCCCACCGACCAGATCGTGCTGCCGCCGACGCTCATCCCCAGGCTCAGCACAACGCGGGTGTAGCCCGTCAGCCCGTGTCTGCCTGGACTCTCCGCGCCAGTTTTTCGTGGTTACCACTGGGGTTGGCGAAGCCTCCGGAGATGCGAGCGCCTGCAGCATTGTTCTGAGACGGCGATTCTTGCTCACAACCACGCTGCGGGCGCGATCATCTGGGATCGTTCCGCCAAGGGCCGCCAAAACCGCGAGATCGGCGCTCGCGTCCGCGCGGGGCGGATGCCCGATCTGGACCGCCTCGGTTCCGGGTCCCCGATCGTGGCTACGCTGACGGGGTGCTTGATCTGCCGCTGATTCATGCTGGGAAGGTGCGCCGGCTCTACGACGCCGGGCAGGGGAAGATCCTGCTGGTGGCCACCGACGCCATCTCGGCTTTCGACTTCGTGCTTTCCACGCCCATCCCGGACAAGGGGAAGGTGCTCACCCAGCTCTCGCTGTGGTGGTTCGAGCAACTGGGCGACCTGATCCCCAACCACGTGCTCTCCACCGAGGTCCCGGTCGAGGTGGCCGGACGGGCGGTGCTGGTCGAGCCGCTGGAGATGGCGCCGGTGGAGTGCGTGGCCCGTGGCTACCTGACCGGCTCGGGCTGGCAGGAGTACCAGGCCTCCGGATCGGTCACCGGGATCGCGCTTCCGGACGGACTGCAGGACGGCTCCCGGCTGCCCGAGCCGATCTTCACCCCGGCGATCAAGGCGCCGATGGGGGAGCACGACGAGAACGTCGACTTCGCCACCGTCGTCGCCCTGCACGGCGAGGAGCTCGCGACCAGGCTGCGCGACGCCACCCTCGCCCTCTACGGCCGCGCCGAGCAGATCGCCCGCGAGCGGGGCATCATCCTGGCCGACACCAAGTTCGAGTTCGGGCTGCGCCCGGACGGCACGCTCGTGCTGGCCGACGAGGTGCTCACCCCGGACTCCTCCCGGTTCTGGGACGCCGCCGGCTGGCAGCCCGGCCGCTCGCTGCCGAGCTTCGACAAGCAGTTCGTCCGCGACTGGCTGGCCCACGAGTCGGGCTGGGACCGCGCCTCCGACACGCCGCCCCCGCCGTTGCCCGACCACATCGTCGAGGCCACTCGCG
This sequence comes from uncultured Propionibacteriaceae bacterium, assembly GCA_964448385.1. Taxonomy (GTDB): domain Bacteria; phylum Actinomycetota; class Actinomycetes; order Propionibacteriales; family Propionibacteriaceae; genus Propionicimonas. Next base: position 1,277 of record CAYUWV010000021.1, on the reverse strand, counting down.
AGCGATACCTCGAGGCGTACCGCCGGCTGACTGGCCGGGCCCTGCCGGCCTGAGCCGGGTCGGCGGGTCGCCGGCCTCGCGAAGTCGAGCGACCGGCCACCCGTCTGGCCTCATCGGGCCTGTCTGTGAAATTCTCAGGATTTGGTCAGACTCTGGCGTGAAGAGGGAGCGGGCCAGCTATGATCCTGAGCGCAAGCTGAGATTCAGCTTAATATTGCTCACGAAGGCCCCCCGATGCTGCGTCTCCTTTCGCTGCTCTCAGCTTTGCTGCTCGCCCTGATCGTCCCGACCCCGGCCTCGGCCGCGGCTCCGGCTCCGGCGGAGGTGGCCGCCCAGACCCCCGCGGCTGCCAAGCCCGAGGCCGCCCCGCTGCGGGTGGCCACCTTCAACGTCCGCTGCGCCAACTGCTCGCGCAACAGCCGGGTCAACGGCCGCGAGAAGAACTGGGAGACCCGCCGGGCCAAGGTGGTCGCCCAGATCAAGGCGGAGAAGGTGGACGTCATCGGCCTCCAGGAAGCCTCCCCAGGCATCCTGAAGGGGCGCAAGATCTCGCAGTTCGAGGATCTCGCCCACCGGCTCGGCTCCCCCTACAAGCTGACCAACAACAAGCGGTACGGCTGCAAGAAGAGCACCAGCTACAAGAACTGCGACAAGCGGAACAACGGCGCCAGCGCGGACGTCCGGATCGTCTACAACACCGACCGGCTCACCCTGCTCGACCAGGGCTCCAAGCAACTCGACAACGAGAAGGCGACCTCCGGCCCGCGGTTCGTCGCCTGGGCGATCTTCGCCGACAAGCTGGACGGACGGAAGTTCTTCTTCGCCACCGCCCACACCGAGCCCGGCCAGAGCAAGGCCAAGCGCGCCCTCCGCACGAAGCAGGCGAAGAAGATCCTCGCCGAGATCAAGGCCGAGAACCCCGACAAGCTGCCGATCGTGCTCACCGGCGACCTCTCCTCCACCAAACTGACCGCCGCCAACCCGGTCTACAACGTGCTGACCGACTCCGGGGTCGTCGTCGATCCGCTCGGGAACACCAGGAAGCAGAAGTCCGCCAAGAAGGCCACCGCCGAGAAGCTGATCAACGTCAAGTACGACACCCTGAACGACTTCAAAGCCAAGCCGACCTCCCGCAAGGGGTACGCCCTCGGCGCCCACCTCGACTACATCCTCACCTCGAAGTCGATCCGGGTGCTGGAGTACAAGGTCGTGCTGAGCCTGAAGAAGAACGGCAAGTTCTCCGGCGTCATCCCCTCCGACCACAACATGGTCCGGGC
>CAYUWV010000020.1:10845-22133 GCA_964448385.1 uncultured Propionibacteriaceae bacterium | reverse complement strand
CCCGCCACGCACCTCGGCCAGCGTCAGCCTGGTCCAGCGTTGCAGGTCGGTCAGCGCGACCGGTCCGTGGCTGGCGATGAAGCGTCCGACCAGTTCGGTGATCGCTTCACCTCGCGTGCGGACGCGGGTGGGCGCAACGACTTCATCGACCAGCGCATAGTGGTGCTCGGTGGCCGCCGTCGGCGCCGAGCAGAGCTGGCCGCGGAGTTCGCCCAGCAGCAGCAGGTGCCCAACCTGTTGGCCGAACAACGCCTGCCCCGCCGCCACGATCCCTGCTTCGGCGAGGGCTCGACCCAGCGTGGCCCGCGACGCGAAGCGGCGTCCGGCCAGCGTCTCGTGGAAGAGCGTGGCGGCGCGCCCGATCACGGGTTCGTCGAGGTGCAGCTGCCGATGCCGGGCGGCCATCGCTGACTCGACCTTGGCGGAGGTGAGCCCAAGCAGCCAGACCAGATCCTCGGCCGCAACGTAGTGCCACGTCGGGCGTAGCACATGGGTTCGGACGATCTCGCCGCTCGCCACGGCGGCCACCACCTGACCGACCGACGCAGGGGTGCAGCGTAAGGCCAGCATGGCCTTGGCCAATGCCGGATCCTGGGCTTGGACGCACAACAACTCGCGGACGACCTCAGTGGGCGTGTCGGCCGCAGGTCCCGTCAAGCGTTGGGTGGCCAGGCGCCGGGACAGCACCTCGTCGCGATCCATCCGTTGACCCTGCCAGCCCGCTCGGGCGCGACACAACTCCCGGAGGGGACAGTGATGGCTGCCCGGCGCAGCACGGCGCAGCGGCGTCGCAGCTTCGTCGCCCTGATTCCGACGTGGGGTGATGGCGATGAGCGGTCGGACTGGCAGAATCAAGGAGTGTTCCACGCCGAGGTGCCTGAGTTGGGCAAAGCTCGCGGGCACTGGCTGCGCCGCGATCTGATCGCCTGGCCGTCCGACGACCTGCCGGCGGGTCTTGGCCGAGAGTCTCTTGAGTGGCGACTGCACTGGTCAGTGGACCACGTCATCGATCCTCGCGAGCCCGAGCCGGTGCCGTGGCCCACGGCAGGGCTCACCCTCGACCCGGACGGGATCCCGGCTGGGATCGCGGCGGAATTCCCCCACCTTGCGCGTCATCTGGCGTTGCGGGTGGATCCGGCGCAGGTGCCGGCGGAGGAGGCCCTGTGTGGCCAACTGGTGATCAGCGTGCATCTCCCTTCTGGTCGGTTGGTCACCGCCGGATCGCTCCAGATCCCCGGCGTGATCGACGAGGTGTACGCCGCCGCGGCCACAGCCGCCCTGGGCGTGAGCTGGAGGGACGAGGTGCCGTGCCTACGCCTGTGGGCACCGACCGCGCAGCGCGTCCGACTGCTGCTGTGGCCGGCGGGCGCCAGCCTGCACGACACCCCCCAGATCCACGTCATGACCCGCAGCGCAGACGGCGTGTGGCTGGCGGCCGGGAGCCCCGACTGGCTCGCCGGCCGCTACCTCTACGAAGTGACCGTCTACGCCCGTGACCATCACCGGGTGGTCAGCAACCGGGTCACCGATCCCTACTCGACCGCTTTGACGATCAACTCCACCCACTCGGTCATCGTCGACGTGGATGACCCCGCCTGGGTCCCTGCCGGTTGGGCAGCGAACCCTAGCCCCGTGCTGGCACACCCGGTCGATCAGGTGATCTACGAGTTGCACGTCCGCGACTTCTCCATCAGTGACAAGACCGTGCCGCCCGAGTTGCGGGGGACCTTCTTGGCCTTCACCGCCGACAGCGCCGGCATGGCGCACCTGCGGGGGCTGGCCAGAGCCGGTTTGACCAGCGTCCAGTTGCTCCCGGTGTTCGACAACGCCTCGGTTGAGGAGCACCCCGATCAGCAGAGCCTGCCGCGCAAGCACCGGCTCAAGGCGCTGCCCCCGGACAGTGACGAGCAGCAGCGCGAAGTGCTCGCGACCTCAGCGGTGAACGGCTTCAACTGGGGCTACGACCCGTGGCACTACCTGGCCTCGGAGGGCTCGTTCTCCTCCAGTCTCGAGACCGCGGAGGGAGCCGGACGGGTGACCGAGTTCCGCGAGATGGTCGGCGCGCTCCACGCCGCCGGCCTGCGGGTGGTGCTCGACATGGTTTTCAATCACACGGCAAGTTCGGGTCAGGACACCAAGAGCGTGCTCGACCGGATCGTGCCCGGTTACTACCATCGGCTCACTCCCTGTGGGGAGGTGGAGTCGTCGACCTGCTGCGCCAACGTCGCCACCGAACACCGGATGGCCGAGAAGCTCATGGTGGACGCCTGTGTGTCCTGGGCGCGCCGCTACCGTGTGGACGGCTTCCGCTTCGACCTGATGGGTCACCACACCAGGGCCAACATGCTGGCCGTCCGGGCAGCGCTCGACGCCCTGACGCAGGAGCGGGACGGGGTCGACGGACGGGCCGTCACCATCTACGGGGAAGGCTGGAACTTCGGCGAAGTGGCCTTCAACGCCCGGTTCATCCAAGCCACCCAGGGCCAGTTGGGTGGCACCGGGATCGCCACGTTCAATGACCGACTGCGTGATGCCGTCCGGGGCGGCGGATGGAACTCGGATCCCCGAGTGCAGGGTTTCGGGACGGGCCTGGTGACGGCGTGGAACGGGGCGGTCCCCGATCAGAACGTCAACGGGTCGGGGGAGCGGTTGGCGCACGCGACCGATCTCATCCAGCTGAGCCTGGCGGGCAATCTGCGCTCCTTCCGGTTCGGGGCCAACTCGCTGGGCCATCAGGTCCGCGGCGATGAACTGAGGTACGGCTGGTACGAGGCGGGCTACGCCGACGAGCCGGACGAGGTGATCAACTACGTGGACGCGCACGACAACGAGACGCTGTTCGACGCCTTGACCCTCAAGCTGCATCCCGCCACGCCGATGTCAGAGCGGGTACGCCTCAATGCCGTCTGTCTCGCCCTGGCCACCCTCGGCCAGTCGCCGGCGCTGTGGCATGCCGGGACGGACCTGCTGCGCTCCAAGAGCCTCGACCGGAACTCCTTCAACTCCGGTGACTGGTTCAACTTCCTCGACTTCTCGATGACTGACAACGGTTTCGCTGCGGGGTTGCCGCCGGAGCGCGACAACGGGCCGAACTGGCACATCCTGCGTCCCCTGCTGGCTGACCCGGCCCTCAAGCCGGCGCCGGAGGACATCGCCTTCAGTCACGAGATGGCGCTCGACGTGTTGCGGCTGCGAGCCTCCACCCGCCTGTTCCGGCTGCGAACCGCCGCGGCGATCCGGGCCAGCGTCAGCTTCCCCGTGTCGAACACCTGGCAGCAGGTACCCGGCGTGATCGTGATGCGGATAGGCGCCACGGGAGCGGTGGCAGCCGTCGAGCCGCGCTGGCGGAGTCTGGTGACCATCTTCAACGCCACGCCGCGCACCGTCCACCAGGGAGTCCCCGGGCCGTCGGCCGGTTACCAGCTGCATCCGATCCAGGCCGACGGCTGCGACGACGTCGTCAAGGGCAGCGAGGTCGCCGACGAAGGCTTCCTGGTCCCGGCGCGGACGGTCGCGGTCTTCGTCGAGCCCCATTGAGCCGCCCCGGGTGCCCACCTCGTGGGGGGATCCCGGGGCCGTGACCGCAGGCGTCGGCTAGATGAAGATGATCTGCCCGCCCTCGGCGATCTCCATGAAGTCGCTCGCGCTGATGATCCCTTCGACGCCGTCGAACAGGTCGGCCTCGTTGAGCTTCATCATGTCGAACGACATTCGGCAGCCCCACAGGTGACCACCCATTTCGACGATCTGTTCGAGCAAGTCGGGCACCTCGGGGATCTCCAGGTCGTCGATCTGCTTCTTCATCATCTTCGTGGCGACCTTCGTCATGCCGGGGATGGCACCCATCACGGCCGGGATCGGCATCTTGGGTGCCTGCACCAGGTGCATGGCGGTGTTGCCGAGCATGGTGAACTTCAGGTCGTCCATCCGACCCTTGGTGATCATGTCGAAGCCCCAGAAGGTGAAGAACAGGTGGGTCTCGATGCCCTCGCCGAGCGCGGCAGAGCCGAGGATGAGCCCCGGATAGGCCATGTCGAGGTTGCCTTTGGAGCAGATGATGACCAGCTTGCGTCCTGGCGGGGTCTGCTCGGAGGCACTCGGTGAGACAGCGGTTTCGGTGCCGAAATCGGGGATGATCACGGTATCGGTGATGGTGTCGGTCATGGACATTCCTCTCAGACACAGCCCTTGGGCTTGGGTAGCCCGGCGATGTAGGACATCTTCTTGGCGGGTTTCCCCGGGAACAGCGCAAACAGGTCCTTGATGCCGAAGCCACCGACTTGGCTGACGCGCCGCAGTGTGGCGGTCTCGCCACGGGCCGGGTAGTCGGCCCGCAGGAACCGGATCGGGGCCCAGTGGGCCTCCGTCATCTCGATCCCGATCAGGCTGGCGAGGGTGGCGCCGAGCGCTTCGTCCCACTGGTCGTAGTTGGTGAGGAATCCCTCGGTGTTCACATCGATCGGACGACCGGCGATCATGGTCGTGGGCATGGGTTTTCTCCTCAGAACTTCGGGATGATCGGGTTGGGCAGGATGTCGGCCGGGTCAGCGGTCGCGTTCACCGCGGGCCGGGACTCGTAGGCAGGCACGGGTGCTCCCGCCTTCTTGGCGTGGGGTGCCGCGCTAGTCGCCGGCTTCGGCGCGGCGGTGACCAGCGGCTTGGTTTCCAGCCGTGGCCGGGCGGGTTTCACCGCGGGCGCGGCACGCGCGGGCGTCGGACTGGCTGCTGCGACAGCGGTCGGCATGCCGGTTGCCGCGGCGCTGACGTCCTGCTCCACCCGCTTGCCTGCCAGGCTCATCGCCCCGGGCAGTGGGATTGGTCGTCCAGGCAGCAGCATGTTCCAGTAGACCCACCGGAAGGCGAGCTTGCCGAGGTGGTTCATCCGGGTCTCTTTGAGCAACTTGAACGGGCCCACCACAGGCAGCGGGAACTCGCCGGTGAAGGGCTCGGTTTCGTAGTTGAAGTCGAGCAGCATCCCCTTGCGGTTGCCGGATTCGATGAAGCAGTTCGCATGGCCGTCGAAGCCGTGGGTGGCAGGCTGCCCCCGGAAGGTGGCCAGGAAGTTGGCGACGAACACTTCGGCGCTGAAGTGCGCAACGGAACCCGCCTTGGAGGTCTGCAAGGTGCCGGCATCGCCGAGCACGAAGATGTCGGGGTGCGCGAGGCTCACCATGGTGTGCTGATCACACGGGACGAGGTTCAGCTCATCGCCAAGGCCAGAGCGTGCGATGTAGTCCGCCCCCATATTGAGGGGCACGGTGACCAGCAGGTCGAAGCCGATCCGCCGTCCGTCGAAGCCGACCAGTTCCAAGGCGTCGTTGTCGATCGACTCCACGGCGAAATCGGTCTCCAGGGCGATCTGGCGATCGGTCAACGCCGTCGCGAGTTCACGGGAGGCGACCGGTTTGGTGAAGGCTCCGTCCAGCGGGGTGACGTAGGTCAGCTCGGTGCGTTCCCGGATGCCGTGCTTGCGCAGCCAGTCGTCAGCCAGGAACGTGAACTCCATCGGCGCCACGGGGCACTTGATGGGCATCTCGGTGATGTGGACGACCATCCGTCCGCCCCGGAACCGGCGCATGGCCTCGGTGAGCTTCTGGGCCCCAGGCAACGAGTAGAACTCGTGGACCGAGTTCCCCCACTCGGGCCCCTGCATCCCCGGCGTTGCGTCCGGACGAGGACCCACGCCGGTGGCGATCACCACGATGTCGTAGGAGAGGGTGCGTCCGTCCGCGAGGTGAACCACCTTGTAGACCGGATCAATTCGATCGATCTCGGTCAGGATCAGGTCGATCCCGTCGCGGATGAACTTGTGACGGGAGCGGACGATGTCGCTGGTGTTGTAGATGCCGAACGGCATGAACAGGTAGCCGGGCTGGTAGTGATGGGCATCGTCGCGGTCGACGACCGTGATGTGGAGCTCGTGCTTGCCGAGCACGGCACGAAGTTTGTTCGCCACCATGGTTCCGGCGGTTCCGCCGCCGAGAATGACCAGTCGCTGCATTGGGACTCCATTCTGAGTTAATCCGTAGAGACTATACCCCCAGGGGCATCGGTTTTGGGACGGTCTGTTGCATCAGCGGGAAGCTGCGGTCCCCCGATCTAGCGGCGCAGTGGGGCCGTGTCCCGTAGAATGGCGACACCGCAGGTGGGCGTAACGCAACCGTTAGAGCGATTTTCGAAAGCTGAGCGAAAGGCCAATGATGACCAACTCCCTGTCCTGGACTGACCAAGACCACGCCGCAGTGAACGCGGCCCGCGTGCTGGCGGCGGAGGCGGTGGAGAAGGTGGGTAACGGGCATCCGGGGACGGCGATCTCGCTGGCCCCGGTGGCCTATCTGCTGTACCAGAAGGTGATGGCCGGCGATCCGGCTGATCCGAAGTGGGCCGGCCGGGACCGGTTCATCTTGTCGATCGGACATTCGTCGTTGACGCAGTACGCCCAGTTGTTCTTGGCCGGGTACGGGTTGGAGATCGACGACCTGGCCGCCTTGCGGACGGAGGGGTCCCTGACGCCCGGGCATCCCGAGTTCGGCCACACGGCAGGGGTGGAGGCGACCACCGGCCCGTTGGGTGCCGGCGTCGCGAACGCGGTCGGGTTCGCGATGGCGGCCCGGCGGGCGCGGGGGCTGCTGGATCCGTCCACGCCGGAGGGCGGGTCGGTCTTCGACCACATGGTCTACTGCATCGCCGGTGACGGGTGCATGCAGGAGGGTGTCGCCTCGGAGGCGTCGTCGCTGGCGGGAGCCCAGAAGCTGGGAAACCTGGTGTTGATCTATGACGACAACCGGATTTCGATCGAGGGCGAGACCCAGATTGCGTTCACCGAGGATGTCGCTGCCCGGTACGCCGCCTACGGGTGGCATGTGCAGCACGTCGACTGGACCAACGGCGGTACTGGCTACTCCGAGAATCTTGAGGCGCTGTTCGACGCGATCGAGGCCGCCAAGGCGGTCACGGACAAGCCGTCGTTCATCAAGCTGACCACCGTCATCGGCTGGCCGCTTCCCACGAAAGCCGGCCATCACTCGGTGCACGGGTCGAAGTTGGGCGCTGACGAGGTGGCCGGCTTGAAGCGGGAACTCGGATTGAATCCGGAGGCGAGTTTCGATGTGGATCCGGAGTTGGTCGCGTTCACCCGCCGCAATGCCGCGGAGCGGGCCGCCGTGGCGAAGGCGGCCTGGCTGGAGCGCTTCGGGCAGTGGCAGGCGGCGAACCCCGACGCGGCGGTGTTGTACGACCGCCTCGTGACCGGTGCCCTGCCCGATGATCTGGAAGCTGGGCTGCCGGTCTTCAGTGCGGGCAAGATGGCGACCCGTGCCGCCTCAGGCGCGGTGTTGACCGCGCTGGCCGATGTGGTGCCCGAGTTGTGGGGTGGTTCGGCGGACCTCGCCGGGTCGAACAACACAACGATGAAGGGGCAGCCCTCCTTCCTGCCGCCGGAGCAGTCATCGCACGACTTCAAGGGCAACTACAACGGGCGGACGCTGCACTTCGGGATCCGTGAGCATGCGATGGGCAACATCCTCAACGGCATCACGATGTCAGGCCTGACCAGGGCCTACGGCGGCACGTTCCTGGTGTTCGCGGACTACATGCGCGGTGCCGTCCGGCTCGCAGCCCTGCAGCAGGTGCCCAGCATCTTCGTCTGGTCGCACGATTCGGTCGGTGTCGGTGAGGACGGCCCCACCCACCAGCCCATCGAACACCTGGCCTCGCTGCGGGCCATCCCCGGTCTGGACGTGATCCGTCCCGCTGACGCGAACGAGACCGCCCACGCGTGGGCCCTGGCGTTGCGGCACACCGATCGTCCGAGTGCCATCATCCTGTCGCGGCAGGACCTCGTCACGGTCGAGCGCGGCGAGGGGGCCTGCGCGCCGGTGGAGAACATGGCCAAGGGCGGCTACACGCTGCTGAACGGTTCCACCGCCAGCCCGGACGTGGTGTTGCTGGCCACGGGTTCCGAGGTCGGCGTCGCCCTGCAGGCGCGGGAAGTGCTCGAAGCGGACGGCATCAGCACCGCAGTGGTGTCGCTGCCGTGCATTGAATGGTTCAACGCCCAGCCCGCGGAGTACCGCAACGAGGTCATCCCACCAACGGCGGCGAAGGTGTCGATCGAAGCCGGCGTGGCGATGGGTTGGCGTGAACTGGTCGGCGATGCCGGCGAGATCGTGTCGATCGAACACTTCGGGGAGTCCGCCTCGGGCGCGTTGCTGTTCGCCAAGTACGGCTTCACCGCTGACAACATCGCGGCCAGGGCCAAGATCGCGCTGGCCCGCCGCTGAGCACCACGAGGTCGCCCGCCCGGCTGACGATAGCCTGCCGGGCGTGACGACCCTGGAACCGCGGCGGCTGCGAGCCAACGGCCTGCTGTTGCTCGCCTCGGCGATCTGGGGATTCGCTTTCGTGGCCCAGCGGGTCGGCGCTGCCTCCATGGGGGCGTTCTCGTTCAACGCAGTCCGGTTTGCGATGGGGGCGCTGAGTCTCATCCCGGTGGTGGCCTGGCTCGAGCGACGCCGCGGGGTCGAGGCGACGCAGCGCCGGATCGCGACTCGCGCCGTCGGCATGCCTGGATTCGTCACCGGCGCCCTGTTGGCGGTCGCCGTTGGGCTCCAGCAGGCCGCCATGAGCTACACCACCGCCGGCAACGCGGCGTTCATCACCGGGCTGTACATGGTGATCGTGCCTGTCATCGCGGCGATCCGTGGCCATCGCAGCAGCCTGGCCACGGTCGTCGGCATCTGCTCGGCGCTGGCCGGGCTGTTCCTGATCAGTGTCACCGACTCGTTCACGGTCAACCCGGGCGACGTGTTGCTGGTGGTCTCCACCTTCGTCTGGGCGGCGCAGATCCTGGTCATCGACCACTACAGTTCGCGGCTCGCCGTGCTCCGCTACGCGATCGCCCAGTTCGCCTGGTGCGCTCTGCTCAGCGGAGTCGTGGCTGTCCTGGTGGAGCCCACCCCGTTCGCGGGCATCGCGGCTACGGCCGTCCCGCTGCTCTACGGCGGGCTGATGTCGGTGGGCATTGCCTACACCCTTCAGGTCGTCGCGCAACGGGACGCCCTAGCCAGCCATGCGGCGCTCATCATGTCCGCCGAGGCGGTCTTCGGAGCGCTCGGCGGCGCGCTCATCCTCGGGGAGAACATGGGCGCCCGCGGCTACCTGGGTGCTGCGCTGATGGTGCTCGGCATTCTGGTGGCGCAGTTGCCTGGCCGGGTGCTGCAGCGGTCTCCCGCGGAGGTCGACACAGCCCTCACGTAGCATGGGCTGCGGCATTGCACCGAGAGAGGGCACCCTGTGGCAACGTCGGACCGTAAATCGCTTTCCCGCCCCACGAAGATCGGCTTGGCCGTCGTCGGCGGCCTCGTCGTCGTGCTCGGTGGCGCGTACGTGGCCGGCTATGCACTGGCCGGAGACAACCTCCCCCGCAACGCCGAGATCTCCGGGGTCAAGGTCGGCGGCCTGTCCACCGCTGCGGCTGAGGCCGCGTTGCGGGCCGAGTTGGCCCCGAAGGCCGAGGCGACCCTCACCGTCAGCGCCGCCAGCCAGAGCGTCACGACCACCGGCACCGCAGCTGGGCTCGGCATCGATTACCCAGCCTCCATCGCTCAGGCCGGGGGTGGCCGCAGCCTGAACCCGATCGCCATCGCCGAGGTGTTGTTCGGAGGGCGGTCGCAACGCGCCGTCGTGACCGTCGACCAGACCAAGCTGGACGCCGTCGTGGCGTCTCTGGCCACCAAGGCAGAGGTCGCCCCGGTCGACGCGAAGCTTGCCTACGACGGGCTGGTGCCCACGATCACGCCCGGCGCTGATGGCACGGCACTGCCCCGCCAACAGGTGGCCGACGACATCGTGGCGGCCTTCCTCAACGCGACCTCTGTCTCCGCTGACGTGACCAAAGTCGAGCCGGCCGTCACCACCACCGAGGCGGAGCAGGTGCTGACCACCGTGGCCAAGCCCGCCGTCGCCGCCAGCATCAGCGCCGAGGTGGGGGGCAAGGGCACGATCACCATCAAGCCTGAGGTCATCGCCCAGACGCTCACCTTCAGCGCCGTGGACGGAACCCTGAAGCCCACCTTCGACGCGAAGGCATTGAACGAGAGCGTGGCGGCCGACCTGAAGCGCCTCGGGCTGAAGCAACCCAAGAACGCGTCCTTCACCATCAAACAGGGCGGAAAGCCGCAGATCGTCCCCTCGACCGACGGCTTGGGGATCGATGCCAGCGAGTTGGCGTCAGCGCTGGTGGGGGTGATCGACAAGACGGGTGACCGGTCGGTCTCGGTGGCTGTCGCGGCGCGCCCAGCAGCGTTCACCACGCAGGATGCCAAGAAGGCCGGCGTGAAGGAGGTCACCGGCAGCTTCACCACCTACTTCCCGGGCACCGCCTACCGCTACAACAACATCGGCAAGGCGGCCAGGCTCATCAACGGCACCTATCTGGCGCCCGGGGAGACCTTCAGCATGAACGAGACCCTCGGCGAGCGCACCATCGCGGCAGGGTGGATGGCCGGCGGCGCCATCGACGGCGGCAAGATCGTGCAGCGGCTGGGCGGCGGCATCTCACAGGCGACCACCACCACCTTCAACGCCATCTTCTTCGCCGGGCTCGAGGACATCTACCACAAGCCGCACTCGCTCTACTTCAACCGCTATCCGGTCGGACGCGAAGCCACCCTCGACTGGGTGAGCGTGGACATGAAGTTCAGGAACGACTCCCCTCACGGAGTGCTGATGCAGGCCTGGATCACCGGCAGGCCCGGCTCCCAGGGGTCGGTCACGGTCAGGGTGTGGTCGACCAAGCGGTACACCATCAAGACGACCACTCCGATCCGCAGCAACTACCGCGCGCCCGGGGCAACCACGTACGACAGCAGTCCCGGGTGCCTGCCGCAGAGCGCCATGTCCGGGTTCGACGTCAGCTTCTACCGGTTGTTCTACGAGGGGAAGAAGCAGGTGAAGAAGGAGAAGTTCGCCTGGTCCTACAACTCCCTCACCCCGGTTGTCTGCGGCAAGAAACCCTGAGCGGCGGCGGACAGCGCTCAGCGCTGCCGCTCGACGAACCCGAGGGCGAGCAGCTGGCTGATCAGGGCGGCGTCGTCCGTGCGCACCTGCATGCTGCGGGCGCCTCGCCGGGCGGCCCACCAGGCCACGTCCAGTTCGGCGCCCGCTGAACTGACCCATTCGCCGTCGACCACGGCGTCCGTCCGCTCGGCCACGGTAGCCGGTGGTTGGCGATCCTGCAGCAGGTCGCTGAGGCGGGCCACCAGGACGCGTCCGGTGATCCCGGCCCG
>CAYUWV010000020.1:0-10745 GCA_964448385.1 uncultured Propionibacteriaceae bacterium | reverse complement strand
CCCCCATGAGTTGTACAGTAGGCCACGCGCCGAAACCCTGACTGAGGAGCCGATATGACCTACGTGATCACGCAGCCTTGTGTGGACGTGAAAGACCGCGCGTGTGTCGAGGAGTGCCCGGTCGACTGTATCTACGAGGGCAACCGCAGTCTCTACATCCACCCCGACGAGTGCGTGGACTGTGGTGCCTGTGAGCCCGTGTGCCCCACCGAGGCCATCTTCTACGAGGACGACCTGCCCGCTGACCAGGTCGCCTACACCGCGATCAACGCTGAGTTCTTCGACGAGATCGGTTCGCCCGGTGGCGCCGCCAAGATGGGTGTCATCGATTACGACCACCCACTGGTCAAGGCGCTGCCGCCTCAGGGCGAGTGAGCGGGCTGTCGGCCCAGCTGCCGGACTTTCCCTGGGACTCCCTGGCTGCTGCCAAGCGGCGGGCCAGTGAGCACCCCGATGGCATCGTCGACCTGTCGGTCGGCACACCGGTCGACCCCACCCCGGCCTTCGCGCAGGCTGCCCTGAGCGCTGCGGCCGATTCGCCTGGGTACCCCACCACGTGGGGGACCGCTGCCTTGCGGGAGGCCATCTTGGGCTACCTGGCGCGACGCTGGGGGTCCGTGGGGTTGCAGGAGAACCAGGTGTTGCCGGTGATCGGCACCAAAGAGCTGGTCGCCTGGCTGCCGACCCTGCTGGGTCTGGGGTCGGCCGACACCGTGGTCATCCCCACCACCGCCTACCCCACCTACGACGTCGGGGCGCGGATCGCGCGGACGTCGGTGGTGGCCTGCGACGATCCCGGCGCCCTGGTGGGGCTGCGGGCGAGCCTGGTGTGGGTCAACTCGCCCGCGAACCCGCACGGACGGATCCTGTCAGTGACGGAACTGCAGGAGTGGGTGGTCGCTGCCAGAGAGGCCGGGGCACTGCTCGCCAGTGACGAGTGTTACGGCGAGTTCGGCTGGGAGGCTGAGCCTGCGTCGGTTCTGCACCCCGAGGTCAACGGCGGCTCGGTGGCCGGGTTGTTGGCCGTCCATTCCCTGTCGAAACGGTCGAACGCGGCAGGCTACCGGGCCGGGTTCGTCGCCGGCGATGCTGCGGTTGTCGGCGAACTGCTTGAGGTGCGCAAGCACGCCGGGCTCATGGTGCCTGGGCCCGTCCAGGCGGCGATGACCGTCCTCTTGGCCGACGACGATCACGTCGCCCACCAGCGGGAGCGCTATCTGCGGCGTCGGGCGCAGCTCCGTGCGGCGCTCGAGGCGGCCGGGTTCCGGATCGAGCACTCCGAAGGGTCGCTGTACCTGTGGTGCACCCGGGGTGAGGACTGTCGTGCCACCGTTGACCACCTGGCCGGGCTGGGCATCCTGGTGGCACCGGGGGACTTCTACGGCCAGGCCGGCCAGCAGTTCGTGCGGGTGGCCCTGACGGCCCCGGATGAGCGGATCGCAGCCGCCGCAGCGCGGTTGGCCGCTGTGGGCTGACCGCGACTGGGCTCAGTCCACGACGAAGGACAGCACGACCTTGGTGGTGTCGGTGGATCCGACACCGCGCCAACTCGCCAAGGCTGAGCGGTTGTGGGTCCAGGAGTAGTCGCCCACCGTGACCTTGGTGAGGCCATAGTCAGCGGTGGCAGCGATCGCCTGGTGCGCGGCCGCCCACGCGACGTCGGCTTTCTTGGCCGTGACCACCAAAGTGGTCGCATCGGGAGTCGCGAACGTCACGGTGGTGCCCAGGTTCTTCGCCAGGAAGGTCTTCATGGCGTTCCGGTCGGGCTCGTCCGGGTTGCGAACCACGCACGAGAAGGACGCCGGCGTCTCGCCCGTCAGCGAACTTGCCAGGGTGCGTGCGTTGCTGACATGGCGCCGGTAAGCCTCCGGGTAGGCGCTTCGCTGGACCGCCTGGGCCACGTCGTTGATGTCGCCGGTCTGCCAGTTCTTGACCTTGACGAGGGCCTTGTAGAAGGCCGTCGTCGCATACCACGGATCCATGATCTCCTCGACGGTGCCCCAGCCCTTTGACGGCCGCTGTTGGAACAGGCCGAGGGAGTCGGAGTGGCCGAAGTCCAGGTTGCGAATCCCGGATTCCTGGTACGCCGTGGTCAGGGCAATGCTCGCCGCGCGAGGGGCCAGCCCACGCTTGATGGACACGCCGGAGATCAAGGCCGCGTGGTAGGCCTGCTCGGGGTCGAGCGACGCGGTGGTGCCATTGACACTCGCGGTGCAACGGTCGTCAATCGGAAGCGGCGCTTTGTTGTAGGTCGCCCACAGCCAGATCCCCAAGCCGGCCGCGACGACCAGGCACAACGAGACCGTGATCCCAAGGACGACCTTGACGGGCCTCGTCATGGGCTAGTTCTCATGCAGGGCCTCGTTGAGTTCGACCCCCGTGCCCGCTCGATGTCGCGCCTCAACGGCGCCCGTCACCGAGTTGCGCAAGAACAGCAACCCGTCGCGACCCGACAGCAGGGCGGCCTTGACGACCGCGCCGTCGAGGGTGACCTTGGTGCCGGCGGTGACGTAGAGGCCTGCCTCCACGACGCAGTCGTTCCCCAGGGAGATGCCCACACCCGACTCGGCGCCCAGCAGGCATCGTTCCCCGATGCTGATCTGCTCCTGACCGCCGCCTGAGAGCGTCCCCATGATGGAGGCGCCGCCGCCGACGTCAGAGCCGTCGCCCACGATCACGCCCGCGGAGATCCGTCCCTCGACCATGGAGGAACCCAGCGTCCCGGCGTTGAAGTTGACGAAGCCCTCGTGCATCACGGTGGTGCCGGACGCGAGGTGGGCGCCGAGCCGAACCCGGTCGGCGTCGGCGATCCGGACGCCCGACGGTACGACGTAGTCGACCATCCGCGGGAACTTGTCGACGCCGAGGACGGTCACTGGACCCCGGGCGCTGCGCAGCGCGAGACGGACGTCCTCGAAGCCCTCCACCAGGCAGGGTCCGAAATTCGTCCAGACCACGTTGGGGAGCACGCCAAAAATGCCCTCGAGGTTGATGGTGCGCGGTAGGCATGCCCGACTACTGAGCAGGTGCAGGCGCAGGTAGGCGTCCGGCACCGAGGTGGGAGGTTGGTCCAGGTCGATCTCCACGAGCACGGGGGCGCTGCGGACCCGCCGTTCCTCGTCCACCTGAGCGGCCGCCACGAGGAGCTGCGGGGCTGGCGAGCCGTCGTGCGGGGCGAGGACGGTGGTGGGGAACCAGGTGTCGAGAACCTGGCCGGCGTCGTGGGTCGTGGCAAGTCCCCAGGCAGAGGCGGGTCGGGTCATGCCAGCCAGAGTACCGTCGGGGCCGCAACGGGCCGGCCGGTAGGCTCACGGCCATGACCCTGGATCCCCGCGGCGACCTGGTGCGACTCTTCCGCGACATCGTGGACATCGAATCCGTGAGCGGTCAGGAGGGACCGCTGGCCGACGCCGTCGAGGCGGTGCTGAGCTCTTGCCAGCACCTCGAGGTGGTGCGCGACCAGGACACGGTGATCGCCCGCACGCAGCTGGGGCGAGACGAGCGCGTCGTCATCGCCGGGCATCTGGACACGGTTCCGGTGGCGGGGAACCTGCCGTCGTCGGTGGTCGGTGACCGTGTGTACGGGCGGGGTACTGCCGACATGAAGGGCGGGGTGGCGGTCGCGCTGGCGCTGGCCGTCAGCCTGGAACAACCCACGCGCGACGTGACGTGGATCTTCTACGACCACGAGGAAGTGGCTGCGGAACTGAATTCGCTCACCCGGATCGCCGCCACCCGTCCGGAGTTGCTGGCCGGCGATTTCGCGGTGCTCATGGAGCCGACCGCAGCGAAGGTCGAGGGCGGCTGCCAGGGAACGCTGCGCTTCAGCCTCACCACACGCGGGGTGGCGGCGCACTCCGCGCGAGCCTGGCTGGGACACAACGCCATCCACGACGCTGCGGACGTGCTCGCCCGGCTGTCGGCCTACCAGCCCCGCGAGGTCGTCGTCGACGGACTCGTCTATCGGGAGGGGCTCAACGCCGTCGCCATCACCGGCGGAATCGCCAGCAATGTCATCCCCGACGCTTGCACCGTGACCGTGAACTTCCGCTTCGCGCCCGACCGCGATGCGGCAAATGCCTTGGCGCACTGCCGGGAGGTCTTCGACGGGTACGAGCTTGAGGTCAACGACCTGGCGGAGGGAGCCCGGCCCGGGCTTGACCGGCCGATCGCCCAGGAATTCGTGGCCGCCGTCGGGGGCGCGCCGTCGGCGAAGTACGGCTGGACTGACGTGTCGCGCTTCAGCGCGCTCGGGGTGCCCGCGGTCAACTTCGGGCCCGGCGATCCGGGCAAGGCTCACGCTGATGACGAGTTCTGCCCCATCGCCGACCTCACCACCTGCCGCGACGCCCTGGCGCGCTGGCTCGCCTGACGCCGGATTGCCGGCGGGTGGTGGTAACCCGGCGGTCAGCGATCCCGCGGCGGCCACCCGTTCTCCCTCCGTCCAGAACTACATTGGCCAGCGTGAACAGACGTGTGCGCATCCAGGGCCCGGTCATTCGACGGCACGACCAGGTGCAACCGACCACGACCGACCAACGCCTCCTGACCAGTCGTGGGGACGCCGGGTGGGTCCACGCCGATCCGTGGCGGGTGATGCGGATCCAGGCGGAGTTCGTCGAGGGCTTCGGCACCCTGGCCGAACTCGGCCCTGCCATTGGGGTGTTCGGCTCGGCCCGCACGCGCAAGCAGGATCCGATGTATGCCGCCGCCGTCGCCATCGGGCGGGGCCTTGCCCAGGCAGGGTTCGCGACCATCACCGGTGGCGGTCCGGGCATCATGGAGGCGGCCAACAAGGGTGCCTTGCGGGCCGGCGGTGTCTCCGTGGGCCTGGGGATCGAGTTGCCGTTCGAGCAGTCCCTCAATGACTACGTCTCGCTGGGCATCAACTTCCGCTACTTCTTCGCCCGCAAGGTGATGTTCCTGAAGTACTCCCAGGGATTCGTCGTCATGCCCGGGGGCTTTGGCACCTTCGATGAAGTGTTCGAAGCCCTGACCCTGGTGCAGACCCGCAAGGTGACGTCGTTCCCGATCGTCCTCTACGGCCGACAGTTCTGGGACGGGATGCTGGGCTGGTTGCGTGACGAGGTGCGGGCTGCCTCCTACGTCGGTGAGGCCGACCTGGACCTGCTCCAGATCGCTGACGACCCGGACGAGGCCGTCCGCCTGGTCACGACGCCAGGCCCCTGGCCGTCGCTCGACCCCTCCGCCCAGATGTCGTAAGGAGGCCTTCAGTAGCATCATGACCATGGAATGGCTGTTGTGGATGATCGCCGTGGCGGTCCTCGGCCTGGCGGCGGTCGCGGCCAGCGGGCGGCTGGGCGAGTTGCCCCCCACCGTCACCAGCACGCCGGTGGCCCACGTTCCCACCGGTCACCTGCACGGTGACGACCTCCGCGCCGTGCGGTTCCAAGTAGTCGCCGGCGGCTACTCGATGCAACAGGTCGATGAGCTACTGGAGCGGCTTGCCCGTCAACTCGACCGGCTCCCGGAAGCCGACGAGTCAGACTCGACCGGTTCCGATCGGCCGGGGCGTACGCCTCTTGCTTCGGGCGGATGGAATAATGGGGTGAGTTCGAACCAGCAGACGAGTGAGGTATGCGATGGCAGCGATGAAACCCCGGACCGGTGACGGGCCGATCGAGGTGGCCAAGGAAGGGCGCGTGATTGCTATGCGCATTCCTGCCGAGGGAGGCGGAAGGCTCGTCATTGAGATGAACGCAGCGGAGGCGGCCGAGTTGAAGGCAGCGCTGGAGGGCGTCGTCGTCGTCGCCTGAGCCCACCCAGATCAGTCAGAGGCCCCGGGGAGAACTCCCCGGGGCCTCTGACTGATCTGGGTACCGTGCGGCTCTGGTTACCGTGCGGCGTGGATCGCGACGGCCTTCTCGTACACCGCGATGGTTTCCTGGGCGATCTTCTCCCACGAGAACTCGTCGATGCAGCGCTGCCGCCCTGCCTTGCCCATCCGCTCCGCCAGGGCGGGATCGCGGGTGATGGTGTTGATCTCCTGGGCGAAGGACGCCTCGAAGGCGGCAACATAGGCCGGATCGTTCGCCTGCTTGGGGTCATAGGCCACCAGGGTGCCGGTGTCGCCGTCCACGACGACCTCAGGGATACCGCCGACGGCGCTGGCCACCACGGCCGTCTCGCAGGCCATGGCCTCCAAGTTGACGATGCCGAGCGGTTCATAGACCGACGGGCACGCGAACACGGTGGCGTGGGTGAGGACCTGTCGCACGGATGCCCGCGGCAGCATCTCTTGGACCCACTTCACCGAGCCGCCGCGCACCTTGCTGAGCTCAGCGAAGGCGCCGTTGAACTCGGCAGCGATCTCCGGGGTGTCCGGGGCTCCTGCCAGCAGCAACAGTTGGGTGTCGGGGTCGAACTGTTGAGCCGCCCGCACGAGGTGGATGAGTCCCTTCTGACGGGTGATCCTGCCCACGAACACGACCAAGGGCCGATCCCGGTCCACGCCCAAGCCGTCGACGACGTCGGTGCCGGTGTCGGGCTTGAACTCGTCGGGATCGATGCCGTTCTTCACCACGAAGACCCGATCCGGGTCAAGGTCGGAATAGCTGTCCAAGACGTCGGCCCGCATCCCGTTGCTGACCGAAATCACCGCAGCCGCATCGAGGAAACACGTCCGCTCGGCCCACGACGAGACCCGGTACCCGCCGGCCAGTTGCTCGGCTTTCCAGGGGCGGTGCGGCTCGAGGGAGTGGGAGGTGACCACGTGTGGCACGTCAAGGTACTTCGAGCCGATCAGGCCCGCGAAGTTGGCATACCAGGTGTGGGAATGGATGACGTTGACGTCGGACGGGATGGCGTTCGCCATCGAGATGTCCGCGCCCAGGACCCGCAGCGCGGCGTTGGCGCCCTCGGGGAATGTTTCGGGGTGAGCGGTCGCGCCGTCGCGTGGCTCGCCCATGCATTGGACGTCGACGGACTCGGCGAACTTGCGGAGTTGTGGGACGAGTTGGCCGACGTGGACGCCGGCTCCGCCGTAGATGTGCGGGGGATACTCACGGGTGAGAATGGAGACTCGCAGTGCCATACCCGGGATCGTGTCACACCACCGCCAATAGGCGGACCTTTTCGGTGGTTTTCTTGTGGCGGGTTCGCGCAGGTTCTAGGTTCAGTGTCATGACCATTCGACCGAATGTCTTGTCGATAGTCCTCGCCGGTGGCGAGGGTAAGCGGCTGATGCCGCTCACTGCCGATCGAGCCAAGCCCGCTGTGCCCTTCGGAGGCACCTACCGCCTGATCGACTTCGTCCTGTCCAACCTGGCGAATTCCGATCTGACCAAGATCTGTGTGCTGACTCAGTACAAATCCCACTCTCTCGACCGACACATCTCGGTGACCTGGCGGATGAGCACCATGCTCGGCAGCTACGTCACCTCAGTTCCGGCCCAGCAGCGCACCGGCAAGCAGTGGTTCATGGGCAGCGCCGACGCGATCTACCAGTCGATGAATCTCATCAACGACGAAGATCCCGAGTACGTGGTGGTGTTCGGCGCCGACAACATCTATCGCATGGACGTCGAGAAGATGGTGGAGGCCCACATCGACTCCGGCCTCGACTGCACCATCGCCGGGATTCGTGTGCCACGCGCCGAGGCCCACGCGTTCGGGATCATCGATGCGGCCGCCGACGGCAAGATCGAACGCTTCCTCGAGAAGCCGTCCGACCCGCCCGCGCTGCCGGACAGCCCCGATGAGTCCTACGCGTCCATGGGGAACTACGTGTTCACCCGCAAGGCCTTCGTGGAGGCGCTGGTGGCCGATGCCAACGACAACGAATCCCGCCATGACATGGGTGGGAACATCATCCCGAACTTCGTCGCGGCCGGTCAGGCGCAGGTCTACGACTTCACGATGAACAACGTCCCAGGCTCGACCGAGAAGGACCGGAACTACTGGCGTGACGTGGGGACGATCGAGGCCTACCACGCCGCCCACATGGATCTGGTGTCGGTTGACCCGGAGTTCAACCTGTACAACCGCAAGTGGCCGATCTGGACGTCCCAGGCGCAACTGCCCGGAGCCAAGTTCACGCTGCGGGGCACCGCCGAGGACTCGATCGTCAGCAACGGCTGCATCATCTCCGGTGGCGATGTGGATCGTTCCGTGCTGTCGCCGAATGTCATGGTCGACAAGTGGGCCAAGATCGAGGAATCGGTCATCTACAGCGGCTGCCGGATCGGGCGCAATGCCGTGATCCGCCGGGCGATCCTCGACAAGGGCGTCGTCGTCCCTGACGGGGTGGAGATCGGTACCAGTCCCGATCACGACCGGGCGCGCGGCTTCTACGTCGAGAGTGGCGTCACGGTCGTCCCCAAGAACTTCAAGGTGCCCTCCAACTGGTGATGCGGCTGGGAAGCAGTGAACACTCGCCCCGGGGAATCTTCCCCGGGGCGAGCGTTCGTTCCTAGCCGGACGGCCGTGGCGACGTCAGGCCTTGACGGCGATCAGCAGCCCGTCGCCGACCGGCACCAGGGCAGCGGTGAAGCCTTCGAGGTCGCGGACCGCGTCGAGCGCCTCGCTGATGATGAGGGGCTCGTCGTCCTCGTTCTCAGGGTCGGCGACCTTCCCCTGCCACAAGGCGTGATGCACCACGAGCAGGCCACCCGAACGCAGCAGGCGATCGGCCTGGGCAACGTACTCGACGTACTCCAGGGGGTCGCCGTCGATGAACACCAGGTCGTACGCCCCGTCAGTCAGCTTGGGCAGGACAGTCAGTGCCGATCCGGCGATCAGGCGGGCGCGCCGGCTGGGGATGCCGGCAGCGGTCAGCACCTCCCGGGCGTGCAGCTGCAGCTCGTTCTCCACATCGATGCTGGTCAGCACTCCGTCGGAGGCCATGCCGGCCAGTAGCGCGACGGAGGCGACCCCCGTGCCGGTGCCGATCTCGACGGCGTTGCGCGCGCGCAGGGTGGCTGCGAGCAGGGTGAGCAGCGCGGCTCCCGCCTGGTTGATGCAGTCGAGACCCATGTCGGCGGCCTTCGCGCGTGCCGCCACGGCGGCCTGGGATTCCTCGACGAACGCCTCGGCGAACGCTTGGCTGGCCGCCGAGGTGGCGGAGGTCTTCGGTGCTGGTGTCACGGGCTTCAGCGTAGCGAACCCGTGCCGCACCAGTAGCATGTCGTGCCATGAGTCACCTGGTAGTCGCCGAGTTGGTCGCGAACGTCCTGAGTATCGAAGTTGTGGTGGGCCAACGGCTCGGAGCCGAGGACCCGGTGGTGGTGCTGGAATCGATGAAGATGGAGATCCCGGTCCTCGCCGATGTGGTCGGCACGGTCACCGAGATCGTGGTGGCGGTCGGCGACGTCGTCCGAGACGGCGACCCGCTCGTGGTCATCTCGACCGAATAGGCTGGCGCCATGACCCAACTGCCCTTCGGTCGAGTCCAGACCGCCATGGTGACCCCGTTCGCCAGCGACGGTTCGGTGAACTACGACGAGGCTCGCAGGCTCGCTGCGCATCTCGTCGACGTCCAGCGCAACGACACCTTGGTCATCAACGGGACGACGGGCGAATCCCCCACCACGACCGATGCCGAGAAGCGCGCCCTCCTGGTGGCGGTGATCGCCGAGGTCGGTGACCGGGCGAAGGTCGTCGCCGGAGTCGGCACCTTTGCCACCGCTCACACCCTCGACCTCGCCCACGCGGCCGAAGACGTCGGCGCGGACGGCCTGCTGGTGGTCACCCCCTACTACTCCCGTCCCCCGCAGGACGCGCTGGCCGATCACTTCCTCACGGTCGCCGAGGGGACTTCTCGACCGATCATGATCTACGACATCCCGCATCGCAGCGGCATCCCCGTGGAGACGCCGACGATGATCGCGGTGGCGGCGCATCCCCGCATTGTGGCTGTGAAGGACGCCAAGGGACTCGTGGTCGAGTCGGCGAAGGTGATCGCCGCGACCGGTCTGGCGTACTACTCCGGCGACGACGCGATGACCTTGCCCCTGCTGGCGGTGGGCGGCGCGGGCGTGGTGGGTACCTCCACCCACTTCACGGGGGTCGCGACACGCGAAATGATCGACGCCTACCTTGCCGGCGACGTCGCGGAGGCGATCGCCCGGAACGCGGCGCTGCTGCCAGTATTCACCGGCGTCTTCGCCACCCAGGGATGCCTGTTGGTCAAGGCTGGGCTCGCGGCGCGCGGCTTCGCCCCCGGTGGGGTCCGACGTCCGCTGCTGCCAGCCTCTCCCGAACAGTCGGCCGCCTTCGTTGCGGTGTTGGAGGCGAGCGGCTTCTGACGCGGCCGCGGCACCGCGCGGCACTACCCTGATCACATGATTGACTTCAACGGCAGCGAGATCGTGGTTCTCGCCGTGCTTGCGGTCATCATCTTCGGCCCTGAGAAGCTCCCCGATCTGGCCCGCAAGACGGCCCGGGTGTTCCACTACCTGCGGGGGATCGCCAACGACGCCCGCGGGCAGTTGCGAGCCGAACTCGGTCCCGAATATGCGGACATCTCGTTGTCCGACCTCAACCCGAGAAACATGGGGCAGCGTCTGTTGGGCGAGGAGACGACCCAGATCCTTCGGGAAGCCTCCGTCGGGATGCCGAAGGCGTCCGAACTGGTGTCGGCCTCCTCACCGGAGGCTGCAAAACAACCCGCCGCTGCGCGGAACGACTCCGTGGGACAGCCCCGACTGATCGCCTTCGATCCCGAAGCCACCTAGGTTGGGCGCTACCCGGCGGCTCGCGAGAGACGATAATCTCCAAGCGTGACA
>CAYUWV010000019.1:18928-22664 GCA_964448385.1 uncultured Propionibacteriaceae bacterium | reverse complement strand
CCGAGACCCTGGAGGCGATGCGGATCTGCCATGAGGCCGGCTACGGCCAGATGGTCTCCCACCGCTCCGGCGAAACACCCGACACCTTCATCGCCGACCTCGCCGTGGCCACCGGCTGCGGCCAGCTCAAGACCGGCGCCCCCGCCCGTGGCGAGCGGGTGGCCAAGTACAACCGCCTGATCCAGATCGCGTCCCAGCGTCCCGACCTCCCCTACGGCCTGCGGTAGCGGCACCCGTCCGTTCTGGTGTCGCGCCTATTCGGCTTCTTGAACGAGAGGCCGAACAGTCGCGACGCCAGCTGGGCTGGTGTTCGTCATCTCCCTCAGAAACAGGCGAAGCGGCATCCCGCTACAAGCATCCGTCATCCCCGCGGAGGCGGGGATCTCCGGAACGCCCCCTCAAGCGGGGGAGAACAGCTGGTCGAAGAGGTCCATGCCGTGGCTGGTGGGGCTTGGGGCGCCGCGGATGAGCCGGTGGCTGCGGCTGCCGTCGGGCAGCCGTTCGGCGCGCAGGAAGATCGTCTCCGGACGCTCCCGGTAGTGCTGGGCGAGGGCGTGGAAGTGGGTGACGAGCGCCACCCGGACGCCGTGGGCGAGGAGAGCGTCGATGATGTCGGCGGCGATCCAGGAGCCCTCGATCTCGTCGGTGGCGGCGAACGACTCGTTCATCAGCACCAGGTCGCCCGGGCGAACCCGGTCGACGATCTCGCTCATGCGGGTCAGCTCCTCGTCCAGCTTGCCGCTGCGGAGCTCCTCGTCCTCGGCCCTCCGGAAGTGGGTGTGGACGGCGCCCGCCAGGCTCGCCCGGAAGTGGGTGGCCGGGACGAAGACGCCCGCTTGCAGCAGCAACTGCGCGATCCCGAGGCTGCGCAGGAAGGTGGTCTTGCCGCCCTGGTTCGCGCCGGTGATGACCGCCAGAGTCAGCGGGCCGGCGAGGTCGTTGCCGACCGGCACCCGCCCCGAGCGCACCGCGAGGTTCAGCGGGACGAGCCCGCTCCCCTCAAGCTCCGCACTCCTACCCGGCACAAGGTGTGGGGATTGCTCCAAGGTCGGCGATTCCGCCACATCTTGTTGGGAGGGGGTGACGGGGTCGGGCCAGCAAATCCCCACGCCGGTGGCGTGGAGGCGGTCGTACAGCTGCGAACAGCCGACGTAGAACCCGGCCTCCCACTGCAGTTGCTGGAAGAAGCCGACGACGTGGGCGTTGGCCTGGGCGGCCGCGGCGGCGACCTCGTGCAGGGCGTCGTTGCGCAGGTCGCCGAGGGCCCGGGCGCCGGACTCGTCGCGGTCGGCGAGGGTGAAGTGCAGCCGGCCGGGCGGGGCGAAGCCCAGCACCGCCCACCACGGGCGGCGGCCGGACAGCGGTGCCTGCACCTCGAACCCGCCGAGCATGCCGTCGGCGCCGATCGCCGTCCGGGCGGTCACCCCAGCAGGCAGCCGGAGCTGACCCAGTAGCGCGCGAACCTGCTGAAGGTAGCCGGCATCCAGGTCGTCCACGAGCCGCGAGTAGAGCTGCCGCAGCCCCGGTGATCGGGCGATCGGCAGTTGCGCGGCGGCCAGGCCGGCCAGTTCGGTCAGCAGCGGCAGCAGTCCGGAGAGCCCGTGCACCGACCGCGCCAGCGCCGAATCGGCGGTGCGGCCCGACCACAGCCAGGAGCCGCGCTGGCTCTCCAGCGCACGTCCGGCCAGCTTGAACAGACCCTGAACCCCGGACGGATCAGCCAGCACGTCGGCTAGGACGGCCTGCCGCCAGCGGATCACCTCGGGCTCGGTCAGCGGGTTCAGCAGGACTGCCGGGCACAGCTTGGCCAGGTCCTTGCGGGGCGCCATGACCTCCAGAACCGGGGCCAGGTCGAGGTCGGCGACCAGGTCGTCCGCGCCGGACGGCAGGGCGCCGGTGCGCGGAGCGTCCCGATCGGGGAACAACAAATGCACTCTCATGACAGCCGCTCCTCAAGGTCGGCGCCGGAGAGCCCGTGCCGGGCGGCGAGGGCGACGGCGTGCGAGCGTCCGCCCGGCGGCTGCGGCAGGAATCGGAAGGTCGGACGGGTGACGTCCCCCGGCTCCACCTGACCGACCAGGCTGACCGCGCCCGCGGTGTCCAGCACGAGTTCCTCCAGGAAGGTGACCCACACCACCCGGCAACCCAGCCGCCGGAGCTGCTCGACCACCCGCGCCGAGAGCTGCAGCGCGTCCGCCGCGGAGGTGGCCGAGAAGAGCTCGTTGAAGATCAGCAGGGTGTGCGGCCCGGCGGCCGCCATCACCTCGTGCAGCCGGTGGAGTTCGTCGGCCAGTCCGCCGCGATCGTGGTCAGGATCGTCCGGGGCCGGGAAGTGGGTGAGCACCGGACGGAACCACGGCAGTGCCGCCGTCCGCGCCGGAACCGGCAGGCCGAGCCCGGCGAGGTAGGCGAGCTGCCCGAAGCTGCGCGCGAAGGTGGTCTTGCCGCCCTGATTCGGCCCGGTGACGAAGGCCACCTGCTCGCCGCCGGTCAGGGTGAGATCGTTGGCGATCGGCCCCTGCAAAGCCCGGGACGATTCCTGCTGTTCCAGCTTGTCAGAGTGATGTTCCGCCACCGTCGCCGCACCGACGGCCAGCGCGAGATCCACCATCCCGCTCACCCGGACGGGCGCTCCGCCGTCTGGGGAGAGCCGAGGCAGACACCACGCCACCCCGCGGGTGCTCAGGTCGTCGGTCAGCTTCAGGAAGTCGAGGTAGAACCGCAGCTCTTCGGCCAGCTGTTCCAGCGTGGCCGGCAGGAAGTCGGAGTGGGCGCCGACGAAGCCGTGCAGTTCGGCGAAGAGGTCGGGGAAGAGCCCGGCGAGCAGGCCGATCGCCTGCGCCTCGACGTGGTTGAGGTACCGCCGGGGACGGCTCCAATCGGGCTCGACCTGCTGCCCCGGTTCGTGGAAGCGGCTGAAGGTCTGTTCGATCTGCTCGCCCCAGCCGGGCCGGCCCGAATCCCGGTCGGCCCACACCGTCCCCGACCGGATGCCCAGCTCGACCGTCCCCAGCCGGATCCGCGCCAGCACGGTGCTCTCGGCCAGTTCGCGGAACTCGCGACCGGCGACGTAGCCGGCCAGGTGGCCCGCCAGGTCGCGCAGCCCGGCGGCGGACGGCCGCAGCTCGTCCAGCTCACTGGTCACCTCGCCGATCACCCGCGTGTACCGACCGATCGCCGCCGCCAGTTGCAGCTCGGCCGGCACCCGATAGGGGGCCTTGCGGAAGGCGTCGAGCGACTGCCGCGCCCGGCCGGTCGCGGCCACCAGCCGGGTCGCGGCGTCCCGGAATCCGGGCTCCCGCAGCTCGGCGACCACCTCCTGCCGGTAGGTCACCGTCCCCGGCTCGGACGGCGGTGCGTACCAGACCGCCCGCTGGAACGGCCCGGCGCCGGTCAGCGCCACGTCCAGGTGCAGGTCGGCGAACCCGGGCGGCGGGCTCGCGGTAGTGAACGGCGCCTGCACACCGGGGGCTAGCAGGCTGGGTGTGGCGGTGAGGACGTCGGTGGTCATGGCCGTCTCCCTGAATCCGGGGCGACCGTCGAGCGACGAACACGGCGGCCACCTAGTGGTTAGGGACCGTTGGCGGTGTCACCGCTGTTGTGGCGAGCCCCTCCGCCGTGTTGAGACCCATCCTGCCACGGGATTCAGCTGGCGCAAGGGGGTGAAATCGCTGACCACAAGGGAGATCCCCGCCTTCGCGGGGATGACGGAAAGGGGGTTGGCGGGGATGACGGA
>CAYUWV010000019.1:5299-18828 GCA_964448385.1 uncultured Propionibacteriaceae bacterium | reverse complement strand
GGGGTTGGCGGGGATGACGGAGGGGACGCGGGGGTGACGGAAGGAGACGCGGGGATGACGGAAAGAGACGCCGCGGTGATGGAAGGAGACGGGACGGGTGACGGGAGGGAGCGGGGCTGGTTCCCACTTGCGCGCGATCAGCGAGCGTCGCACTTGTTCGGGCTCTTGGACGAGAAGCCGAAAATCGGCATCACCAGATGAATCAGCGGCGGACCAGGCCGGTCTCGTAGGCGATCAGGACGAGACCTACACGGTCGCGGGCCTCGAGTTTGGCGAGCAGGCGGCCGATGTGGGTCTTGACGGTGCCTTCGGCCATGTAGAGCTTGGTGGCGATCTCGGCGTTGGTGGCGCCGGCGGCGATCTCGACCAGCACCTCCCGTTCGCGGTCGGTGAGCACCTCGAGGCGGGGGTCGTTGCCCTCGGGGCTCGACGGCAGGGTGGGGATCACGTGGTCGAGCAGCCGGCGGGTGGCGGACGGCGCCATCACCGCCTCGCCGGCGGCCACCGACCGGATCGCGTTCAGCAGGTCGGCCGGCTTGGCGTCCTTCAGCATGAACCCGCTGGCGCCGGCCTTCAGGGCGCTGAAGACGTACTCGTCCAGGTCGAAGGTGGTCAGCACCAGCACCCGGGCCAGGTCGCGGGCAATGATGTGGCGGGTGGCCTCGACGCCGTCCATCACGGGCATGCGGATGTCCATCAGCACCACGTCCGCTCGGGTCGCGAGCAGCTGCTGGACGGCGGCCATCCCGTCGGCGGCCTCGCCGACCACGACCAGGTCGTCCTCGGCCTCGATCAGCATGCGGAAGCCGCTGCGCACGAGCTCCTGGTCGTCGGCCAGGAAGACCCGAATCCGGTTCATTCCGGCTCCTTTCAGCGAGTCAGCGGTAGCACGACGGTGACCTGGAAGCCACCGCTGGGACGGGGGCGGGCGACCATCCGCCCGCCCATGGAGGTGACCCGCTCGGTCATGCCGCGCAGGCCGTGTCCGGCCTCGGTGGGCTCTTCCCCGTCGGGGCTGCCGTTGTCGAGCACGTCCACGATGATCTCGCGCGGGGCGTAGGTGAGGGTGACAGACGCGCGCGCGTCCGGCCCGGCATGTTTGAGGACGTTGGTCAGCGCCTCCTGCACCACCCGGTAGACCGTCAGCTCCAGGGCGGCGGAGACCCGCGGCGGCTGGCCGTTGACGGTCAACTTGAACCGGTCGGACGCCCGGTGCACCAGGTCGGGGATGTCCTCCAGGCGCGGGGCGGGTGCGAAGTCGGCGTCGCCGGGGTCGTCCCGCAGCACGCCGAGGATGCGGCGCATCTCGACCAGCGCCTCGCGTCCGGTGTCGGCGATCGTGGTGAGCGCCTGGGTGGCGGCCTCGGGCTTCTTGGCGGCGAGCGCCCGGCCGCCCTCGGCCTGCACGATCATGACCGACAGCGAGTGGGCGACGATGTCGTGCAGCTCGCGGGCGATCTGGGTGCGGGCGCGGGATTCGGCCAGCCGGGCCTGCTGCTCCCGTTCGGTGGTCAGCGAGCGGTAGCGCTCCTCGGCGCTGGCCACCAGGTGGGCGTGCGCGGTCGACTCCTCGCGCGCCCGGCGTCCGATCGCGTACGGGGTGACCACCAGGCCCATGCAGACGAACCAGGCCAGCGCGAGCAGCACCAGCTGCCGCAGGCTGACGTGGGCGGGGTCGCTCACCACCCATCGCCACGGACCCAGCACCGCCCCGATCGCGCCGATCACCACCACGCTGCGGGCGGTGTGACCGGGCACCCAGCGGGCCACTGAGTACGCGACGATCGGGATCGACACCAGCGAGGGCAGCGGCAGCGGCGAGACCACCAGCTGCAGCAGGGCGGCCAGCGAGACCAGCGCCAGCGTGATCAGCGGCGAGTGCCGGCGCAGCACCAGCGGGGCGATCAGCAGGAAGGAGCTGACCAGGGCGGCGGTCGACACCGACCCGGTGGTCAGCGAGGTCGGGATCGTGAGCAGCGCGAGGCCCGTCGCCATCGCCGTGTCGATCGCCCAGTCGTGGCGGGTCGCACCGGGCGGAAAGAGCAGGTCGCGCACATCCATCGCGCCCAGATTAGGCCAGCGAGCAACCTCGCTGGGTCAGGATGCCTCGCAGAAACCGGGCAATCCAGGGCATGTGCGTGCAATAGCCACACAAACGGCCGGAATCACCCGGTTTGTGCAGGAGGGTGTGCCGGGAAGCCGTCCCCGGACCGGCACGCGGGCGCTTGTGTTGACGGATCTGCCTCCAGACCGAGGATTCGAGCCCGAGACTCGCCCGGTGGGGGCATCTGGAGGCAGATCCGTTCGGCAGGATGCGTGGATGTCCGCCGCGTCGACCGGGTCTGTTGCCCCGGCCTTCTACGCTGGGAACGATTCGAGGGAGGTGGACTGCAGCAATGCCAACGCATCGCCGGCGTTCACGTTCCGGCAACATCTGGTCGATCGGCGTCCTGGCCGGCGTTCTGGTGGTTGCCTTCGGCACGCTGACGGCGGTCTCCCTCTACCTTTCCCGGGTGAGCTCCACGGTGGAGTCGATGGCTCGCGCCGAGCCGGTCGCCGGCTACGAGGGGCGTCCGGAGAAGGCGAAGGCGGCTGACACCCCGGCGCTGGACCTGCTGGTGCTGGTGACGGACGAGAACGACCAGCTGCTCTCGGCGCACGTGGCGCACCTGTCGGCCTCGCGGCGCGACCTGACCATCGTCGGGCTGCCGTCCGACCTGCTCGTGCCCTACGGCCCCGGGCAGCCCCAGCAGTCGCTGGCGGAGTACTACGCCGAGGGCTCCGGAGCCCTGGCGCAACAGGTCGAGCTGCTGCTCGGCGTCCCCACCGACCACCAGGTGCGGATCGGGCTGGACGGCTTCTCCGGGGTGGTCGACGCCCTCGGCGGCCTGGACGGGCTGGACGACGGCGACAGCGGCCCGGAGGTGCTGCGCTACGTCGCGGACGCCGCGGACGGCCCGACGCGGGTGCAGCGGGTCTCCGAGGTCGTCCGCGCGACGATCCAGCAGCTCGGCATGCTGCACGCCATGACCAACCCGGGCCAGTTCGACCGCGTGCTGCGCGCCCTGGAGGAGTGCACCCTGGTGGATTCCGACCTGTCGGTGGAGGAGTTCGAGGGCACCCTGCTGGAATCCAGCGTGCGGGCCGACGAGATCGGCGCGGTCACGCTCGCCACCACGGTCTCTGAACCGGGCCGTCGGGCTGTCCCCAACCACCTGGCGAAGCTGCGCAAGGCCCTGCAGGCGGACACCATCGCCGACCTGGGCGAACCGATCGCCGCCTCCCGTCCTCGCTGACCGCGTCCGTGGTGAGTTCCCCGCCTTCGCGGGGATGACGGTCGCGGCCTAGGCTGGGCCCATGAAGAAGCTGGTGATCGTGACCGCCGTCCTCGCCGTCGTGGGGCATTTCGCGTGGCGGTGGTGGCTGCAGGCCAACGCGGCCAGCGCCAAGGCGTGGTCCGAGGGCACCGACCGGGTCAACTGAGCGAGTCGAACTCCTGGTCCTGCCGCAGCAGCAGCGCGGCCAGGGCCTGACCGAGCGCCTCGGCCTGATCCTCCGGGTCGTCCAGGGTCGCCAGGCGGCCGGCCAGCTCGGGGGATTCCGCCTGAGCCCACAACAGCATGTCGTAGATCTCGAAGCTGATCTCGACCACGTCGCCGTCCTCGACGCCGATCACCAGGTGCAGCGCCTCGGGCGGCCAGCTGCTGCCGTAGCTGGCGTCGATCTCCGTCCACGGGTACTGGTGGACGAAGCTCTCCGGCTCGGCCCCGAAGCGGATCTGCCAGACCTCCTCGTCGTCCAGCGCGGACGACTCGAACTCCAGCCCGAACGGCGCGAGCTCGTCCGCCAGCAGATCGAGGTAGTCGGGCGGCAGGTCCATACCGGACACGCTAGCCGAGCGAGCCACCCGCGGCGAGCCGCATGAGATCAGAGCTCAGGTCGATCTCCACGTCCGGGGTGTTGCCGCCCAGCTGATGGGCGTAGCTGCCCCAGGACTCCTCGCGGATCGCGCCGGCCAGGTCGGCCTCCATCAGCAGCACGAGCTCGACGGCGGCCCGGTCGATCCGCTTGGTGAGGGACGGGTCGCCCCAGTCCTCGGGGGCGGCGAAGAGCGAGGTGGGGGTGGGCAGCGTCCGCAGGAAGGCGAAGAGGCCGCGCAGCTGCTCGTCCACCACCAGGGCGTGCCGCGAGGTGCCCGCGGTCGCCGCCAGGACGACCGGCTTGGCGATCAGCAGATCGTTGTCGAGCACCTGGAAGAAGGAGGTGAACAGCCCGCTCGGCCCCGCCTTGTAGACCGGGGCGCTGACGACGACGCCGTCCGCCGCGGCCAGGATCTCGGCGGCCTCGGTCAGCTTCGGGCCGAGCAGCTGCGAGGTGATCGCCGTGGCGATCTCGCCGGCGAGCGGACGGAGTTCGATGACGGTGAGCTCCACCTTGTGGCCGCGCTGTCCGGCCCGCCGGGTGACGCCGGTGGCGATCCGGTCGGCCAGCAGCCGGGTGGACGAGGGGTCGGACGCCCCGGCGCTGACGACCGCCAGCTTGAAGGTTCGTGAGGTCATCGGTCTTCCTTGGTGTGGGGCGTGGGGGCCAGCTTGCCGGCCAGTGTCAGCAGCTGCTGCTGCTCGGACGGGGTGAGCACCGCCATCGCCTGGGCGACGGCGCGGGCGTGGCGGCGTCCGACCTTCTTCTGGCAGGCGGCGCCCTGCGGGGTGAGGCCGACCTGCACGGAGCGTCCGTCCGCGGGGTCGGCAGAGCGCTCGACCAGGCCGCGCTGGGCGAGCCGGTCGACCAGCCGGGAGAGCCCGGGCTGGCTGAGCAGCACCGACTCGCCGAGCTCGCCGATCCGCGACGGGCCCCGCTTGGCGAGGGTGTACAGGACGTCATACTCGCGCATGCTGAGATCCTCCCAGTCGTCGGCGGCGAACTGTCGCAGCAGCCGGGCGTGGGCGGTCATCAGCGCCTCCCACGCCTGGTTGGCGAGCCGGTCGGACATCAGGCCTGCGACTGGCCGGCCAGCACGGCGTCCGAATCCTGGTAGGGGGACTGGCCGGTCACGTTGTCGCCGCGGTTGGCGTTCGGACGCGGCTGCCGGGGCGCGGCGTCGCCGTACTTGGCCTTGACCCGGCCGGCGTGGGTGGGTGCGTCCGCCACGTCCGGTTCCCGCTTGGCGGCCAGTTCGCGGCGCAGGACGGGGACGACCTCGCTGCCGAGCAGGTCGATCTGCTTGAGCACCATCGGCAGCGGCATGCCGGCGTGGTCGACCAGGAAGAGCTGGCGCTGGTAGTCGCCGAAGTACTCCCGGAAGGTGAGGGTCTTCTCGATGACCTCCTGCGGGGAGCCGACGGTCAGCGGGGTGAGGTCGCTGAACTCCTCCAGGCTGGGGCCGTTGCCGTAGACCGGGGCCTCGTCGAAGTAGGGACGGAACTCGGCCTTGGCCTGCTGGGAGTTCTTGGCGATGTAGGCCTGCCCGCCGAGCCCGACGATCGCCTGCTTCTTGGTGCCGTGGCCGTAGTGCTCGAACCGCTGCCGGTAGAAGTTGACCAGCCGGATGTAGTGCTCCTTGGGCCAGAAGATGTTGTTGGCGAAGAACCCGTCGCCGTAGTAGGCGGCCTGCTCGGCGATCTCGGGGGTGCGGATCGAGCCGTGCCAGACGAACGGCGGCACGTCGTCCAGCGGGCGGGGGGTCGAGGTGAAGCCCTGCAAGGCGGTGCGGAACTTGCCCTCCCAGTCGACCACGTCCTCACGCCAGAGGCGATGCAGCAGGTTGTAGTTCTCCAGCGCCAGGGGCAGGCCCTGACGGATGTCCTGGCCGAACCACGGGTAGACCGGGGCGGTGTTGCCGCGGCCGAGCATCAGGTCCATGCGGCCGCCGCTCAGGTGCTGCAGCATCGCGTACTCCTCGGCGATGCGCACCGGGTCGTTGGTTGTGATCAGCGTGGTCGCGGTGGAGACGATCAGCCGCTCGGTCTGGGCGGCGATGAAGGAGAGCAGCGTTGTGGGGGAGGACGAGAAGAACGGCGGGTTATGGTGCTCGCCGATCGCGAAGACGTCCAGCCCGGCCTCCTCGGCGTGCTTGGCGATGGTGACCACGGCCTGGATCCGCTCCGCCTCGCTGGGCGTGACGCCCGAGACCGGATCGCGGGTGATGTCGCTGACCGAGAAAAGCCCGAACTGCATGACTGCTCCTGAACTATATGCGTGTGCATGTATCTGAACTCGGGTGAGGGCGGTTTCATTCCCGCTGATCAGCGATCGTCCGGCGGTCAGCCGTGCATTGCAGTGCTTCCTCAGTTCTTGGGACGCCACAGCCAGCCGGCCGCCAGCGCCGTCCAGCCCATCGCGCTCAGCAGGTAGATCCGCTGCGCGAGCCCGAAGAACCCCAGCCCGTCGCCGGCCAGCACCAGCGCCGTGGTCGCGACCAGCGTCCAGGCGGCGACGGCGGGCCAGGGCGATGCGCCGTGCCCGGTCGCGTGGGCGATCGCCCGGGTGACCAGCACTGCCGCGACCGGCAGGACGAAGAAGGCCAGATTGCCCAGCAGGTTGTGCGTCGCGCCGGCGGCGGTGGACTCGCCGGCGGCGTCGATCGGGAAGAAGGCCTGGGCGAGCTTGGCGATCCCGAACACCCCCAGCAGCGCTGCGCCCGCCTTGGCCCCGGCGTCCCGGACGGCGCCCCAGGCCGCGGCGGCGAGGGCGAGGCCGCCGATCCCGACCGCCGCGCCGGCCAGCGACGACGCGATGCCGAAGGCGCCGTGGACGTAGGCGCTGGTCGGCTCGTGCAGGACGTTTACCTCCGGCTGAACCAGCTGCAGCAGCACGAACGCCGCGAAGTCGAACCCCGCCGTGACGAGCGCTGCCAGCGCGAGCCAGGGCTTTCGGACGGCAGCGGGCATGACGAACTCCTGTCGGCGGTCGGTGGGTGGAGCATACGCCAGGTTGGCTTGGGGGCTCGCGGGAGCGAGGTTGGTGATTCAGAGTGTGGTTCTGCGAGGGGTGCCCGGTGCGGATTGGCCGCGTCGCGTCAGGATGGTCGTTTTCGGGCCTTCGGGAGGTCTGAGAACAGCCATCCTGCCGCGAAACGCGAAGGCAGGCTGCGGTACCGCCTTCGTGACGACAACCGTGCAGCGACGCAGAGCACGGGCCGGGACAAGGAACCGTCCCTGTCCCACCCGCCTGCAACCAGGGTCGCTAACGTAGGCGCGTGCCGTTGACGCGTGGTTCCGCTGCGGGGGTGATCCGCGCCGCGAAGGCGCTCGCGCGGCGAGTCACGGACGCGATGGGGGTGCTGCAGCGAGCCCGGACGGAGATCCCCGCCCGGCACGCGGAGGTCCTGGACGGGCTGGTGGACGCCGGCCTGCACGCCCTGCCGCTGGACACGCTGCGGACGGCCTCGCAGGGGAGGCTGAACCTCGGGCCGCTGCTGGCCGCCGGGTACACCACGGTCGGGCAGTTGCCGGACGAGGCGACGCTCACCGGCGTCCCCGGCATCGGCAAGGCGTCGGCGCGGGCGCTGCGCGCGGCGGCGGACGCCGTCCGGGCCGACCTGGCCGAGGAGACCCGGTTCCGCATCGAGCTCGACCCGTCGAACCAGGCGGCCACCGCGCTGCTGCAGGCGCTGGATCGGTACAACCTGCTGCGCCGGGAATCCGTCGGAATCGCCGATCCGCTGGCCGACCTGGTGGTGCGGCTGCCCGCCGAGCTGGGCGCCGCCCGTCCGGCCGGAAACCCGGTGCGCTGGCTGTTCACCGGACCGCAGCGCCGCGAGGCCGCGCTGGCGGCCGCCGAGCGGCTCGAAGCCACCCTCGAGCAGGCGCACGAGAGCGGGCTGGCCGGACGGATCGACCGGTTGCAGTGGGCCGCCCGGCAGCCGACCGCTGATCCGTGGCCGAGCTTCCAGGCCCGCGCCTCCGACTACTACGCCCTGCTCAGCGAGTTCGTCGCGACCGGCGTCCCGTCCGACGCCCTGCAGGGCTTTCTCACCGACGACGTGGTGGCCGACGTCGAGGCCCAGCCCCTGGACGGCCGGCTGCGCGACGTCGACCTGCGCGGCTACCAGTCCTTCGGGGCGCGGTTCGCGCTGGCGCGGCGCCGGGTGATCCTGGGCGACGAGATGGGGCTGGGCAAGACCATCCAGGCGCTCGCCGCCGCCTGCCACCTGCGCACCCTGGACGGCGGCCCGGTGCTGGTAGTCTGCCCGGCCTCGGTGATGGCGAACTGGGAGCGCGAGATCGAGCATCGGACGCTGCTGCCCGCGCTCACCGTCCACGGCCCGGACCGGCAGGACGAGGTCGCGCAGTGGCTCGCCGAGGGCCCGATCGGCATCACCACCTTCGACACCCTGCGGCGGCTCGAACTGCCGCACGACCTGCGGCTGGCCGCCCTGATCGTGGACGAGGCGCACTACGTCAAGAACCCGGACACCCGCCGCTCCCGGGCCGTCCGGCGGCTGGCCGGGGCGGCCGATCATGTCTGGTTCCTCACCGGCACCCCGATGGAGAACGCAGTGGGCGAGTTCGCGCAGCTGATCCGGTTCCTGCAATCCGACCTGGTGCCGCCGGAGGGGATGCCGGCGGGCTCGGTGGCTTTCCGCCGCCGGGTGTCGCCGGTCTACCTGCGGCGCAATGCCGAGGACGTCCTGGTCGAGCTGCCGCCGCGGCAGGAGATCGACGAGTGGGTCTACTTCACCGCTCATGACCAGGAGCGGTACGCGGCCGCGGTGGCGGCCGGCAGCCTGATGGGGATCCGCCGGGCCGGGTTCGGCGCCCCGCACTGCGCCAAGCTCGACCGGCTCGGGGAACTGCTCGCCGAGGCCGCCGCCAACGGGCTGAAGGTGATCGTCTACTCCTACTTCCGCGACGTGCTCGGCTGGGCCGGGACGGTCGCCGCCGCGCCGTCTTTCGGACCGATCACCGGCGACGTCCCGGCGGTCGAGCGGCAGCAGATCGTGGACGCCTTCACCGCCTGCTTCGGGCCGGCGGTGCTGTACGCGCAGATCCAGGCCGGCGGGGTCGGTCTGAACCTGCAGGCGGCCTCGGTGGTGGTGCTGTGCGAGCCGCAGCTGACCCCGTCCAGCGAGGAGCAGGCGATCGCCCGCGCCCACCGGATGGGCCAAGTGCGCCCCGTCCAGGTGCACCGGCTGCTGGCCGTCGGCACCGTCGACGAGCGGATCCTCGACCTGCTGGCCGGCAAGCGCGCCGACTTCGACGCCCACGCCCGCCGCAGCGAGCTCGCCGAATCCGCCGCAGCCGCCGTGGACGTGACCTTCGACGACCTCGGCAAGCGTCTGGTCGCCGAAGAACAGGCCCGAATCCTCCGCTGAACCTGTCCCCGACGGTCCGCGCCCCTTCGTCATCCCGTGCCTGTTCGTCATCCCGCGCCTCTTCGCAATCCCCGCGCTCTCTCCGTCATCCCCGCGAAGGCGGGGATCTCCCGGCGCAGCGAGATTCCCGCCTCCGCGGGAATGACTGATCGAGCGGGAATGACGGAGAGGGCGGGAATGACTGATCGAGCGGGAATGGCCGATAGAGCGGGAATGGCCGATAGAGGCCGTCAGCGCAGGGTGGGGTAGGCGATCTCGGCGAGGACGGGGGTGTCCATGGCGCCCGTGAGGATCTCGTCGGGGGTCACGGCGTAGGCCTCGCCGCCGCCCGCGAGGACGTCGATGGCGATCCGCGCGAGCATGTCGTAGCCCCACTGGTCGGGTTCGAAGCGGCCGGTGCCGCGGTCGACGGCGCCGTAGCGGGCGGCGGTGGAGTCGTAGACGAAGGTGCGGACGCGACCCGCAGCGGCGGCGACGGCGATCTCGGGCAGGTCGGTGCTGGGGTAGCCCTCGGCGTGCTCGGCGCGCAGCCGCGCGATGCGTCCGCTCAACTCCTGCTGGACGAACCGGCGGCCATGACGGCGCAGGGTCTGCCCGATCCGGCCCGGGGTCAGTGCCTCGGAGTCGCCGTGCACCACTTCGATCGGACGTCCCAGCCGGGCGTCCTCGGTCAGCCGGCCCGGCGAGAGCCCGCTGACGATGTCGTCGTCGGGGAAGAGAACGACCAGGCCCGAGCCCGCTGCGTCCAGCGCGGCGAGCAGCTCGCGCACCCGCTGCATCGCCCGCTCGAGGAACGCCGACCGGGCGAGGAAGTAGGCGGGGCTGTCGGTCACCAGGCGGTAGAGCTTGAAGGCCGCCACCCGCGGATCCAGTGCCGAGAAGGCGTCGTCCCGGGATTCGCCGGCGAGCCGACGGGC
Organism: uncultured Propionibacteriaceae bacterium; assembly: GCA_964448385.1. Lineage (GTDB taxonomy): Bacteria > Actinomycetota > Actinomycetes > Propionibacteriales > Propionibacteriaceae > Propionicimonas. Next base: position 8,595 of record CAYUWV010000019.1, on the reverse strand, counting down.
CGGCTCGCCGCCGGTCGCCTCCCACAGCCCCCAGTCGTGTTCGGTCAGTGTCACGCCGTAGACGTGGCGGGCCATGGTGACCGCGCGCAGCAGCGGGCCGAGGTCGAAGTGGTCGCCTACCCGGACGGAAGCCTCGATCCGGTCGGGCAGGGCGAAGCCGGTGGCCGACTCCGCGCTCAGGAAGAGGGCGACCGCCTGGCCCTCGAAGCTCGCGTCCCTGGTCAGCTGGGCGAACCGCTGCCGGACCGCCCAGTGGGTGTCGTGGCCGGCGCCGCGTCCGACCAGTCGGTTCACCGCCGTGGTCATCGCCGCGTCGAGCTCGTTGTGGAGCCGGCGGTGTGCGAGGTACGGCTTCGGCGCCGGCACCACTTCCGCAGGCAGGATCGGCTGGTAGATGGTGACGCAGTCTCGTCCGCCCACGGTGAGCCGAACGAGATTGTCCACGCTCGGCCGGCCCTCGATCACCTTGCGAAGGCTACCGGGCTGTCGAGCGCCGATTTCGTGGTTTTCAGGCCGGTCGCCGCGCTGCTTCCGGACGCGAGCGCCGCCACCGTGGTTCTGACGGCGATCTGAGCCGTCACAACCGCGGTTTCGGCGCGGTCAGTCGGCGCAGCGGCCGCAAGCCCTGTCAGAACCACGAATCTGGCGCGCTCACGCGGATTGCTTGCACCGCGCGGTCGGCGGCGCCATACTGCTCATCTGTTCAGGGCTGCACAAATGTGCATCCGAGCAGCAAAGTACATCGTCCCACCGCCGGACTACGAAGTCCGGAACCGCACGCAACAACGGGGAGATCTCATGGAAGTCATCCGCTCCGCACTCGACTGGTACGCGCAACTCCCGGCGTCCGTCATGATCATGCTCGGCATCTTCGTGGTGGCCTTCGCGATCGCGCGGCTGGCCCTCTTCAAGTCCCTGCGCAGCTCCGTCTACGTGGCCGCCGGCATGATCGGCATGGGCACCATGATCGGGATGTTCCTCGGCCAGGTGGCCCCGATCATGACCAAGGTCATCGAGAACACCGGCCTCAAGCTCGACGTCATCGACGCCGGCGTCGGGACGCAGACCAGCGTGATGTTCGCGCTGAGCTTCTACGCCCTGCTGCTGCCGATCGGCCTGATCGTCAACGTCCTGATGCTGCTGCTGAAGTGGACCGGGACGTTCAACGTCGACATCTGGAACTACAACGTCATGGCGATGACGTCCTCCTTCGTCCTGGTCATCACCGAGAACGTCCCGCTCGCGATCCTGGGCTTCGTCGTCACGAAGATCATCATCCTGAAGCTCGCCGACTTCACCGCACCGGCGATCCAGAAGGCCTACGGCATCGAGGGCATCTCCATCCCGCACGCGAGCTCGGTCATCTTCGCCCCGGTCGCCATCGCGGTGAACTGGGTGATCGAGAAGATCCCCGGCGTGCGCGACATCGACTGGAGCCCCGAGGTCATCGAGAAGCAGACCCGCGGCGTGATCCAGCCGTGGACCATCGGTCTCGTCCTGGGTGTGGTGCTCGGCATCGTGGGCGGCGCCTCCTTCGGCGAGGTGCTGCTCATCGGCACGACCACCGCGGCCTTCATGATCCTCTTCCCGAAGGTGCTGGGGCTGCTCGTCGAGGGCATCCAGCCGGTCGCGGACGGCATGCGCGAGCGCTCCGGGAAGCTGCTGAAGCGGGAGGTCAACATCGGCCTCGACGCGGCCATCCTGGTCGGCACCCCGAGTGTCATGGTCACCGGCATGCTGCTGGTCCCGGTCATCCTGCTGCTGGCCTTCGTGCTGCCCGGCAACCGGGTGATGCCGTTCGCCGACCTGGCCATCGCGGGGCCGTTCCTGATGACCTGCTGCATGCCCTACCTGAAGATGAACATCTTCCGCGGCCTGATCTGCGGGACGGTGGTCTTCACCCTCGTCCTGTACACGGCCACCGCCACGGTCGGCTGGTACAACGCCGCGGCGGCGATGAACGGGCTGCCCTTCGAGACCGAGGTGACCTCCATGGGCATCGCGTCATCCTGGGTGAGCTGGCTGCTCGCCACCATCACCGAACTGGGCAAGTCGCTGGTCGGCTAGCACCGAAGCCGCCAGAGAGAGGAAAGAAATGGCAAGCAAATACATCATCGTCGCCTGCGGGCAGGGGAGCGCCACCTCCAAGGCGATCGCCCTGAAGCTGGAGGACTACCTGAAGGCCCGCGGGGTCGAGGTCAGGATCGACACCTGCAGCGTCGCCGAACTGCGCGACAAGGTGGCGGCGGGCAAGCCGGACTTCATCGCCTCGGCCACCGTGATCCCGGATCTCGGGGTTCCCTCGCTCAGCTCGATCGGCTTCCTGACCGGCATCGGAGTCGAGGGTCTCTACGAGAAGATCCACACCGCGCTGACCAGCTGACCGGACGCACGGACCCTCCTTCCTGGCGGCCGCGCCGCGGCCGTCGGGAAGCTCCTGCCCAACTCCGAAGGGACGTGACATGACCCAAGAGTTCGTGATCGACGAGCGGCTCGTCGACCTGCACCTCCCGGCGACCGACCGGGACGGCGCGCTGCGCCACCTGTGCCGCCTCCTCGCCGAAGGCGGGCTGGCCGACGACTCCTACGCGGGCGCGGTCCTCGAGCGCGAGGCGTCCTACCCGACCGGCCTGCAGTTCGAGGGGATCGCGATCGGGCTGCCGCACGCCGGCTCGGCCCACGTGCTGAAGTCGGGGATCGCCCTGGGCCGCACCGACGCCACGGTCTCCTTCCGGCGGATGGACGACCCCGGCGTCGAGATCGAGGTCGACCTGATCGTCCTGCTGAGCCTGAAGGACCCGGAGCGCCACGTCGAGATCCTCGCCGAACTGATCGGCTTCCTCGCCTCGGCCGAGAGCGCGCAGCGCGTCCGCTCGGCCGCCAGCGCCGCGGAACTGGTCGCCCTCTTCCGCGCCGGGCTGGGCTCGTTCGCCGGAGGCGACCAGTGATCGCCTGCTTCACCGACCGAAAGGCCGAACTGTGATCGACACCCGCCCTGCCGGAGGGCTTCGCACCTGGTTCGGCGACCTCGGCGGCGACGCCGCGATCGGCGACGCCAACGCCCTGCTGCAGGATGATCTGGCCGCCACAGTGGAGGGCGCGCTCGCCGACCCCGGCTTCGAGGCCCGCCTGCGCGACGCGCTCACGGCACTCGGGCACGACGCTCCGGTCGCGGTGACCGAGCACCGGACGGCGTCCGGCGCCCGGGTTCGGGTGGCGCCTGGGCTCGGCGTGGTCTACAACATCGCGGGGCAGCTGGCGCTCGCGCAGCTGCTCGGGCGGGACCGGGTCTTCGC
>CAYUWV010000019.1:0-5199 GCA_964448385.1 uncultured Propionibacteriaceae bacterium | reverse complement strand
CGGCCGGCCGTCGTCGCCGCGGTCACCACGGACGGCACCAACGCCCTGGGCGCGCTCAAGGCCTTCCTCGGCACGGAATGCGTGCTGGCCACCGTGGAGAGCACGGTCGCGCAGGAGTTCCACATCGTCGACCACGGCTGCTACACCCTGAGCGTCCGCCGGGCCGACCGGGACGAGGCCAACATCTCGCTCTGCCCCGAACTCGTCCACCTGTGGCGCAGCGGACGGGTGCAGCGACTGGGCTGCGACCGGATCACCGCCGTCGACTCCGACGAACTCCGGGCCCTCGGCCTGTCCGCGGACACCGCCCGGGCGGCGGCCCTCGTCCTCGAGGCGACCGGGGCCTCGGACATCCTGATCGTGGAGGACTGAGAATGCTCAACGACCGGCTGGAGAAGCTCGCCGCCGTCAACCAGGCCGGCGAAGGCATCCTGAGCCTGACCCTGGCCCCCAACGGAGTCGGCCGCCACGACCCGCTGCTCGATTCCCTGGAGTTCCTGCGGGAATGCGGGATGGACCAGCTGATCCTGCTGGCCTGCGAGCCCAACGCGCTCAAGATGGCGGAGATCACCCGCGCCGAGGCCTGGCTGATGAACCAGGAGCAGGTCGGACGGGGCAGCACCGACGTCTTCTTCGACAATGTCGCCGCGATCCGGGAGCGGTTCGAGGATCTCCCGGTGGTCGCCAACCCGATGGTGGGCGACGTGGTCTGCTACGGGCAGGGACGGTTCCTGGATCGCTGCGTCGAGATCGGCGTGGACGGCATCGACTGCGCCTACTACCAGTGCGTCGCCGATCCGTTCGGCCTCTGCGCGGAGGCGGCGGACGCCGGGGTGCACTTCCTCGGCGCCGTGTACGCCAGCGCGCTCGACCTGGCGAACCCCGTCCACACCCGGCTGATCGAGCAGGTGACCCTGCTCTCGCGCGGCCAGTTGCTCTTCGTCTCCGGGGTCGCGGGCGAGCGCCAGGCGATCGACGGCAGCCGGTTCGCCGAGACCATGGCGTACATCCGGGGAGTCCAGGCCGAGCACGGCATCGACGCCCGGATCGTCGCGGTGGGCGGCATCAACACCCCGGAGGACGCCTACCAGGTGACCCAGGTGGCCGGCGCGGACGGGGTGCACCTCGCGTCCGCCCTGATCAAGCGGCAGCGACGCGGCGACTCCAGCGATGAGATCGCGAGCTGGCTGCGCGAGCTCAAGGCCGCCATGCGCAGTTAGCCACGCCATGTTGAAGAAGACCGAGTCACCAGAGATGCGGAGTGAGATGACAGGCGGCGAGGCAGCCACGGTGCCCGGCGGAAGCAGGTTCGTGATCTTCGACCTGGACGGCACCCTGATCGATTCGAACCCGCAGCTGGCCCAGGTGAGCGGACGCTACTTCGCCGCCCGCGGGCTGCCGCCGAGCGAGGAGTTCAACGAGCAGGCGAAGCCGCTGAACCTGGAGCGCTTCTGCGAGAGCATCCGCGATCGGGCGAAGTCGGAGGAGCCGCTCGCGGCGACGATCGACGAGGTGACGCGGTACATCGAGGAGGTCTACGCCGCCGGCGTCCCGCCCAAGCCGGGCGCCCGGGAGTACGTCGAGGCGCTCGCCGGGCAGCAGGTGCGGCTGTGCGTGGCCTCGGCCACCGAGCGCCGCCTGGTCGAGGGCGCCTTGGCCGCCCTGGATCTGCTGCGGCACTTCTCCTTCGTGGTCACGGTCGGCGAGGTGGGCCGGTCCAAGGAGTTCCCCGACGTCTTCCTCGAAGCGGCCCGCCGGCTCGGCGCTCCCGGCCCCGGCGAGGTCACCGTCTTCGAGGACTCGACGGCGGCCATCCGGGCCGCCAAGAGCGCCGGCTTCCACGTCGTGGGAGTGCACGACGACGACACCGGCGACGTCGACGAGCAGCGCAGGCTCTGCGACCGCCACATCCGCAGCTTCGAGGAACTGTTGTGACACCAGAGGAAGAACCCGCCATGACCACCACCGCCACGCCTTCGCCGCTCGCCGAGACCTTCGCCGACCTGCGCCGGGAGGGCTCCGGCGCCCTGATCACCTACTTCCCGATCGGGATCGGCGTCGACGCCGTCGAACTCGCGGCCGTCTACGACGACAGCGGCGTGGACGTGCTGGAGATCGGCCTCCCGACCCGGAATCCCTATCTGGACGGCCCGACCGTCGCCGGGGTCATGGCGACCGCGCTCGACGCCGGCTTCACCGTGGAGAAGTGCCTGAACGAGATCGGACGGATCCGGGAGCGGTTCCCCCGCAAGCCGCTGGAGGTCTTCACCTACGCCGAGGTCGTGGCCGAGGTGGGCGTCGACCGGTTCCTGCGGCTCTGCCAGGACAACGGGGCGGATTCCGCCCTCATCGGCGGCGCCGAGCCGGGCTGGCTCAAGGACGCCGCCACCGACTACCCCGAAGGGATGGACCTGCTCGGCCTCGCGCCGTTCGACTACACCGAGGAGTTCGGACGCAGCCTCGCGAAGGCCCCGCTCTCCGGCTACGTCTTCCTGCAGGCCACCCCCGGCGTGACCGGGGAGCGCGAGAGCGTCGAGCCGGCGCTCGCCACCCGCATCGCCGGGCTTCGCAGGCACCTCGGCGAGCTTCCCATCTGCACCGGGTTCGGCATCTCCAACGCCTCCCACGTCCGCGCCATGAAGCAGGCCGGCGCCGACGGCGTGATCATCGGCAGCCTGGCCCTCAAATGGCTCCGGACGGGCGGCCTCAGCGAGTTCGCCGAGCGCGTCCGCACCATGAAGGACGCGCTGAATGGACACTAGCTCGACGCCTGCTCCGGCCCGCTCGCGCGGGTGTCTACTATGGGGCGAGCGTGCAATGGTGTGGCATCTCAGCGAGTGAAGGACGGACCGATGACGGTGCAACCCGATGATGCGAGAAGCCGCCTGCTGGTGAAGATCGCCTCGCTCTACTACGAGAAGGGCTGGAACCAGGCCGAGATCGCCAACGAGCTGTCGCTTTCGCGCTCGAAGATCAGCCGCATGCTCAGCCAGGCGCAGGAACTCGGCATCGTCCGGATCACGGTCTACGACCCGCTCTCCAGCAAGAGCCAGATCGAGCGTCTGCTCGCCAAGCGGTACGACCTCCGCGAGGCGGTGGTCTCCGCCAGCACCACGGAGGCGAGCGCCCTCCGCGCGAGCGTGGCCATGGCCGCCGGGGCCCTGATCGAGCGCCTGGTGGCCGACGGGGACATCGTCGGCGTGAACGCGGGAACCACGCTCAGCGACACCTGCGAGGTCGTCCGCAGTCTGCCGCGGCCGCACAGCCTGGTGGTCCCCCTGGTCGGCGGCCTGGGGCCGAGCGGAGCGCGCTGGCAGGCCAACCTCTCAGCGCGGGCGCTCGCGCAACGGCTGGGTTGCGAGTACCTGCAGTTCAACGCGCCGGCGTTCGTCTCGTCCGCGGCCACCAAGCAGTCCCTTCTCGAAGAGGCCGAGATTCGCGACGTGCTCAAGAAGGGCGGGCGGTGCGACCTGGCGATCGTGGGCATCGGCCGGCTCTCCGAGGAGTCCACCCTCATGCAGACAGGCCTCATCGACGCCGAGTCCCAGGCCGAACTGCTCGGCCTGGGCGTGGTCGCGGACGTCTGCAACTCCTTCGTGGACGCCACCGGCAGGATCGTCCCGTTCTCCGGGTACGACCGGATGATCGGGGTGCGGATCGACGAGCTGCGCGACGCTCGGGCCGTGCTGGGGATCGCGGCGGGAGAGGAGAAGGCGTCCGCCATCCGCGCCGCGCTCGAGGGCGGCTGGCTGACCCACTTCGTCACCGACGCGGACACGGCGAAGGCGGTGCTCGCCGGGGATTAGCCGCGCGTCCCGCTTCAGCGGAGGCCGGGGTAGCCGGCCGCGAGCTTGAACTCCAGACCGGGCTCGGAGGAGCGCCGTTCCGCCGCCACGACGACGCTGTCGCCCGCCGTGAGCGCGCGGTCGTCCACCACCGCGCGGCCGTCGGCGCTGTGGGTGAGCCGCGCGCACAGGAGCGCGGCCTCGCCTTCCGCGCGGCCGAGCAGGGCGGCCGACTCCGCGTCCAGGCTGGTCGCGCGGACGGTCTCGGTCGCGCGGTCGATCCGGATGCCCAGGTCGTGCCAGAGCATCCCGTACAGGGAGCGGGTCCGGAGCAGTTCCACGTCCAGCTCCGCCGCGATCGCGGGGGGCAGTAGGGAGGTCTGCAGCACGAGCGGCACGTCGTCGACGAAGCGGAGCCGGACCAGCTCGAAGGCCTCCGGGGTGGGCAGCGACATCCGGCGCTGTTCCAGCGGTGACACCTTGACGGCCGCGTAGCCCAGCAGTTCGGTTCGCAGGGTGCGTCCGGAGGCGGCGATCTGGGCGGCGAAGCTGGCCAGCGGCCCCATCTCGAGGCGGTACGGACGGCTGCACACGTAGGTGCCCTTGCCCTGCTCGGTGCGCAGGATCCCCTGTTCGATGAGGGTCTGCACCGCCTGGCGCACCGTCATGACGGTAACTCCGAAGCTCTCCGCCAGCTCCTTCTGGGAGGGCAGCAGCTCGCCGGCCCGCAACTCCTCCTCGGCGACGGCCGACGCGACCGCGCGGGCGATGGCGATGTACTTGGGCAGGCCGTCATTGCGGTTGAAGGAGATCCGCTGCGGGCTCCACGGGGTGGCGTCGGTCATGACCGCGGCCCGTCGCGGCGGACGAGGGCCGGCGCGACCTCATCGACGATGGCGGCGACCGCGGCCGGCCCCTCGTCGGCCGCGCTGACCAGGCGGGTTCCGATGATGGCGCCGTCCGCCCCGGCGGCCATGAGCTTCTGCACGTCCCCATGATCGCGCACGCCGAAGCCGACGCACACCGAGTAGGGCCGTCCGGCGAGCGCGTCGGCCAGTTCTCCGAGGCGTTCGACCGCCTTCGCCGGGTTGAACGGGTCGCCGGTTCGGAGATCTGCCGACTGCAGGTAGATGAGCGGATCGTGCAGCGCCGAAGCGGCGATGACGCCGAGATCCTCCTGGAGGTGCAGGAAGATGACCGGCTCGATGTTCCGCTCGCGGGCCTGCAGGCCGACGGCGAGCTGGTCCGCGACGGTGTGCTGGGGGAGCAGGACGCCGTCGACGTCCGCGGCCGCGATGGCATCGAGGAACCCCTCGATCGGCAGGTTCTCCAGGGTGCGGACGTGGGCCAGGGCGATGAGCGAATCGCCGGGCAGCTGCCGGGCCCGGGCGGCCAGTTCGACGGCTTCGGCGAT
>CAYUWV010000018.1:9781-22751 GCA_964448385.1 uncultured Propionibacteriaceae bacterium | reverse complement strand
CGCCCGAGCATTGGCTTCATTGGTCGCCTGCCAGTACTGCCAGGCCGCGTAGCCGACGCCGGCGATGGCCGTGGCAACGATCAAGAATTTCCGCACGTCCTCAGCCTACGGCGCGGCGCAACCAGGTCGGGGCGTCTCAACGCTGGCACGCCGCAGCTGCTCAACGCGGGCACGTCGCAGCTGCTCAACGCGGGCAACTGGGTGCGGCTCAACGCGGGGAGGACGAGGCCGACGGGGCTCGGGTCACGATCGGCCCGCTCACCCCGGAAAGATCGTCCGCGGCAAGCGCGCGGCGCAGGGCGTTGAGGGTCGCCGGGTCGGCCAGCCGTCCGTCAGCCGAAGCGTGGAGCGTGACCGTTCCGATTTCGTCGGCGCGCACCCGCGATTCGATCAGGATGCTCTCGAACTCGGTGAGCGTGACGGTCGAGTCCACGACGAAGCAGGCCTCCAGCTCCTTCAGGACATTGTTGAACTGGTACGGATTGGCGACGGCCTGAGTCATGCCCAGTCGGGTCAGGATGCCGTGCACCAGGTCGGAGACCCGGTCGACCCGCTCCGCGCCTCCCCGCGCCGATTCGACGAAGTCGAGCACCTGGCGTCCGGTGGCACGCCCGTCGGCGGCCGCTCCCGCCATGGCCTTCGCGTCCGCGTCCGGCAGCGACAGCCCACCGAGCGCGTCCACCACCGAGGTGACACGGTTCAGGTCGAGGCGCGCCAGGTGGTCGGTCCGCGTCAGCAGCAGCAGTTCGACCTGTTGGGCAGCCGACGAGGGGTCCTGGGCGTAGAGGTCCGCCAGGCTGTGCGAGCCCAGGGTGAGATCGCTCGGTACACCGACCAGGGTCAGCTTCTCGCGAGAGGCGGACAGGTGGACCAGGTGGATCGAAGCCAGCGCGCCCGAGCCGTCCGTCACCATGATCAGGTAGTCGATCGGCACGCCGTTTGGCTGGTGACGTTTCTCTGGACGCCCGGCGTAGTCCGACAGCGGGGCGGCTTGGGCCATCGCCTCGACGCTCGAACCCAGCCGGTCAAGATACACCGAGACGGCCGACACGGCTCCGAGGGCCATCACGATCACCACGGTCAGGACAGTGATGGACAGCAGATGGCCCTTCCTGGCCTTCGGCTGCCGCCGGTGTTCCGGCTGGTCCATCCCCACCTCCCCTGCGCTGACCACCCCAGCGTAGAAGGCCCGCGCAACGCCTCGCGCTGCGCGGTGGCCGGTCACACGGCGATGATGTCCACGAGGTTCTCCAGCCCCGCGAAGTCGTTGATGTTGCGGGTGTAGAGGCGGGCACCGTGGGCGTGGGCGGTTGCCGCGATGAGGAGGTCCATCACTCGTCGCCGTGGTTGTCGGCCAGCGTCGACCACGGCGGCCGCGAGCTGGCCGTAGCTGACCGCTACCGCCTCGTCGACAGGCAGCGCGTCGAAGTGCTTCTGCAGGGCGCTGAGGCGGCGCAATCGTTCCGCGCGGACGGCCGCGGTCCTCGCGACCAGCACCCCGAACTGGAGTTCAGCCAGCGTGATCGCACTGATGGCGAGCACGCCGGGGAAGGTGGGCCGTCGGCGGACCTCGGCGCTGTCAGCGCCTCGGCGGCGTTGGGGGCGATACCACGCCAAACCCCTACTGATCCGGCAGTTCACGTCACCCGTCATGACGTCGTTCGGCCGTCTCCTAGGCTGGGTGCCGATGGACCTTCGCGAGTCGCTGTTTCCCCCGGGTGCCTCCAGGCACGACTGGGCGTTCGACGGCGCGCTCGCGACCTCGCTGGCCCTGATCACGGTGGTGCCCTATTGGGTGGCTGGTTCCGCGTCGACGGGAGCGATGGTCGGCTCGCTGCTGCTGGTCGCCCCCATCGTGCTGCGTCGACATTCCCCGATGCTGATGCTGGGCCTGGTATCACTGGGCGCGCTGCTGCAGCTGGTCTTCGAACCGATGCCACAGCCTTCGCTGGTCGCGATCCCGATCGTCAGCTACTCCATGGCGCGCTGGGTCGCCGGTCCGGCCGCCCGCCTGGTCGTGGTGGTCGGCTCCGTCGGAGCGATCCTGGGGCCGTTGCGCTGGGTGATCGACGATCTCAGCCATGTCAGCTTGCGCCAAGGGGTGTGGTTCGTTCTCGCCTGGTTCGTCTGCATGGGCCTCGTCGTGACGCCCTACGCGATCGGGCGCCGGGTACAGGAGGAGACCGATGCGCATGAGCGCCTGGTGGCGACGGCGGAGGAACGCTACCGAGCCCTGATCACCGAACGAGACCAACTTGCTCGGTTGGCCGAATCTCGGGCGCGGACCCAGATCGCCCGGGAACTGCACGACATCGTCGCCCACTCGCTGTCGGTGATGATCGTGCAGGCGGAGGGCGGACGGGCACTGGCCGCCAAGAAGCCGGAGGCGGCCACCCAGGCGCTCACCACGATCGCCGAAACCGGACGCGAGGCGCTGATGGAGATGCGGCGCATCCTGGGGGTGTTGCGTGCCGAGCCCGGTCAGGCGGACCAGCCGGACTTCAGCCCTGCCCCACGACTGACCGACATTCCCGAACTGGTGCAGCGCACCAGCGAGCGGTTCCAGCTGACCGTGAAGGGCCAGCCGCCCCGCGTCAGCCCTGCCCTGGAGTTGACCGTCTATCGGGTGGTCCAGGAAGCCCTCACCAACGTGCTCAAGCACGCCGGCACGGACGCCCGCGCGTCGGTGACCCTGACGTACTCGAGCCGCGAGATCATCGTCGATGTCATCGACAATGGGATCACCCAACCCGGTGCGAGCAGCGACCCCGGCCATGGCCTGCGCGGCATGAACGAGCGGGTCACCTCGATGGGCGGACGCCTGGTCGCGCGCCCACGCCCCAGCGGTGGCTTCCAGGTCACGGTCGTCCTCCCGCTCAACGCCGCTGCATCCGGAGGCTGACGTGCAGCTTCTCGACAAGGAGAGATCATGAACAGCCCGATCCGCGTATTCCTGGCCGACGACCAGGAACTGGTCCGCAGCGGCTTCCGCATGCTGATCGAGGCCGAGGACGACCTCGAGGTGGTCGGTGAAGCCTCCGACGGCGCCGAAACGCTCCGCGGGCTGGCACGCATCCCGGCCGACGTGGTGCTCATGGACATCCGGATGCCGATCATGGACGGCGTCGAGGCCACGCGGCGGATCGTGGAGTCGCGGCTGGATACGCGGGTCTTGGTGCTGACCACGTTCGATCTCGACGAATACGTGTTCAGTGCGTTGAAGGCGGGCGCCAGCGGCTTCATGCTCAAGGATGCCAAGCCGGCCGACCTGCTCAACGCGATCCGAACCGTGGCCGCCGGGGAGGCCGTGATGGCCCCCTCAGCGACCCGGCGGCTCCTGGACCATGTCGTGCCGACATTGCCGACCAGTCCCGAAGGCCACGACGCACGCTTGAATGTCCTGACTGAGCGGGAACGCGAAGTGCTGGTCGAGATCGCCGCCGGTGCGACCAATGCCGAGATCGCGGCCAGGCTGTACATGGCTGAGGGCACCGTCAAGACCCACATCACGCGGCTCCTGGCCAAGCTGGAGTGTCGCGACCGAGTCGGGCTGGTGCTGCTGGCCTACGAGACCGGGCTGGTGCGACGCTAGCCAGCGGACGTTCCTGGCTCCCTGGCGTACGAACGGTCGAACCGGGACGCCGGGAGCGACCCGGGCGGCCACTGCGCTTCCTCACCGCAGGCGGGTGAACTCGGCCACGACGTTGTCGCGATAGTGGCCGTTGGCCATCACGGGCCCGCCGCAGGTGATGACGACCAGCCGATGCGGGCCCCTCGTCGTGTCGAGGGCCGGGTCGAGGTCCTGCTTCAGGGGGGTGGTTGGAGTGCCCGTGGCCTGGTAGGTCGCCAGGGATCCGTCCGGGCAGTGGACGTGCAACAAGACGCCCTTCCTGGCGGCCGCGAGCGGCCAGAGGGCACCCTGCACCCCACGGCTGGCGACATGGCCGGCGACCAAGGTGGTGCCCCGTACCGCACACAGGGGTGCTCCGGTGGTGCTGATTCCCACCGTGGTGGGATCTGCCGGCACCGGGAAGTCGTGATCCGTGATCGTGACCGCGACCATGGTCGCGCGGATCTTCAAGGCCGGGATCGACAACGCGTCCATGGGCAACTGGTCCGGCTCGCCGACAGGCGCCCTCGTGGCGATGGCCCTGGCGAGGTGCGGATCGCCTGGATGCGGTCCCGGTTCGGCAGCGGGGACCTGGTGGAAGCCGGACAGCATCGCCCACCCGGCGGCAACGGCCAGACAGCCAGCGGTCAGCAGGCCGCCGACGCTCACCACCAGGCGCTTCACCTGAGCGCTTGCCATTGGGGTCTCCTCTCACAGCAGTGCTGGATTCGTGTCAGAGTCGGTGGCGGGATCGCGGGGGTCGACCCCGCCACCGACCGGTCTGTGTCGTTACTGAGCGCCTCTGCGGCATCGGCTGACGAGCCCGCCGGCCAGGCACACCGCACCGAGAGCACCTAGCGCCCCGACGCCGCCCAGCACCGGATCCCTGGGGGCCAGCCCGGCCAGGCCTGAGTTCACGGTGAGGCGTGCGGCTGGCACGGCTGGCGTCACGCTTGGTGGCACGGCAGGCGTCACGCTTGGTGGCACGGCCGGCTGCTCGGCTGGGGTCACCGCCTTGAACAGCAAGGTTTCGCTGACCTCCCCCGGCTGCGTCGACGTGGTCACCGGGTTTGTGGCTGCCACAGACGACGTCCACGTCTCGACGTAGGTGTAGCAGCCCGCGTCCACCACGGTGAACTCGCCGGTCACGAAGGTTCCGTCGGCGCTGGTCCGGATGGCCTCGAGGCGTTGGGCGACGTGGGCGTCACTCCAGTCCAGCCCCACGCACTCGCCGTCGACGGGATTCACCGGGCCGAGCAACTCGCCCGTGATCACTCCGGCAACGCCGCCCGTCCCCGTCAGTTCGATCGCGTCGGTCAGCACCGCGCCCACGTTCGAGGAGTTGGCCTTCGCCAGGGTGGTGATCGCAGGCGAGATCACCGCGCTGGTCTGCGGGGTCTTGCCTGCCGGATGGTCGGTCTGCCACAACAGGTTGTCGCCCAGCATGGCGACCAACTCCTCGCCGTAGCTGTAGCAGCCGGGCTCGGTCACTTGGAACTCACCGAGACCCGGGTACTCGCCGTCTCTGGTGACGGTCATGGCTGGGATCGTCGCCGCCACCGGGGCGGCACTCCAGTCCACCGCTTCGCAGGAACCGTTGGTCAACCCGACCGGTCCCCGCAGCTCGCCAGCCAACGTCACCGCCATCCCGGGGATGTCGGGACGGACGCCGGTGATGATCGCGGTGTCGGTGAGCGTCGCTCCGGCCGCTGCCAGCTGGCTCGACGCCTTGGTCTCGACCGTACCCGGCTTGATCACCAAGACCGTCTCGGCCTCTCGGCCGTAGGTGCCCGTTGCGCCCAAGAGGCCTAGCTCGTCGTCGTCGGCGACAGCCTCCACGAAGACGTACCAGCCCGGCTCGGTGAGCGGAGTGGTCAACTCCAGCGTCACCTCCGCCTCACCGGCCACGTCCAGGGTCAGCTCTGCCGCCAGGGTCTCCATCTCGTCGATGCCCTCCGGCACAGTGTCGGATTCCACCGGTCTGGCCGCCATGGGCCCGTAGGCGGATGTCGTGACGTGAACCGCCTTCCCGGCGAGACTCTCAGCCGTGGTCACGCGCACCGTGTCCTGAACGACGGCACCGGCGCTGACCACACTGGCTGAGACGTTCGAGGCAACCTTCGCCGGCACCAGGACAGTCACCGTGGTCTCGTCGCTGGCCGAGACGGCGACCTTCGGCCCGGTCGTGACCATCCGCTGACCGGAGGTCCCCTTCGGGCTGGGATGCACGTACACGTCCTCCCCGGGGAGTACCTTGCCGGTCGAGGCCGCCACCGCAACGGTGCCTGACCCGGTCGCCGTGAACGACGCCGTCAGCGGGTCACTCGCCGAGCTCAGCTTCAACCGTGCGGTTCCACTCTCATCGAACACCGCCGGCCCACTCAGCGTCAGCGTGATCGCGATGCCGGTCAGCAGCGAATCCGAGGCAGCCCGCACCCCCACGTTCGACACGCTCCCGCGGACCTGGCCATCGACCTGGCTGGTCGTGACCACCTCTGGCTTGACCATCCGGTACGGCCCGGCGTGTCCTGCCGCCTCCATCGTGAGCTCCTCGATGCGCTCCCGCACCCGCTTCTGGGTGGCAGATCCCAACGAGGCCAGGATCGCCTTGGCCCGTGGGAAGCCCGGATCGTCCATCCCCTCCTTGACGAGGTACGCCAGCGCCGCGGCATCGACGTCGCTGGTCGTCTGGCTGTACGTCGTCATCAGGTAGTTCAGCTCAGGCTCGTGCCTTCTGCTCGGCGAGGTCCGCTTGGTCACCAGATCACGGTCGGTATCGATGCACACGGCCTGCTCCGAGTAGCCAGGGGGGCGCAAGGTCCCCAACGTGTGTCCGTCGTGGGAGTAGCCCGTCCGCCCCATCCAGCCCCGCGCCTGCGCCGGCGCCGCCCCGGCGACCAGGCTGACGCCCGCCACCCCGGCGGTCAGCAGCCCCGCGATAACCCGTCTCCACCTCATTGCCAAAGCCCTCTCGTCGAATCCCCGCCCACGCGTGTCAGCGGTCTGAATCACATGCATGTAGTTATCCCCATTGTGGATAACCCCTGTGGATAACTGCCTCACGAGACCAACTCGGCCAGCGCACCGGCATTGGCCGCCAGCCGTTGCACCGCCTGACGACAGCGCCTGCGGACCGCCGAGGGGGTCACTCCCAGGACCTTCGCCGCTTCATGGCTTCGCAGGCCGCGCTGATACACCAGCCGTAGCGTCTGCTCCGTCGTCTCATCGATCAGCCGGCCGGCGCGGGCGGTCACCAGCACCGACTCCAGCAGGTCGGGCTCGGCCGGTTCAGCGGCCGGCGCCGCCAGCCCGACCAGGCGGACGGGGTCGACCGGGATGGTGGGCGTGCGCTGCCGCACACGCTTGGCGACGTCGAGGGCAAGGTTCGCGGCGATGTGGCCGGGGCGACGGTGTAAGGGGTAGGTCGCGATGCCGACCCACATCTGGGCGACGTAGTCGTCGAGGCAGTGCTCGGGGTCGCGCCGGGCGTCGTTGACGAGGCGGCCGAGCATCACTTGCAACACGACACGTCCCGCGAGAGTGTCCCCCGCCGTCACCTGGTGCAGGAGGAACCCGAGGACTGCGTCGGGCGAGGCTCGCACGAGGGCCGGCAGGTCGCCGATGACTCCCTCACCGATCGCTGGTTCCGCAGCCCAGGACAGGGGGATGGCGGCCGGGGCGAGTTCCTGCCATTCACGATTCAGGTGGTCCCGGATGGGAGTTGGTGTCGTCATGGGTCAACCCTGACCAACGGGTGTTGCCGCAGGTGTTGCCCGCCGCGGCGCCGGTGTTGTCAGTTCGACCCACAGTGTTGGCACCGCCTGCTTCGTGCTCGAGGACCGACTGGCGCGCGCCGCATCGCCCGACTTCGTGAGGCAGCGGCCCGGAAGCTAACGGTTCGGTCACGGGCGCGCTCAGCCAGGGTTGCTGAATCGATATTGCCCGTACACTGGGAACGTACACAGTCGGCCCTTGGTTGCCTCAAAAACCAACCCTGATCGCCCAGGGGGTTGCTCGGAGACCCAGCAGCCCTCTGGTGCCGTTTCAGGCCTCGCCGGCAGCGTCCCGACGGGCCTCATAGGTCTCGATCGCACGGCCCAGGAAATCAGCCAGATCTCCCGTCTCGCCGTCGCGTCCCCCCCGTCCGATCACGAGCGTGGGCGCGGTGGGCGCGACGTCGACTCCGGTGAACCGGGCGAGCGCCGACCCCGTCGTGACCAGCATGTAGTAGCGCCCCTCGGGGTCGACAGCGAGCGTCGCCGCCTTGTTCAGGTACCAGCCAACCAACGGCGTCTTCACCCGCCTGCCGTTCAGCAGCGTCGCCTGCAACGGCTCGGGGGTCAGTCCACGCTGCGCCAGCTCCGCGACGAACGCATCGAGCTGCACTTGGGCCGCCCTGGCTTCAGCCTGGGCAGCCGCGGCAGCCAGCTCGCGACGCTTCTCGGCATCCGCCCGGCGTTGGTTCGGCTCCACCATGGCCGCCAGCCTAGTCTCGTCCCCTCCCCAGGGCGGACGTTGGCGAGGCGGCTAGCATGGATTGGACGTCCGGCGAAAGGAGCTCATGTTCCCTCGACTAGTGGCGCCCCTGGTCGTGGCCCTGGTGCTGGCCGCAGCCGGCTGCACGGCGCCGAGTAGCCCGGTGAGCCCACCGCTGTCGACGCCGACGACCACCGCTTCCTCCGCCACGCCCAGGGCGACCGTGACTCCCCTGAAGGTGGGCGACTGCACCGGGAACACTGAGGTCACCACCGGCACCTCCGCACCGATCGAAGCGGCACCGTGCGATGAGCCGCACTTCTACGAGGTCTTCGCCATCCTCGAGATCACCGACACCGACCTGCCGACTGCCGAGGCTCTCGAAGCCCGCGCGACGAAGGAATGCCTGCCGGCCTTCACGGCCTACGTGGGCGTCGACAGCGGCTACAGCCGCTACTCCTCGATCTTCATCGCCCCGGACGCCGTCAGCTGGGAAGACCCGGCCGAGCGACGCATCACCTGCCTGGCCGGATCGGCCAGCGGTGGCCTGGTTGGATCGGTCAAGGCCGACACCGCGATCTTCCCCGCGCTGGGCGAGTGCACCGGACCGCAGGACGTCAACCCGCTGGACGTGGTCGTGCTGCCGTGCAAGGGCAAGCACTCCTATGAGGTGTACGCCGAGAAGAAGCTGACCGGCAAGGCGGCCCCTACCGGGAATGCCCTGACCAAACTGGTCAACAGCGTCTGCGCGGCGGGATTCACCACCTTCGTCGGAGTCAGCGCAGCCAAGTCGAAGTACGAGTACACCTACTTCATCGCCGAAGGCGACCTCTGGCCGAAGGTCAAAGACCACCGGCTGGTCTGCAGCGTGGGCTCCCCCGCGGGCGGGATCAAGGGGAGCCTGAAAGGCGTCAAGAAGTAGCCGGCGACGCCTCAGCCACGCAGCAGGTCTTCGAAGTTCGGGGACTCGAACTCGGCGCTGGTCTTGCTCGGCGAACTGCTGCGCACCAGCGGCGCGAAGGCCGCTGCGGCCGCCTGGATCCGCTCCTCGAGGCGACCCCCGGCGTCGCCCCAGTCTTCGGTCGCGGCGTACACCCCCAGCGGGGCCACCGGCGCCTTGAGGTAGAAGAACAGCGGCACCAGCGCGTGGTCGATCACGAGGGAATGCCTGGCCGTCCCGCCGGTGGCGCCCAGCAACACCGGACGTCCGCGCATCAGGTCGGTGTCCAGGGCGTCGACGAAGAGCTTGAAGACCCCGGTGTACGAGCCGTTGTAGACCGGCGTCACCGCGATCACCCCGTCCGCAGATCGCATCGCCTCGAACGCCTCGCTGAGCGCCGCGCTGGGTACCCGCGTGGCGGAATGCTGGGCGAGGTCGACGGCCAGCGTCCGCAGTTCGAGGTGGGTCAGCGTCGTGCCGGGCTGGACGGAGTCCAGCGCGGCGACACTGGCCTGTGCCAGGCGCTCCCCCAACAGTCGGCTGCTGGACGGAGTGCCGGTTCCTGCCGTGACCAGGACGAGCTTGGTCATGCCGACACGACCTCGGGTGAGCGGCCGGTCACATCGTCCAGCACCACGGGCCGCGCCGCCGCGGTCACGGCCCCTCGCGCGGCGAGCAGCGAGGCGTGCGTCGGTGCGTCCGGGATGTGGGCGGGGCGACCCTCGTCGAACCCGCGGCGCAGCTCCGGAAGGATCTCGCCGAGCAGGTCGAGTTGCTCCAGCACCGTCTTCAGCGGCAGGCCGGCGTGGTCGAGCAGGAACAGCTGGCGCTGGTAGTGACCCACCTGGGCGGTGAAGCCGAGCGTGCGCTCGAGCACCTGTTGCGGCGACCCCACCGTCAGGGGAGTCTGCTCCACGAACTCCTCAAGACTCGGCCCGTACCCGTAGACGGGTGCCACGTCGAAGTACGGACGGAACTCGTTGATCGCGTCTTGGGAGTTGCGACGCATGAAGAACTGACCACCCAGCCCGACGATCGCGGTGTCGGCCGGGCCGTGGCCGTGGTGCTCGAAGCGCTGCCGGTACAGCTGCACCATGCGCCTGGTGTGGCTCATGTTCCAGAAGATGTTGTTGTGGAAGAACCCGTCACCGTAATAGGCGGCCTGCTCGGCGATCTCCGGGCTGCGAATCGAGCCGTGCCAGACGAACGGCGGCACGTCGTCGAGGGGCCGCGGGGCGAGGGTGAAGCCCTGCAACGGGGAACGGAACTTGCCCTGCCAGTTCACGACCTCCTCGCGCCACAGCCGCCGCAGCAGGGCGTAGTTCTCGATGGCGAGCGGAATGCCGTCGCGGATGTCGCGTCCGAACCACGGGTACACCGGGCCGGTGTTGCCGCGTCCCATCATCAGGTCGACCCGGCCCTCGGCGACATGCTGCAGCACCGAGTAGTCCTCGGCGATCTTCACCGGGTCGTTCGTGGTGATCAGGGTGGTGGCGGTCGACAGGATGATCCGCTCGGTCTGCGCTGCGATGAACCCGAGCAGCGTGGTCGGCGAACTCGGGTGGAAGGGCGGGTTGTGATGCTCCCCGAGCGCGAAGACGTCCAGACCGATCTCCTCGGCCTTCTTCGCCAGGGTCACCGCAGCCAGGATTCGTTCGTGCTCGGACGGGGTGCGTCCGGTCGTGGGGTCGGGCGTGATGTCGCCGACACTGAAGATCCCTAACTGCATGTTCGCTCCAAACTGGTTTCGTTTTCAACTACTCTAGCAAACGTCCGCCCCCTGCCCGCTATTCCCGCTACTCGGCGGTGGGCTTGCCAATTCGGCGAACCGTCGCTGGGCTACGCGTCCGGACCGCCCGCTGGCCCGCGCAGCCGATCGGCCACAATGAAGCCATGATCCCGCTCCTCATCACCTGGACCTGGCCCGACACCCCTATCGCCATCGCCGTGATCGTGGTCGGCGCCATGATCTGCCAATGGCTGATCGTCCGGGCGATCAAGTTCGGCACCGAGGCGGCGATCAACCGGGCCCACGCTCAACGCAAGCACCCGGATTCCCGGGCCCAGCGGATCCTCTCGATGGCCACCGGCGCGGACAGTGAGCGCTACGAGCAGCGGATCTCGACGGTGGGCTCACTGCTGCGCAACCTCACCTCGATCGCCGTCTGGACGGTGCTCGTGCTGACCGTCATGACCGTGCTCGGGATCCCGCTGGCCCCGCTGCTGGCCTCCGCCGGCGTCGGCGGCATCGCGCTCGCCTTCGGGGCGCAGAGCCTGGTGAAGGACTTCCTTTCCGGCATCTTCATGATCATGGAGGACCAGTACGGGGTCGGTGACCTGATCGACACCGGGGACGCCCGCGGCACCGTCGAGGACGTGGGGCTGCGGGTGACCCGGCTGCGGGATTCGACCGGCACGGTCTGGTACGTCCGCAACGGGGAGATCCTCCGGATCGGGAACCAGAGCCAGGGTTGGTCGACAGCCGTGATCGACGTCCCGGTCGCCTACGACGAGGACGCGGGGAAGGTGATCGGCCTTCTCGAGGAGGTAGCCGCGGAGCTTGAACGTGATGCCGCCTACGCGGACGTGCTGCTGGAGAAGCCCGACGTGGCCGGCGTGAACGCCGTCACCGCCACCACCATGACCATCAGGATGACCGCCAAGACCGCTCCCAACCAGCACTGGGGCATTCAGCGGACGCTGTTGGAGCGCAGCCTGGCGGCCCTGGGCAAGGCAGGCGTTCGCAGCCCGATTCCGATGGGCGTCCTGCCCTCATGAGGACCAGCCCTAGTCGATGGGCTCAAGCTCCGGCTTGAGCGAGCGCGTCGCGCCGATACTGGCCACGGTCACACAGGCCATCGCGACCAATTCGACGAGCCCGAGTTGCTCGCCCAGCACCACCAGGGCGGCCAGCGCGGCCGCCGCGGGCTCCAGGCTCATCAGGATGCCGAACACGCCCGCCGGGATGTCCCGCCGCGCGATCATCTCCAGTCCGTAGGGAATCACCGAGCTCATGATCCCCACCACCACCGCCAGACCGAGCACCTGCGGTTGCCACAGCGACGCGCCCCCGGCCAGGACTCCGGGGACGGCGAACACCAGCGCCCCCACCAGGCTGCCGACCGTGACGCCGGTCACGCCGGACCACACCCGTCCGGTCGGTCCGGAGAGCACGATGTAGGCGGCCCAGGCGCCGGCCGCCAGCAGGGCGAACCCGACCCCTACCCAGTCGACGTCGGACGGCACGACCCCGAGCAGGGCGACGCCGACCCCGGCCAGAGCGATCCACACCAGGTCGCGCGGTCGCCGTGACCCGGTGAGGGCCACCCCGAGCGGACCGAGGAACTCGATCGTCACCGCCAGCCCGATGGGGATCCTGGCGAAGCTCTGGTAGATCGCCCAGTTCATGGTGGCCAGCGCGATTCCGTAGCCGATCGCCACCCGCCACTGCGGCCACGTCCGTCCGGTCAGCCGGGGACGGGCAACCACCCAGAAGATCACCGCGGCGACCGCCATCCGCAGCCAGGCGACGGCCGTGGCGGCCGTGAGGACGAACAGCGACTTCGCGAACGCCGCCCCGACCTGGACCGAGATGATGGCGGTCAGGACCAGCCAGACCGGCGAGATCCACCCAGGCAGCCCGCGACCGTTCACGAGGCCAGCCGGGCGTAGGCGGGACAGTCGACCACGTGGTCGTTCACCATCCCGACGGCCTGCATGAACGCGTAGGAGATGGTGGGCCCGCAGAACGCGAAGCCCCGTGCCTTCAGGGCTTTCGCCATGGCGAGCGAGGTCGGCGTCTGGGCCGGGATCTCGCCGAGGCTCGCCCGCTCGTTCTGGACGGGGACGCCGGCCACGAACCCCCACAGGAACTCGCTGAAGCCCTGCCCGGCCTCGACCTGCTGCCAGGCCCTGGCGTTGCCGATGGTGGCTTCGATCTTGCC
>CAYUWV010000018.1:6730-9681 GCA_964448385.1 uncultured Propionibacteriaceae bacterium | reverse complement strand
CGGCCTCGACCTGCTGCCAGGCCCTGGCGTTGCCGATGGTGGCTTCGATCTTGCCGCGATGCCGGACGATGCCGGGATCGGCGAGGCAGCGCTGCACGTCCGATTCGCCCCAGGTCGCGATGCGGTCCGGGTCGAATCCGCTGAAAGCGGCGCGGAAGGCGTCCCGCTTGCGCAGGATGGTGATCCACGCCAGCCCGGCCTGGAACCCGTCCAACACCAGCTTCTCGAACAGCGCGCGGGAGTCGTGCTCGGGCACCCCCCACTCGGTGTCGTGGTAGGCCACGTAGAGCGGGTCGTCGCCACACCAGCCGCAGCGTTCACCCATGCTCGCTCCTTCTCAGCTGGTCGACGGCGCCCGCAGCACCACCGGGGACGACCATCATCGGCGCCTCATCGTAGCCGCGCGCACGCGTCCAGCCGCTCAGCCGCCGCAGCACGAACTTTGACCTATTGACAGGACAAACCATTATTCCTATGCTGAGCGGAGAGTCACGTGAGGCTCCCCTATGCAAGGAAACAGACGCCATGACGACCACCGCCAGCCCGATCCCCGACACCATGCGCGCCGCCGTGCTGGTCGCCCCCGGCGAACCGCTCCAGATCCAGGAGATCCGCACCCCGCGGCCGAAGTCGCATGAAGTGCTGGTGAAGGTGACCGCGTGCGGACTGTGCCACTCCGATCTGCATGTGATCCACGGGTCGATCGCCTTCCCGACCCCGGCCGTCCTCGGCCACGAGGTGTCCGGCGTGATCGTCGAGATGGGCCCCGACTCCCAGAACTCCGGCCTCCGGGTCGGCCAGCAGGTCTGCGGCGCGTTCCTGATGCCCTGCGGCACGTGCCCCGACTGCGCCCGGGGCCGCGACGACCTCTGCGCCCCCTTCTTCAGCCTCAACCGGCTCAAGGGGCAACTCTTCGACGGCACGAGCCGACTCGCGGACCTCGACGGCAACACCATCGCCCAGTACTCCATGGGCGGCCTGGCCGAATACTGCGTGATCCCGATCACGGCGGTCACCCCGGCCCCCGAATCACTCGATCCGGTCGCCTCGGCGATCCTCGGCTGCGCGGCGATGACCGGTTTCGGGGCCGTCCGGCACGGCGCCGACCTGCGGTACGGCGAATCGGTGGCCGTCATCGGGGCGGGTGGAGTCGGTTCGAACATCATCCAGATCGCCGCCGAAATGGGGGCCCGCACCGTCATCGCCATCGACATCGACGACACGAAGCTGCTGGCCGCCAAGCGCCTGGGCGCCACCCACACCGTGAACAGCCGGTCGGAGAACGCCGCCGAGGCCGTCCTCGGGATCACAGGCGGACGCGGCGTCGACGTGGCCTTCGAAGCGCTCGGCATCCCCGCGACCTTCGAGCAGGCCCTGGACCTGCTCGCGGACGGCGGACGGATGGTGCCCGTCGGGCTCGCGGCCGGCGCCCAAACCGCCGCCGTGCCGATCAACCGGCTGGTGCGCCGGGGCCAGACCATCCACGGCTCTTACGGTGCCCGCACCCGCACCGACCTGCCGGGCGTGGTCGACCTCGCCGCTCGCGGTGTCATCGACTACACCAGCGTGGTGTCGCTGCGCGTCCCGCTGGAACAGGCCGCCGAGACCTACGCCCTGCTGGCAGCCGGCAAGGTCGCCGGACGGGCGGTCGTCGACATGTCGCTCAGCGCCGCAGAGTAGCGCTGGATCAGCGGGGCTCGTCCACGACATCGAGGATCGCGTGGTCGTCGCTTCGCAGCCACGGCCACTCCCAGCCGTTGCGGCGCAGCAGGTGCAGCCCGACGACGGCCGCGGTCAGGCCGCACGCCACGCCGCCGATCACCAGGGTGGCCCGGGGGCCCCACACGTCCCCGGCCCACCCCAAGAGCGGGGCACCCAGCGGCGTACCGCCCAGGAAGATCGCCATGTAGAGCGCCATCACCCGCCCTCGCATCACGGGCTCCACGGCCAGTTGCACCGAGGTGTTCGCCGCCGTTATCACGGTGAGGGCGAACAGGCCCGTCGGCACCAGCAACACGGCGTACCAGACGATGGTCGGCGTGAGGGCGAGCGCGAACAGCATCACGGTGAAGCCCGCCAACGCGGCGAGGATCAACCGCAACCGGGGCCGCGACCGCCGGGCGGCCAGTAGCCCGGCGATCAGCGAACCGACGGCCATGACCGAGCCCAGCAGGCCGAATTCCTCGGGGCCCGCGCCAAAGGCTGCGGTCGCCATGAGGGAATTGAAGAGCTGGAAGTTCATGCCGAAAGTCCCCAGCATGAACACGACGAACAGCACCAGCAGGATGTCCGGACGATCCCGGACGTAGCGGATGCCGTCACGCACCCCGCCCCGCCGCGCGGCCCGGGGAGCGGGCGTGAGCTCCCGCGGGTTCATGAGCAGCAGGGCGACCAGCACCGCCGCGAAGCTGAGGGCGTTGAGCAACAGTGCCGGCGCCACCCCCCACCAGGCGATCGTCAGGCCGGCCACGGCCGGACCAACCACCCGGGCGGCGTGGAACGAGGTGGTGTTCAGCCCGACCGCGTTCGGGATGAGCCGGGCGGGCACCATCTCGGGGGCGAAGGCTTGGCGTGCCGGGGTGTCGAAGGCCGCAGCCACCCCTTGCAGGGTCGCCAGCAGGTACACGTGCCACAGCTGGACCCAGCCGCCCCAGACCAGCGCGGTGAGGGCGAGTCCGGTCACAGCGAGCGCCAGTTGGGTGTACAGCAACACGTGCCGCTTGGCGTACCGGTCGGCCACCGTGCCCGCCCAGGGTGCGAGCAGTGCCGTCGGCAGGAATTGCAGCCCGGTCACCAGACCGAGGGCGAGGGAGGAGTTGTTGGTCAGGATCGTGAGGACGAGCCAGTCCTGCGCGACGCGGGCCATCCACGTCCCGACGTTCGAGACGAAGCCGCCCGTCCAGAACAGCCGGTAGTTGCGGATCTTCATGGACGAGAACATGGCCACCTTC
>CAYUWV010000018.1:1857-6630 GCA_964448385.1 uncultured Propionibacteriaceae bacterium | reverse complement strand
ATGCCGAGCAGCTCCATGATCTGTCGCCCGTTCAGGTCGGGGCGCATGGCCGACATCTCCTCTTCCTCGGCGAGCGCGTCGATGCGCCACTCCAGCTCTTCGTAGGCTCTGGCCAGCCGATTCGCCTTCATCAGGTTGCGCGTGGTGCAGTCCGATCGGGTCAGGATGTGCAGCCGCTCGAGTTGGTCCCCGGCGTCCCGCACGTAACGTCGGACGGCGGAGTCCGTCCACTGCCCCTCGCCGTAGCCATGGAACCGCAGGTGCAGCTCGACGAGCGCCGCCACCGCCTTGACCTGCTCGTTGGAGAAGTGCAGCGCCTGCAGCCGCTTCCGGGTCAGTTTCGCTCCGACCACGTCGTGGTGGTGGAAGCTCACCTTGCCCCCCGGTTCGAAGCGTCGGGTCGCCGGCTTGCCGATGTCGTGCAGCAGGGCGGCGAGCCGGTTCACCAGATCAGGCTCGTGACCGCGTTGGCGTTCCAGGGCAATCGCCTGCTCGAGCACGGTGAGGCTGTGCTCGTAGACATCCTTGTGACGGTTGTGCTCGTCGCGCTCCATCCGCAGGGCCGGCAGTTCTGGCAGCACGATGTCGGCCAACCCCGTCGCCACCAGCAGGTTGAGTCCCGGCCGCGGGTTGTCGCACAGCAACAGTTTGGACAGTTCGTCCCGGATGCGTTCTGCGGAGACGATCGTGATCCGCCCAGCCATGTCGGTCATGGCCTTGACCACCTCTGGCGCGGGCGCGAAGCCGAGCTGGGACGTGAACCGGGCGGCCCGCAGCATCCGCAGCGGGTCGTCCGAAAACGACAACTCGGGCGCGGCCGGCGTCCGGATCACCTGGTCGGCGAGATCCTCCAGGCCGTTGAACGGGTCGAGCAGCTCGCCGGTCGCCATCGACATCGCCATGGCGTTCACCGTGAAATCCCGGCGCACCAGGTCGCCCGCCAGGTGATCGGAGAAGACGACCTCCGGCTTGCGGGAATGGTCGGCGTAATTGTCGGCCCGGAAGGTGGTGATCTCGACCAGCCAGTGGCCCTCGTCGTCGCGCACCTGGCAGGCGATGGTGCCGAACGCACGCCCGACATCCCACACCGAATGGGTGACCTGCCGCACCAACGCCTCGATCTGGTCTGGCTGGGCCGAGGTCGTGAAGTCCAGGTCCTCGCCCAGCTTGCCCAGCAGCGCGTCGCGGACGGAGCCACCGACCAGATAGAACTCGAGCCCGGCAGCCTCGAAAAGATCCGCCAGGCGTTGCACGCCACTGCTGACCCGGCGGACGGTGGCCAGGGCAGCCTGCTGGGAGACAGAGAGGACGGGCACGGCGCACGAGCTTACCGGTTGGTCGCGCGCGGGTCGGTGAGAAGAGAGTCCGGCCGCACCCCCGTACCATGGGACGGTGACACCCGGGAGCACCGCACGACTGCGCCGCGCGCTCGTGCTTGCCATCGGGATGCTCTTCCTCAGTGCCAGCGTGGCGGGCACCGCTGCCGTCGCCGGAGCGGATACCCCGTCGCTGAGCGTCCAGCTCACGTCGATCGAGCTGAGCGGGACGAAGCCGACCGACCACCTCACACTGCAGGCCACCGTCACCAACTCCGGCACCGTTCCCGTGTTCGGGGTGCACGCCATGATCTGGCTCTCGCGCGACCCGATCCAGGACCTGCCAACCCTGCGGACGGTGTCCGCCGCGACGGTCATGGGAAGCCGACTGTTCACCGAACCCGGTAGCTACGTCACCATCACCAAGGCCTCCGTGCCGCTGGAGCCGGGTGCGTCCGCCCCGCTCGAACTCACGGCCAGCCTGAAGAGTCTCGGGTTCACCACCCTCGGCGCGGCGTACGCCATCGGCACCGAGGTGCGCGCCAGCGACAGCGCCGCGAACTCGTACACCGTGGTCACCCAGGCCCGCAGTTTCGTGGCCCTGCCAGGGGAGCAGGTGGTGCCGGTGACGCCGATCGTGGTGCTGAGCGCGCCCCCGACCAAGGTGAGCGACGGGGTGTTCCGCAGCAACGAGCTGGCGTCGCAGCTCAGTGGCCGACTCAATTCACTCCTGGACGCGGCGCAGGACGGCTTGGGCTACCTCATCGATCCGGCGCTCCTGGACGAAGTCACCGACATGGCGGACGGCTACCAGGTGCGCGATCGCGACACCGTGACCCCGGGCACCGGCCAGGCGGTCGCGCAAGCCTGGCTGGCCAGGTTCTCGAAACTGCCCGCTGACCAGGGCGCCCGCAGCCTGTTCAGCAATCCCGACGTGGTGGGAGCGGTGGCCGCCGAGGACTTCGACGTGCTGCCGCGGGCCGTCACCGCGACAGCCGAGGTGGCTGATCTGGAGAAGCTGCCGCTGCTCGTGCTGCCGAGCGGGGCGCAGCTCACCGTCCCCGCCTACGACGCGGTGGCAGCGACCGACGCGGCGGCCGTGATCGTCTCGAATGTCACCCGGGCCGGCGCCCGGCAGCCGGGCCCCGCTGACCTCCCCGTGCTGGCGGCTACCACGCTGACCGCCCAGGCGGCGGAGTCGCCCTTCGTCCAACAGCAGTTTCTCGAGGCCGAGACCGTGATCGCCGGCAAGGCCGGTCAGGCGAGGCTGATCTCGGAGCCCTCCGAGGTGGCGGTGAACGCGGCCACCACCACCTCGTGGACGAGGCCGCGCAGCCTGGCTCAGTTGCTCAGCACCAAGCCGAATGGCCGCCCCGCGACATTTGTCGACACCGTGTCCAGCCACCTGACGGCGAAGCAGTTCGCGGCGGTCTCGACCCTCGAACGCGGCTTCGCAAGCTACGGCCAACTGGTTCCGGAGTCGACCCTGACCGAGCAGGCCGCCGCGGCGCTCTCCCGGGCCGTCTCGTCGGACTGGATCGGTGACGACAAGGGACAAGCCGGCTTCGTGCGCGCTCTGGGTGACCTAGTCAGCCCGGCCGCAGTAGCTCGCGACGTCACCTTGGATGCGAGCGCCCGGTTCGTCATGTCGGCCCGGCGCAACGAGTTCCCCCTCACCGTCACCAACAATCTCAGCGAGACGATCCGCGTGAAGGTCCGCGTCGTCCCCGACAATCCGCAGCGGCTCACCGTCCCCGATTCCGCGGTCGTCAACGTCGGCCCGGGGCAGAGCGAGACCGTCAACGTGCGCCCCGAGGCCGACTCGAACGGCGTCGTGCAGGCGCGTGCCTACATCGCCACGGAGCGGGGCACTCGGGTCACCCCGGACACCCACGTCACCATCGAGGTCACCGAGTTGGGCATGATCGGCTGGGTGATCGTGGTGGGGTCCGGAATCGTCGTGGTGGCCACCACAGCGTTGCGGGTCCGCCAGGTGCGCAAGCGCGCCGCGGCGGAGCCGGCGACTCCCACCGTCGACCAGCCGGAGGGCGGGCAGCATGACTGAAGCGGGCGGTCGCCGGCTCCTCAACGCGACCGCGGTGATGGCGTCGGGGACGATGGTTTCCCGCGTGCTCGGGGTGATCCGGGCCATGCTGATCGCCTTCGCGCTCGGCAACGGCACGCTGCGTGCCGAGGTCTTCACGTTCGCGATGACGGTGCCGAACTCGCTCTACATGCTGCTGGCGGGCGGGACCCTCAACAACGTCCTGGTGCCGCAGATCGTCCGCGCTGTACTGCACGACCCGGACGAGGGCAAGGCCTTCGTCGACCGGATCATGACCGGCTTCCTGATCATCCTCGGGACGTTGACCGTGCTGCTGACGCTGGCGGTTCCCTGGGTGATGAGCGTCTACATGTCGCCGACGTGGCGGGCCGACAACATGGCCGAGCAGTGGCAGTCGCTGTTGCTGATGAGCTACATCACGATGCCGCAGTTGTTCTTCTACGGCGTGTTCTTCCTGATCGGGCAGGTGCTGAACGCCCGCGACTGCTTCGGCCCGATGATGTGGGCCCCGATCGCCAACAACGTGGTGTCCATCGCCGTCTTCGCGGGCTACATCGCGATCTGGGGAGGCAACGCGGTCTCGGGCGCTGCCTTCACCCCGCAGCAGACCTGGCTGCTCGGCGCGGGATCCACGCTCGGCATCGCGATCCAGACCGTGGTGCTGCTGCCGTACCTGCGCCGGGTGGGCTTCCGCTTCCGGCCACGGTTCGACCTGAAAGGAACCGGGCTGGGCCGCACCTTCCACGTCGCCAAGTGGATGGTGGGCTACGTGGCGTTGACCTCGCTGGCCCAGGTGGTGGTGACCAACCTGGCGAGCACGGCAACCCCGATCGACCCAGTCACGCATGTGGCGATGGCGGGTGCCGGCCTGAACGCGTACCAGAACGCGTACCTGATCTGGATCCTGCCGCACTCGTTGCTGACGGTGTCGCTGGCCACCGCGATGTTGCCGGCCGCCTCCCGCGCCGCAGCGGCCGGGGACACCTCAGGCGTCACGACGGAGACCACTCGAGCGCTGCGGCTGGCGACCACCTTCCTGCTGCCGTCGTCGCTGGGCTTCATCGTGCTGGCCGATCCGATCGCCCGGCTGATCTTCGGCCACGGCCAGGGCGCGCAGGACTACCACTTCGTCGCGTGGACGCTGATGGCCTTCGCGGTCGGGCTGGTGCCCTACACCATCCAGTACCTGTACCTGCGCGCCTTCTACGCCCTCGACAACACCAAGACCCCCTTCCTGTTGCAGATCGGCATCTCGGGCGCGAACGCCCTGCTGGCCGTCGCGCTGGTGCTGCCGTTCGAGAATCAGGCCACGGTGGCACCGCGTCTGGCGCTGGCGTACGCGATCGCCTACTGGATCGGTGTCGTCATCACGCACCACGCGTTGGCCAAGCG
>CAYUWV010000018.1:0-1757 GCA_964448385.1 uncultured Propionibacteriaceae bacterium | reverse complement strand
GGTGGCCACGAGACCTGGCTCGCCAACGACGTGGTGCTGGCCCGTCCCGTGCTGATCCACCTGCTGGCCCCCGGAGACCCTCGCGGCGACGAGGTGCAGCGGTTGGCGCGCCGCGCGGCCTTGGCCACCGACTCCCGCTTCTTGCGGGTGCTGGACGTCGTGGATGCTGTGCCGGGCGACCACGGCGTGTACCTGGTCTACGAGTACGCGGCCGGGCGCAGCCTGCAGCAGGTGCTGGCGGACGGCCCCCTGAGCGGGGCGGAGACCGCCTGGGTGGTGCGCGAGGTCTCCGACGCCCTCATCGACGTGCATGCGCACGGGATCTACCACCGCCACCTGAACCCGGGAACGGTTCTGGTCACCGCCTCGGGCAACATCAAGATCATCGGGTTGCTGGTGGACGCCGCCCTGGCGTCCGACCTCGCGGAGCATCGCAACGGTGAGGCCGAAGACGTCCACGCCCTCGGCAAGTTGCTGTACGCCTGCCTGGTGACCCGCTGGCCGGGCGGGGACCGGTTCGGCCTGTTGGCCGCCCCCGTCGACAACGGACGCCTGCTGTTGCCCAGCCAGGTGCGCAACGGTGTCGCCCAGCCCGTCGACGCCGTCGTCGACCGCATCCTGTCCCCCCAACCCCGCCAACAGGCGTCGCGGCTGGTCACGGCTGCGGAGGTGACCACCGAGTTGTCGCTGGTGCTGGGGCCGAGCAGCGCTGCCGCCGATCTGCGGCTGCGACTCGACCACACCCTGCCCGGCACCGCGACGGGGCCCACCGGACCGGTTTCGGTGGTGGCCCCGCCCGTCCCGACCCCGGCGCGGCCACGGTTCGAGGTGGACGCCCGCCTGCCACACTCCGCCGACGAGGAGCTCAGCGGCGAGCTGACCGAGGCCCTCCTGTCCGCGCCGCTCGACACCCCCGTCCCCTTCACCCCGGTGCCCCCACCACCGGCTTCAGCCCTGGCGCCCATCAAGGCGGGGGTTGCGTCGGCACCGGGTGCCGGCTCTAGCGAAGCGACCGTGAAGAACCGGCGGCCGTGGATCGTGATCGTGCTGGGGCTGCTGCTCGCGATCGCCGCGATCATCGCCCTGGTCAACATCTTCTCCGCCAGCACCCCCGCCGCCGCCCCTGCGGCCGGCCCCGTGAAGATCGCCCGGGTCGCCGATTTTGACCCGAGGGCGGACGGAGGCAGTGGGGCCGAGAACGGCAAGCTGGCCACACGCGCGATCGACTCCAAGCCGGACACGGCGTGGACGACCGAGCGCTACCGCAAACTGGCCGCCCTGGGCGGCCTCAAGCCCGGCGTGGGACTGCTGCTCGACCTCGGCGAGACCCACCGGGTCACCAGCGTCTCGCTGACGCTCCAGGGGGCACCGACCAGCCTCGAGATCCGGGTTCCGGTGACGGCCTCCGACACTGCGCCACTGAGGTCGGTCTCGCAGTGGCGCAAGCTGGTGTCGACCGACGACGGCCAGGGCACCATCACCCTCGACTTCCCCGCCGTGCAGACCCAGTTCGTGCTGGTCTACCTCACCTCGCTGCCGCCGGTCGGCGACGGGTACTTCCGCGGTGCCGTCGCGGAGGTGTCGGTGATCGGCTGAGCCGGCCGACTACCATCCAGGTATCCCCGGTGAGACCCAGGGGTCCCTTGCTGAGACGGTGCCGCCGGATCGCGCGAGGGCTCGCACACTAGGGTGACCCGCAGCTTGACCGAAGACCGACGGAGCACGCCATGACATCCCCTTGGGAGAACCCCAGCACC
>CAYUWV010000017.1:22511-23956 GCA_964448385.1 uncultured Propionibacteriaceae bacterium | reverse complement strand
ATCACCGGCATGCCCTCATCCAGGGCTCGCTCAACGGGGTCACCTTCAACGGGCGGCGCGTCGACTGCCTGCCCGGTCTCATGGGCCTGATGAACATGCTCGACGACGTCGTCGGTCGACGGCTCCGCTTCGGCCGCCTCCTCCTGGGAGAGCTCTGCGGGATCGCGCTGCTCGGTCACGGGGAAGTCCTTTCCTGCCGAATGCACCACCATCAAACACCACACCACGCCGCCGCCCTTGCCCGACACGGCGGGCCGGCCGGAACTGGGCGGCCTCTGGCGTGGACTTGGGATGAGTTGGCAGGATGGCGGCATCCACTGAAAGGGAACCGACATGGCGACAGTTAAGACCGCAGAAGCCCACTGGGAAGGCGCACTCCTCGATGGTCACGGCGAGGTGGAACTGACCTCCTCCGGCGTCGGACGATTCGCGGTCAGCTGGCCCGCCCGAGCCGAGGCCGCCAACGGCAAGACCAGCCCCGAAGAACTCATCGCCGCCGCCCACTCGACCTGCTTCTCAATGGCGCTGTCGCACGCCCTCGCCGGCGCTGGAACCCCGCCGACCTCGGTCGACACCACCGCCAGCGTCACCTTCCAGCCGGGCGTCGGCATCACCGGGAGCCACCTCGACGTGGCCGCGGTGGTTCCGGGGCTCACCGCGGCGCAGTTCGCCGAAGCGGCCGAGAACGCGAAGCTGAACTGCCCGGTGAGCAAGGCCATGACCGGCACCACCATCACCCTCACCGCCACCCTGGTGGAGTGAGCTGTCTCGCTGGCCGGCTACAACTCGTCGGCCAGCGAGATCATCAGCGATTCCATCGCCAACAGCGGCGCCACGTTGGTCTCCAGGGCGGTGCGACACGCCAGGATGGCGTCCAGTCGGTGGACGGTTGATTCCGCCGTGGTGCGTCGCGCCAGCCGTCCGATCTCGTCGGCGAGTTCGCTGTTGATCAAGCGAGTCGCGGCGCCCGTCTGGAGCGTCAGCACATCGCGGTAGTAGCACGTGAGTTCGGTCAGCACGCGATCGAGCGAGTCGCGCTGCAGCCGCTTCGCCCGCGCCTTCTGCTGGTCGTCCAGGTCGCGCAGCGCCGCCTGGGCGGTGCGGGGGCGGGCACCCTTGGTCGTCATGCCGAGCGCTTCGGACAAGGCCGTGCGCTCGCGGACGTCCAGGTCGGCGGTGATGGCGGCGGTCTCCTCCGTGGCAGTCTCGACCAGGTTCGCCGCCGCAGTGAGGCAGTCCCCCAGGGTCACCAGCCGCGCCGGC
The DNA here is from genome assembly GCA_964448385.1 of uncultured Propionibacteriaceae bacterium. Lineage (GTDB taxonomy): Bacteria > Actinomycetota > Actinomycetes > Propionibacteriales > Propionibacteriaceae > Propionicimonas. The sequence continues at coordinate 22,693 of CAYUWV010000017.1, read as the reverse complement.
AGCCGCAACACCTCGGCACGCCGGATCCGGGCGCCCTCGTTGCGGGCCAGCGCCCGCGCCCGTCCGATGTGGCCTTGGGCGACCCTGGCAGCGAACGCCGCCATGGACGCGTCCACTCCGTCCCGGCGCTGCAGCAGTTCCGCGATCGCCGCTTCGCTCGGAGTGCTCAGTTCGACCCGACG
>CAYUWV010000017.1:14560-22411 GCA_964448385.1 uncultured Propionibacteriaceae bacterium | reverse complement strand
TCACGAGGACAGCGTGCCACTCCCCGCCGACAACAGTGCCGACACCCGCTCTCGGACCGCTGCCGCGATCGCCTCCCGGTCCCCCCGCGCTCGAAGCACCAGGTAGTGCTCGGGATCCCGGGCAGCAAGGGCGAGGAAATACTCACGGGCCCGGACGTGGAAGTCAGCGCCGGCGCTCTCCAAGCGGTCCTTGTCCACGATCTCGCTCACCCCAGCTGCCGGGTCGAGATCGAGCACCACCGTCAGGTCGGGCAGCAGGTCGGCGGTCGCCCACCGGGCGATCTGCTCGACACGGTCGACGTCGAGCACGCGACCGGCGCCCTGGTAGGCCAGCATCGAGTCGACGTAGCGGTCGCACACCACCACCTCGCCGCGCGCCAATGCCGGCAGGATCACCTGGTCAACGTGTTGCGCCTTGTCGGCGGCATAGAGCAGGGCTTCTGCGCGCGGCGACATCTCGCCAGTCGCCGGATCCAGCACGATTCGCCGCATCATCGCACCGGCGTGAGTGTCCCCCGGCTCGAAGGTCAGCAGCACCCCTCGCCCCTGGGCGGTGAGCCAATGGGCCAGCAGTTTCGCCTGAGTCGACTTGCCCACTCCGTCCCCACCCTCGAAGACGATGAACGTGCCAAGCACGGCTCAGGCCTTCGCCGGCGTGCGTGCCCGAGTCGCGGTCTTGGCCGGGGCGCGCCGCGTCGTCCGCTTGGGGGCCGGCGGCTTGGCGCGCTTCTCGGCCAACAGTTCAGCCGCCCGCTCCACCGTCATGGCCTCCACGGAGTCACTGCGCCGCAACGTGGCGTTGACCTCGCCATCGGTGACGTACGGGCCGAACCGGCCGTCCTTGATGACCATGGGCTTGCCGGTGGCCGGGTCATCCCCCAGTTCCCGGACGGGTGCGGTGGCCGCGCGGCCGCGTCCCCTGGTCTTGGGTTGGGCGTAGATCGCCTCCGCTTCGTCCAGGGTGATGTCGAAGATCTGCTCCTCGCTGGTCAGCGAGCGCGAGTCCGTCCCCTTCTTGAGGTAGGGACCGTAGCGACCATTCTGGGCGGTGATCGGCTCACCGTCGGCAGCCGTGCCCACCACCCGCGGCAGGCTCAGCAGCGCCAGGGCCTGTGGCAGCGTGACCGTCTCGACCGACTGGGAGGCGAACAGCGACCCGGTGCGCGGCTTGGCGGACTTCGGCGCGTCGTCGCCCAGCACCTCGGTGACGTAGGGGCCGAAGCGTCCCGCCTTCGCGACGATGGTGAGGCCGGAGTCGGGGTCGACGCCAACCTCACGCTCCTGCGTGGCCGGCTGGTCGAGCAACTCGCTCGCGTACTCGGCGGTCAGTTCGTCCGGCGGCAGTTCGGCGTCCACGTTGGCCCGGCGGCCGTCGGCGTCCTCGATGTAGGTGCCGTAGCGACCGACTCGCACGTCCATCCCCGAATCGGCGATCGCGAAGGTCGACAGCTTGCGGGCATCGATCTCGCCCAACTCGTTGACCAGGGTGTTCAAGCCCTCGTGTTCCGCCCCTTCCGGGCCGAAGTAGAAGTCCTTGAGAACCGCGAGGCGTGCCGCGTTGCCGTTGGCGATCTCGTCGAGCGTCTCCTCCATGTGGGCGGTGAACGCGTAGTCGACCAGCTTCGGGAAGTGCTCCTCGAGCAGCCGGGTGACCGCGAAGGCCAGCCACGTCGGCACCAGCGCTGTCCCCTTCTTGAACACGTAGTCACGCGAGGTGATGGTCCTGATGATCGAGGCGTAGGTGGACGGACGCCCGATCTCGAGTTCCTCGAGCTTGGCCACCAGCGACGGTTCGGTGTAGCGCGCCGGCGGGCGAGTCTGGTGCGCCGAGGCCTTGACCGCTTCCGCGGTCAGCGACTGGCCGCTGGCCAACTCGGGCAGCCGGGCCTGGGAGTCGTCGGTGGCCTGGTCGTCGTCGACCGACTCCACATACGCCTTCAGGAACCCCAGGAAGGTGATCGTGCGACCGGACGCGGCGAAGCTCGCCCGTCCGGACTCGACAACCTCACCGGTGCTCGCGTCGGCGACGTGGACGCGGTGCGGCAGCGTCGCCCCGATCTTCACGCTGACGGTGTTGCCTTCGGCGTCCTTCATCTGCGAGGCGATGGTCCGCTTCCAGACGAGTTCGTAGAGCCGGAACTGGTCGCCGGTCAGCCCGGTCTGCGCCGGGGTGCGGAAGTGTTCACCGGCCGGACGGATGGCCTCGTGCGCCTCCTGGGCATTCTTGACCTTGGAGCTGTACACGCGTGGCTGCGCCGGCAGGTACTGACCACCGAACAGGGCCTTCACTTGCGCACGGGCCGCGGCGATGGCCGTCTGCGACAACGTCACCGAATCGGTACGCATGTAGGTGATGAAGCCGCGCTCGTACAGCTCCTGGGCGACCGCCATGGTGCGCTGCGCACTGAAGCTCAGCTTGCGGCCGGCCTCCTGCTGCAGCGTCGTGGTGCGGAACGGTGCGTACGGACGCCGGGTGTAGGACTTGGATTCCACCGATCCCACCGCGAACGTCCCCTGTTGCAACGCTGCGGCGAGGCCCTCGGCGGCCTCCAACCCCAGGTGCAGCAGGCTCCGGCCGGCGAGTTGCCCGGTGGCGCCGAAGTCACGACCGGCGGCGATCTTGTGCGAGCCGACGTGGGTGAGCCGCGCGGTGAACGTTCTCGGGTCGGCGTCGGGCCCGGCATCCAGGGTCGCTTCGATGTCGGCGTAGTCGGCGGCGAGGAAGGCGATCCGCTCGCGCTCCCGGTCGACCACGAGCCGGGTGGCCACCGACTGCACGCGTCCAGCGGACAGCTTGGGCATGACCTTCTTCCACAGCACCGGCGACACCTCGTAGCCGTACAACCGGTCGAGGATGCGGCGGGTCTCCTGAGCGTCGACCAGGTCAGTGTCCAGCGCGCGGGTGTTCGCAACAGCCTGGGTGATGGCCTCAGGGGTGATCTCGTGGAAGACCATCCGCTTCACCGGCACCTTGGGCTTCAGTTCGTCGAGCAGGTGCCAGGCGATGGCCTCACCCTCGCGATCCTCGTCGGTGGCCAGCAGGAGTTCATCGGCGTCGGCGAGCCTGGCCTTCAGTTCGCGAATCGTCGACTTCTTGGCGGCGGCGACCACGTAGAGCGGTTCGAAGTCCTTCTCGATGTTGACTCCGGTGCGCGCCCACTTCTCACCTTTGTACTTGGCGGGCACCTCAGAGGCGCCAGTGGGCAGGTCACGGACGTGCCCGCGGCTGGATTCGACCATGTAGCCAGCACCCAGGAACTTGGCCAGGCTGACAGCCTTCGTTGGCGACTCGACAATGACGAGTCGGCGCTTGGTTGCAGGGGCCACGATGCTCTCTCTCGGACGGCTCGGGGGCGTACGGCTGCTCACTCTACTTCTGCGATGCCGGAACGCATGCTAGCCGCCCACCCCCCTGCCGCGAAGCAGGGTGGCGGGCGGCTCGATCGGTGACCTCAGTTGACGGTGCTGGAGCCCATCGTCACCTCGGCCTGCTTGGCGGTCCCGCTCGGGTTGATCCAGGCGATGGTGGTCTGCTGCCCAGGCTCCAGGGCTCGGATCACGCTGGCCACGTTGGTGTCGGCGGTGATGGTGGTGTCCCCGACCTTGGTCAGGGTGCTGCCGGTGGTGACCCCGGCCTTGTCCGCAGGGCTGCCGTCGACGACCTGCGTGACGGTCACGCCACGACTCGCCCGCCCTGTCGTGTCGACCTGGATGCCCAGGAAGCCCGCCGGGCCGACCCGGGTGGTGCCCACGTCGCTGCCTGCCTCGATGGTGGCGACCACGCCGAGGGCCGTCGCGATCGGGACGGCGTAACTCGTGCCTTCCTTCACCGACCCGGCGGTCGTCATGCCCAGCACTTCATCCTCAGCGTCGAACATCGGACCCCCGGAGTCGCCGGGAACAGCGTTGGCATCAGTGGCGATCAGGCCTGTGAGATCCTCTTCGGCACCCCACGGCGAGTCCGAGGACACCGTCAGATCCTGGTCGAGCGCGGTCACCTGACCGGTGGCCTTGCTGAGCCGGCTGCGTCCGTTGGCGTTTCCGACCGCAGCGATCGTGTCTGCGACGTCGACCGCGTCGTCGTCGATGGTCACCGTGGTGAGCCCGCTGGCCCCCTGGAGTTGCAGGAGCGCCACGTCTTTGGCCTGGTCGAAGCCGAGCACCTCCGCGTCGTAGGTATCCCCGGAGTCGGCCAGGGTGACCTGGACCTTCGACGAACCGGCGACCACGTGGTAGTTGGTGAGCACCTTGCCGTCGGCACTCAGCACCATGCCGGTCCCTGCTGCGGCGCCTTCGGTGGTCTCGGCGTCGATCAGCACGACGCCGGCGGACTGCGCGGCGCTGACGCCCCGGGTTGATCCTGTGGACGGCTGCGTGCTGGGCTGGGTTCGAGTGGAGGGTCGCGTCTGGGGTGCCGCCGGCTGGCTCACCGACGGGTCACTGGCCCCACCTGTGGCCAGTTCGATCGACGGACGGAAGGCCCAGGCGACGGAGGTCGCCACGAGCGCAACTGCCACGACGAGGGCCACGACCGCCCCGGCACGCTTCCGCTTCGGCTGCTCGGGACCCTCGTAGAGCACCGGCTGGCCGCTGGGTGGTTGATAGCCCCCCCACCCGGCGTCGTAGCCCCCGGGCTGGTAGCCAGCACCGGCGTAACCGTTGTGGGTCGCGTAGCCAGGCTGAGCGTAGGCGCTCTGGTAGCCGTACGACTGGTATCCCGGGGCGCCTGCGGGCGACAGTTGCCCGGCGTAGTTCACTGCCGGACGGATCGTGGCCGGGTCCGGTGGCGCCCAGGCCGGGTTGGGGGTGGTGGCCCAGATGCGTCCGACCACCTGCGCCGCCGGCGCGAAGGACTGCGTCCGCGGCGCGAAGGACTGCCCCCCCGCCGACATCGGCTCGGTCACCAGTTCGATGGGCTGGGTCTGGTGCACCGGGACGGCGGGCACCACCTGCGCGGTGGCATCGGGCCCCACCTCGAACGCGCGGGTCGGTTCGACCTCGCCCGGCTGGGTGGGCAGCACAACCGTGTCCTGCTGGCGTGGGTCTACTCGCTGGGTGATGTCGTCGTCAGCCATCACGTCTCCTTGTCATCTGCTCAGGATCCAGTGTCCGCGGCCAATCCAAGCCTTCGCTGTGGGAATCCTGTGAGAACCTGTGAATCACCCGGGCCGGAGCATCCCGTCCGCGATCAGCGGACGCAATCGTGGCAGCACCTCGCCGGCGAGACGCGCGGGGTCCACCCCGCTGAGGCTCGCGACCGCACCGACCAGCACTCCCAGCGGAAGATCCCCGTCACAGGCGCCCACCACGGCGGCGATGGTGGTGTCGACCGCGACCGCTCGGCACAGTCCGGTCCCCTGCCTCAGCACGATGTGCTGCGGGTCGGCGGCGCCTGGTTCCCCGAGCGTCTCCTGGGTGAGGGAGTCAGCCCGCACCAGCGTGGCACTCAACAGCGCCTCGTCGCCGAGCCGGGAGGGATCGATCGCGTCGAAGTGCGCGCTCAGGGCGTCCCCGACCGGCTGCACCACGCGGTGGGGCCAGTCCTCGACGCGCACGTCGGGGCGCTCGCGTCCGGAGTTCCGCAGCACGATCCAGCCCAGGCCCACCCCGGCGATGCTCAAACTGTCGAAGTAGTCCAGCCAGCGGTGGTAGGCGGGAAGGTACGCCTCGGTTCCCAGCAGGCCCGCGTCAGCCAGCCACACCTCGATGTACTCGTAGGGGTCGAGGGTCTCGCGTTGCAGGACCAGTGCGTCACAGCCGGCCGGTATCCAGCTGGCCAGCCGCTCCTGCCACGGCTCACCGGTGATGGCCCAGTTCCCCAGCACCACCAGGGTGCCCTCGGGGGCCAGGTGGCGGGCCGACCCGGCCACTACCGTGCGCATCAGCCCGTCGCCGCTGAAGCTGCCCTCGCGGTAGACCAGTTCCCCACCCGGCGGGGAGAGCACGTACGGCGGATTGGTCACGATCAGGTCGAAGGTCTCGTCCGCCACCGGCTCATACAGCGAGCCCTGGCGGAGGTCGGTCGTCACCCCGCTCAGGCCGAGCGTGATCCTGGCCAGGGCGAGGGCCCGCGGGTTCAGGTCGGTGGCCACGATCCGGTGGCAGTGATCGGCAAGGTGGAGACTCTGGATCCCGCAGCCGGTACCCAGGTCGAGCGCCGAACCGACGCTCCCGCGCGGGACGAGTTGGGCGAGGGTGGTCGAGGCGGGCGAGGCGCCCAGCACGAAGTCGGGACGCGGACGGGCGGCGCCTCCGTCCAACTCAGTGATGTCGGAGCAGATCCAGCCCTGGCGAAGCTCAGAGCCGTGTGGCTTCAGCTCCACCGTCGCCCTGACGGTCGGGCCGCCGGTGACGAGCCCAGCGGCCTGCAGCTGGGGCAGAGCCGCGAGCCGAGCGGCCCGCTCGCCAGGCAGGGACTCGTGCAACAGCCACAGCCGGATCGCGTCGGCCTGTGGGTCCGTGGCGCCGGCGAGCGCGCGGCCGGCGGCCACGCTGCTGTTCCGGGCCAGTGCCGCCAGCGCGGCTTCGCCGAGGCGGCCCTGCACGCCGTCCAGCGTGTAGTCGGCGGTCAGCAGGTCGTCCCGGAGCCGATCGATGAAGGTCATGCGACAACCCTTCCACACCGCTGGGCAGACCCAGGGGCCACCCTCGGGGCGCCGAACACCGGTCGCCGAACCAGGAGCCAGCCGTGGCCCCGTGGCGGGCAAGGAAGAGTGTCACGGGCGCGTGGCAGGCTGGGGCCATGGGGATCCCCCGGTGGCTGCAGGACGATGCGCGGCTGCGCCACGTCCACCACCGACCGGCCGCCAGCGGGCAGCCCGTCGACTTCCCGGTTTGGCTGGCGGAGCCGCTGGCCGATGCCATCTCGCGCCTCGGCGTCACCGCACCCTGGGCGCACCAGCGAGAGGCGGCCGAGGCGGCCTTCCGCGGCGATCACGTCGCGGTGGCCACCGGAACCGCCTCGGGCAAGACTCTCGGGTACCTGATGCCGATCATCGCCGCCTGCGTCACCGGCAGGCTCGGCCATGACGTGCCCACTCTCAAGAACCGGCTGCTGCCCGGCTCGGGGCACACCGCTTTGTATCTGGCGCCGACCAAGGCCCTGGCCCACGATCAGTTGCGCGGCGCCCGGGAGCTGGCAATCCCTGGCTTTCGTCCGTGCGCTCTCGACGGCGATTCCAGCGAAGCCGAGCGTCGCTTCGTCCGCGATTCGGGTCAGTACGTGCTCAGTAATCCCGACATGCTGCATCGCTCGGTGCTGCCCAACCACGCGCGCTGGAGCCGGTTGCTCGGAAGCCTGCGGTATGTGGTGATCGACGAGGCCCACCGCTACCGGGGCGTCTTCGGCGCCCAGGTAGCCGCGGTGCTGCGGCGGCTGCGGCGAGTGGCCGCCCACTACGGCGCCAACCCGGTCTTCATCTCCGCCTCGGCCACCGCCACCGACGCCGCCGCGCACCTCGCCACGTTGACTGGCGTCGGGTCTGCCCGGCTGGTCGACCAGGACACGTCACGGCGGGCGGCACTGGACTTCTGCCTGTGGCAGCCGCAGGACGACCCCCATCACGAAGCTGCCGACCTGATGGCTCGGTTGGTGCACGAGGAACGACAGACCATCTGCTTCACCACCTCGCGCGTCCAGGCCGAACTCGTGGCGCTGCGCGCCGGGCGTGCGGTGGCCGAACCGGCGAGGGTGGCCGCGTACCGCGGTGGTTACCTGGCTGAGGACCGCCGGGCCATCGAGCGTGGCCTGCAGACCGGCGGACTCCAGGCCGTTGCCTGCACCAACGCCCTCGAACTGGGGGTCGACATCTCCGGGATGGATGCGGTCATCTGTTGCGGCTTCCCCGGCAC
>CAYUWV010000017.1:0-14460 GCA_964448385.1 uncultured Propionibacteriaceae bacterium | reverse complement strand
TGGGGGTCGACATCTCCGGGATGGATGCGGTCATCTGTTGCGGCTTCCCCGGCACCCTCGCAGCCCTGTGGCAGCAGGTTGGCAGGGCTGGACGAGACGGACGCGATGCCCTGGCGATCCTCGTCGCCAAGCCCGATCCCCTCGATGCCTACCTCTGCGAACACCCCGAACTCATCTTCGAGCGCCCCGTCGAGCGCATCGTGCTGCATCCGGAGAATCCAGCGGTCCTTGGCCCCCACATCGCAGCGGCCGCCCAGGAGTTGCCGCTGCGGTCGTCGGATGCCGACTATTTCGGCCCCACCACGATCGTTCTGGCTGAGCGACTTGAGGCTGCCGGGGTGCTGCGACGCCGCCCGGCCGGGTGGTTCTGGGCACGTCCGGATCGGGCTGTGGACCGCATCGACCTGCGTAACCTCGCCGGGGGCAACATCGACGTCCTCGACGAAGCCACCGGACGCGTGGTCGGGCAGGTCGATCCGGCAGCTGCTGACCGCACCGTGCACGACGGGGCGATCTACCTGCATCAGGGCGAGCAGTGGCGGATCTCCCACTATGACGAACCGGCCCGTTCGGCCCTGGCTCGCGCGAACCGGGAGCCGTATTTCACTCAGGCGCTCGGGGAGTTCGAGTTGGCGATCCGCGGCGATGAGGTGCGCAGCCGCCTGCCGGGGGCCACCGTGCATCTCGGCGCGGTCGAACTGCGCTCTCGCGTCACCGGCTACCTGCGCCGCGACACCGTGACCGGGAAGGTCTGGGACGCCACCAGTCTGGACCTGCCACAACGGACGCTGCGCACGCGCGCGACCTGGTGGACGGTGGACGCTGCCACCTTGAGCGCCGCCGGCATCGAGGAGCGGGCGCTGGCCGGGGCGGCGCACGCCGCCGAGCACGCCTCGATCGGGCTGCTGCCGGCGTTCGCGCCCTGCGACCGCTGGGACATCGGCGGGCTCTCGACGGTGTGCCACCCCGATACCGGGGAACTCACCGTCTTCGTCCACGACGGCCAGCCTGGCGGAGCCGGGTTCGCGGATCGGGCGTTCGAGGTCATCGACGCGTGGCTGGCGGCAACCCTCACCCTGCTCGGCGAGTGCCCCTGCGAGGCCGGTTGCCCCCGGTGCGTCGTGTCCCCCAAGTGCGGCAACGGCAACTCCCCGCTGGACAAGAACGGCGCCCACCGGCTGCTGCAGCTCGTCCTGACCGGGTCGCCAGTGCCGTGATCTCACGGGCCGGCTCCGGTCAACCGTCCCGCATGCGCGGTCGCCTCGATCACTCGGGGAACGCCGGGCAGTGGATGGGTGAACGGCAGTGTCACGGTCACACTCACCACGAAGTCGAGGTCGTCGCCGCTGATGCGGCATTCCCGCACGCTCACGCCGTTGGAGCTGGCCAGCTGGCGTGCGCTCTGGCAGGCGTCTCCTCCCCGCGACTTCTCCGCCGCCGCGGAGACGGCCACCAGGTCGGCAGCTGACCGAACCCGGTGCACAGCCAGCGTCGCCGCGCCGCCCAGGATGACGGCGGCAGCCACGACCGCTGCGACCAGCACCCCTGCCGCGGCGATCATCGTCCCCGACCCGCGTTGGCTCACCTCAGCCCTCCTCTGCCAGCACGGTCGCCTGCACGGTGAGCGGTACCGCCGGGAGCCACGTAGCCCAGGGGCGGGCGTGCAGCGCCACGACCACGGTGACGGCTCGATCCGCACGTCGGACGGTCACGTCAGCATCCCGGGGACGGTCTTGGCGTGCCCGGTCGGCCGCAACCGTGTCCCCCCGAGCCTCCTGGCGAGCCACTTCGGCGGCCGTGTCCTGGCATTGGATGACCAACCCCAGGACCGTCACCAGCCACGAGATGACGACGGCGACTCCGGCGGCGCCGAGCATCGCGAAGGCCAACTCGACGGTCACCATTCCGCGCTGCTGCATCGTTTCCTCCCTTCAGGGGGTGGGGGTGCGGCCGCCCCCACCCCCTTACTGCTCAGGACGCGGCGAACATCTGCATGACCACCTTGAAGACCAGCTGCACCAGCTCCCAGAGCACCCTCTGGAACTCGGGATTGTTGATGATGCTGATCAGCACCGACACGATGCTCACCGAGGCCACCGTGCCCACCGCGTACTCGGCGGTCGTCATGCCCCGCTCGTCGTGTCGCTGCTGGAACGTGACCGGTGCGTTTCCCATGGTTGGTCTCCTCTCGTGACTCCCCCTGCGGGAGACACCGAAGAGTCTCGGGAGGCCGCTGGGGAACGGTTCAGCCCCGATCCACCCCTGTGGATAGCCCTTGGGAAAACCGCCAACCTGTGGACAACCACGTGGGAGCACATGGCGGCACCCAGTGGCAGGCGGCCGCGTCAGCCGAAGAACCGGCTGACCAGCCCGCCGATGATCGGGACGATCCCGATCAGGACGAACGCCGGCAGGAAGCAGACCATCAACGGCAGCACGCTGCGCACCCCCACCCCTTTGGCCCGCACCTGGGCAGCGGCGAGAGCCTCCCGCCGCGCGTCCAGGGCCAGACCTCGGAGCAGTCTCGCCAGGCCCGTTCCGCCGCCGACGGTGCGGGCCACCTCCCTGCCAAGCTGTTCCATGCCCGGCTCTGCGGCGAGTTCGCGCCAAGCCTGCGCTTCGGCGACTCCGAGTCGGATCTTGGCCGAAACCGTCGCCAACAGGTCACCGACCACCCCGCCGACCGCTGGCGCCACCGCGTCGACCGCCACCCGCAACGGCAGACCGCCGTCGACCACCACCGCCAGCAGGTCACAGGTCTCCGGCAGCCGCGCGACAACCTGCTCCCGCCGCCGGGCTTCGGCGGAGAGGGTGAAGCGGCCAAGCAGGACGAACGCCGCCAGGCCGCCACAACCTGCGGCCAGCCACCCGATCCACCCGAGGACGCCACCCCAGACCGCGATCGCGAGTGCCACGGCACCCGCCACCACCCCGCGCTGCTGCGCCGGCATGGCATGGGCAACTGGCCGCAGCCACCCCGGTAGCCGTGGTCGGCGTTCACTGTCGTGTAACCGAGCTAGCGGTGGCGGCCTGATCCACAACAGGACGGCTGCTCCCGCGGCCAGCGCTGCCACCACCGTCCACGCCATCAGGCTCCCCCTCTCGATCGCTGCCAGCGCATCAGTCCCTCCCATGCCGGTCTGCCAGCAGCTCGGTCCACACCAGCCCTGCGCAGGCGAGCGCAGCTCCGACCACCAGACACGCCTGCCCGGTCAGCGAGCCGGTCAGGTACGCCACCGGGTCACCGCCGACAGCAAACCCGAGCACCACACCGGCCACTGGCAGCGCCCCCAGCAGACGCCCGGTGGCCCGAGGTGCGGCCAGTTCCGCATCGACCGTGTGTCGGATCTCCGCCGTGGCTGCCAGCCGCTCGGCGAGGCCGTCCAGCGTGACGGTCAGGGACGCCCCCGTCCGGATGGCAACCCCCCAGGCGTTGGCCAACTCGCCGAGACCCCCATGCCCTGGCGCCCGGCCAAGGACGCGCAGCGTGTCGGGCACCGAACCTCCCAGAACCTGCACCGCTGCCGCCGCCGAGAGCATGGGGGCTTCGACAGCCGCCGTGGCCAGGGCCGCGGCCGGCACCAATCCGGCGCGCAGCAGCCCGGCCAGCAGCTGGCACGAGCGCACCACTTCCCGTTCTGCCGCAGCAGCGCTCCGTCGTCGCCGATTTCGGCGCAGCACCCAGGACGCGGTCGCGGTGACCAGGGCAAGACCGACGCCCAGCGCCCAGCCGCCCAGCCAGGTCCCTCCGACCCCGCCGCCCAGGGCGGCGAGAACCACCCACCACGGGGGTGCCGCCCGAGGCCTGGGCTGGTGAACCTTGTCGAGCCGGCGCAAGCCGGCACGGGGAGCCAGACCAAGCCAGACAGCCACGAACGCTGCCGCGGCCGCCAGCCCGGTCACCGGACCACCAGTTGCTCCAGGACGCCGTAGCCCTCACAGCGCAGGACGCCGCCCCCGGGCTCGAACCGGATGGCAGGGACCGCGGTGCACAGCCCGGAGGACTCAGCGCGGATCACACGGATCTCCTCCACCCATCGGCGGCCTCCGGCCAGTCGTCGGATATGCACCACCAGGTCGAGGGCGGCCGCCACCTGCGCGTGCAGCGCTGCCCTGCCCAACCCGCCCAGGGCAGCCAACGCCTCAAGCCGGGCCGGCACGTCCTGCGCCGAGTTGGCGTGGATTGTGCCGCAGCCCCCCTCGTGCCCGGTATTGAGCGCCATCAGCAGGTCGACCAGTTCGGCTCCCCGGACCTCCCCCACGACCAGCCGGTCCGGTCTCATCCGAAGCGCCTGCCTGACCAGGTCGGTCAGCGATACTGCGCCGACTCCTTCGGCGTTCGGCGGGCGCCCCTCGAGCCGAACACAGTGTGGATGCGCCGGTGCGAGCTCTCGGGAGTCCTCGGCGATCACGATCCGTTCCCCGGGGGGAACCTGCCCCAGCAGGCTGGCGAGCAGCGTGGTCTTGCCGGAACCCGTGCCGCCCGAGATCAGGAAGGCCCGCCGCCGCTCAACGACGCGGCCCAGCAGGGCTGCCGCGTCGCGGTGCAGCGCGCCACCTGCTACCCACTCAGGAAGGCTCATGGCCGTCCGGCGTGGCACGCGCAGCGACAGGCAGGTCCCGGAATCCGCAATGACCCCCAGCACGGCGTGAACCCGCACTCCGTTGGCCAGCCGGGCATCCACGAACGGGGCCCCCTCGTCGAGCCTCCGTCCGACCGACGCCGCTAGCCGGACGGCCAGCCGCCGCACCTGGGCTTCATCGGTGAAGCTGACCGGGGCTCGTTCCAGCCCGCGGCCGCGGTCGAGATAGACCTCGTCGGGACCATTGACCAGGACGTCGGTGACTCCCTCGGTGGCCAGGAGCACATCCAGCGGACCGGCGCCGACCGACTCCCGACGAAGCTCCGCCACCGTCGCGCGGACGACACCCTCGCTGGCGAGGTGACCGAGGCTGCGCAAGGCCGCGCCCACCTCGACCGGCCCGCCGCTGAGGTGGTGTCGGACCAGGTACTCCCGTACCCCTTCGAGCGACACCTCACCCATGGCCGTCACCGACCAGGGCCAGGACCTCCTGGCAGGCGCGCCGGTAGGCTCGCCCGGCCCGGGTCGGCGGCTCGCCCCGTTCGGCGGCCCCGGGCAGCCGTCCGTCCTCCGGCAGGGCGCCGATGACCTCGATCCCCAGCGCCTCAGCGGCCATCGACGCCGACACCGTCGGCCCGACCCGCCGCAGGACGGCAACGGCCGTGTCTGGCTGGTGGGTTCGCAGCACCTCGCGGGCGGCCGCGACGCCGCGCACACAGGCATGCACCACCAGCACCACGTGCGTCGCCAGCCGTGACGACTCGCGTGCCGCCTGCGTCAACGCCCGCCCGGGATCCACGATGACCAGCCGGTGGCCTCGCCGCAGCGAACCGATGATGGCCGCCAGCGGCTCACGGGCCAGATCGGGGGTGGGGCCACGAGCCATCGACACCAGCGAAACTCCCTCGACCACGGGCAGGTACCGCCGCAGTTCACCCACGTGCCCATCGGCTCCGCTCAACCGCGGCCACCGCCAGCCGTCGGAACGTTCGGCACCCAGCAACAGGTCGATCCCGCCGCCGGTCAGGTCGGTGTCCACCAGCGCTGCCGGCTCCTGGCGGGCACTCAGACAGGCGAGCGTGGCAGCCAGTGTGGAGGCCCCCACCCCACCCGAACCCCCCAGGACGGCCACCACCGGCGCCCGCCCGCGCCCGCTGGCACCTCCGGCCAGTACGGCGCCCAGCCAGGCAGCGCCCTGGGGGAGCGCGATCACACGCGCGCCCAGCGGCGCGGACCAGGTGGCGAGGGCCACGACGTCGCGTCCGACCAGGAAGACCCGGTCGCGAGGCGGCAGGGCCTGGCCGGCCACTCGCTCCGCCTCGTCCACGGCGATGAAGATCGCCTCGGCCGCCCGCCATCCCTGCACCAGTCCGTCCAGGCCGACGACCCGGGTCGGCACCTCCTGCGCCGCGGCAGCGGACAGGATCACGTCCTGGGTCTCCCCGGCTGCCGCCATCACCAGCACGTCGCGCTCCGTGTTCACCACGGCCACAGCTTCACGACCCCGGTCAGGGTCGGTTCAGCAATTCGGCAGCCTGTGGACGGACACCCCTGCCGGCAAGGCCCTATCCACAATTCGCCCAGGTACTATGCCGCCATGCCGAGTCAACGACCTGCGCTGCCGCAGTCGGCGTTCGACTGGCTGGCCGGACACCAGCAGGACGCCCTGCTCGCGGTCGGCACCGCCTCAATCACCCCTGCCCGACACCTGGCCCGCACCGGCACGTTGACGCTGGTCGACCGGGCGACCCGGCGCCTGGCGGCCGCGGCGTACCGCCACCCCGGCCTGAGTGTGGTGGCGGGGGCACCCGACGCGCTGCCCTTCGCCTCCTGCAGTTTCGGCCAGGTGGTGGTCGCCGAACTGCTGCACACCCTGGCACCGCGGCTCTGCCTGGCCGAGTTCGCCCGGGTGCTGCGGGCCGGGGGCACTCTGGCCGTCCTGCAGACCGTCCGCGACGACTCGGTGCCCTGGGTCCGCAAGCTGGCAGCCATCCTGCGACAGGTCGACCCCACCGCGATGACGAGCGACGAATCGGCAACCGCGGTGGCACTGGCGGAGAGCCGCTACTTCCCCGCGGTCGAGCAGCGACGTTTTCGACTCTGGGTGCCGGCAACCAAACCGGAACTCCTGGCCATGGTGGAGCGTCTGCCGGGAATCGCCGGCGCCGAGCCCAGCGACCGTCAGGACGTCCTGGCAGCCGTCGGCGCCCTCTACGACACGTCGGCGCGAGTCCCCGAGCCGCTGCTGCTGCCCTACTCGGTGGTGTGCTGGCGCGCCCAGGTCGACCACAGCCAGCTCACCGCCCCGATCGAGCTGCCCGAGGACGGGCTGCGGATCACCATCTGAGGCGGGGGCAAACCACTAGGCTGGCGGTACCACACGCCGAAGGAGCTCGCGATGGCCGATCAAACCAAACCAGGGATCGCCGAGATCATCAGCAACATCCAGGCCGACGTCACTGCCATCGTCAAGGGCGAACTCGAACTGGCAAAAGCCGAGTTGATGCCGCAAGCCAAGTCCGCGGGCATCGGGGCCGGGCTGTTCGGCGCGGCAGCCTACTTCGCGATCACGGGCGGCACGCTGTTGTTCCTCGGCCTGTCGTTCCTGCTGTCGCTCGGGTTCATGACGTGGTTCAACCTGCCGCTGCTGGGCGCTGCCGCTTGGGGCTTCTCGCTCATGGCATTCCTGGTGTTCCTGGTCGCCGGGGTGCTGGCGCTGGTCGGCAAGCAGCAGCTGAACTTCGCCAAGCCCGACGCCACGATCGCCCACGCCGAAGCTTCGGTGGCCAGCGTCAAGTCCGCGCTCGAAAGCGGAAAGCAGGAGGTCGCCGGACTTTCCCTCACCGGCAAGCCGCAACAGCCTGCGCTGGGCTGACACCCGCCCAGGACGCTCAGCTCACGCGGTAGACCCGCGATTCCCAGGGCTGCAGCAGCGGCCCGCCGTTGTCGTGGGTACCCAGGTTGTCGTGGGTGCCCAGCAACAGCTGTGCGCCTGCCGTGGCAGGCAACCCATCGGCGGGAAGCCGGGTCGCCTGGGAGGCTAGGTTCGCCACCACCAGCAGCACCTCTGCTCCGAGTGTCCGGGTGTAGGCGAACAGCCGCTCATCGTCCGGCAGCAACAGGTCGAACCGCCCCTCGCGTACCACCGCAAGGTCGTGACGCAAAGCGATCAACGCCCGGTAGTGGTGGAAGACCGAACCAGGGTCGGCGACCGCCGCCGCAGCGTTGATCTCGCCATGGTCGACATTGACCGGCAGCCACGGCGTCCCGGTGGAGAAGCCGGCGTTGGCCGTGGCATCCCACGGCATGGGCGTCCGGGCATTGTCCCGGCTCTTCACCATGATCACCGGCATCAGCTGCTCGTTGGTCATGCCGAGCCGCAACGCTTCGGCGTAGTAACGCGTGGTCTCCAGGTCCTGGTACTGCTCGATGCTGGCGAGCCCGGCGTTGCGCATGCCCAGCTCCTGGCCCTGGTAGACGTACGGCGTCCCCTTCAACAGGTGCAGCACGGTCGCCAGGGACTTCGCCGAAGCTACGCGGAAGCCGGGCGTGTCGTCGCCGAACCGTGACACCGACCGCGGTTGGTCGTGGTTCTCGAAGTACAGCGAGTTCCAGCCGCGTTCCGCCAGCCCGTTCTGCCAGTGGGCGAGGTTCCGCTTCAGTTCCACCAGGGACGCCGGCCGGTGCTGCCACTTCGGCGCTCCCGGCTCGTTGTCGAGAGTCATGTGTTCGAAAGTGAAGACCATGCCCAACTCGCGGTTCTCGGCGGCGGTGTATTCCCGGGCGTGTTCGACGTCCACCAGCACCATCTCACCGACCGTGAACAGGTCGCGGTCGCTCAGCCCCACCTCGCGGTTCATCTCCCGCAGGAACTCGTGCATCCGAGGGCCGTCGGTCACGATGGCCGGGTCGTAGCACAGCCCCACCTCCGGTGTCTCGACCCCGTCGGCCAACGGCAGCGTCTTGGAGATCAGGTTGATGACGTCCATCCGGAAACCGTCCACACCGCGGTCCACCCAGCGGTTCATCAGGGCGTAGACCTCCGCGCGCACCGCGGGGTTCTCCCAGTTGAGGTCGGGCTGCTTGCGGCTGAACAGGTGCAGGTAGTACTCCCCGGAGGTCTCGTCGTACGTCCAACCGGGACCGGAGAAGAACGAACCCCAGTTGGTCGGTTCAGCGCCGGGGGTCCCCGGTTCGTGGCCCGGGCGCGCAGCACGCCAGTAGTACCAGTCACGTTTGGGCGAGGACGGATCCCGCGACTCGACGAACCACGGGTGCTCGTCGGAGGTGTGGTTGACGACGAGATCCATCACGAGCTTCATGCCTCGGGCGTGTAAGCCGGCGATCAGCGCGTCCACGTCGTCGAGGGTGCCGAACAGCGGGTCGACGTCGTCGTAGTCGGAGATGTCATAGCCGTTGTCGTCCATCGGTGAGCGATAGATCGGTGACAGCCACACCACGTCCACCCCGAGATCGGCCAGGTAGTCGAGGTGACCGATGATGCCGGGGAGATCTCCGACGCCGTCGCCGTCGCTGTCGGCGAAGCTGCGGGGGTAGATCTGGTAGACGACCGCCCGCTTCCACCACGGGGATGCTGTGGATTCCATGCCCCCATCCTTCCCCGCCAGCAGCGCCCGCGGGACGCTCAGAGCCGATCGCTGAGGAAGCGGCGAGGGATCTCGCTGCGCCGCGATGGGTCCCAGGGCAGCGTCCAATCCAGCAGCTCGAACAGCCCGTCGAGCAGGTAGGCGGTGAAGCCCCAGACGAAGAGGTCGTCCACCAGGAAGGTCGGCCCGGTCAGGCCGGACGGATGCACCCAGGTCAACCGGTTCTCCGGGGCCAACAGGGTGGCCACCGAGACGTGATGGACGGCGGCGATCTCCCCCACATCCACCGGCACGAGGCGGCGCGGCCGCCGCCACCAGCCGACCGCGGACGTCACGTCGAAGCCACTGCGGACGATGTGGGCAGTCGGCAGCACGCCGAGCACCTCGACGGAGGCAGGATCGATCCCGACCTCTTCGTGACCCTCCCGCAGGGCGGCAGCCACCGGATCGGCGTCGCTGGACTCGATCCGTCCGCCCGGAAAGGCCACCTGCCCGGCGTGATGCCGCAGGTCGGGCCGTTTCTCGACCAGCACCACCTCGTAGCCCGCCTCGCCCTGGCTGAGCAGGATGAGGACGGCCGCGGCGCGGCTGCCGCGCGGCGCCCTGGCCCCCGGGATGCGGTCGAGCGCGTCCGGGCGGGCGAACCGTTCCGACGCCTGCCGGAGTTCGATCGGCACGTCGTTCATGACAGCCCCTTGCGCACCCAGGCGCGCAACTCGGCGGTGGACGCGAACGCCCCTGGGTGGCGGGCGACCACCCGTCCGTCCGCGTCGAGCAGCAGCGACAGCGGGATGCCGGGAACCCCCAAGGGGCCGGCGGTGGCCTTCGCGGCGTCCTGCAGTTGCGGGTACTTCCAGCCCACCAACTCCGCGAACTCGATGGCCCACGCGGGCTGCGGGTCGTCGTAGTTGACGCCCAGCACCGACGCGCTGGCTTCGGGGTCGTCGGCGAACTCGGCCAGGAACGTCGCCTCCTGCCGGCACGGCAGGCACCACTGGGCCCAGAAGTTGATCACCGTCGGGCCACGCAACGCGGCGAGGTCGACGTGCGTGTCGCCTCCCAAGCACTCCAGGCTGAGCTGCGGCAGTCCGCCGGCAACCGGCACGGACGGAGTCGGCTGCGGGCAGTCAGCGATCCCGGCGGCCCGACGGGCAGCCACCAGGTCGGTGTTCGACGCCGGCGAGGTGGAGTCCGCCGGCGAGGTGGCTGCTACCGGGGCGCAGCCGGCCAGCAGCAGGGCCACGATCGCGAGCGCGAGCCGCTTCATCCGCGGGGCTCCCGGATCAGCGCGGCAGCCACGTCCGGGTCGGTCGGCCCCTCGCCGAAGGACGGGCACAGTCGAGCCACCGGACAGGCGCCACACGCGGGACGGCGGGCATGACAGCGCCGTCGGCCGTGCCAGATCACCCGGTGGTTCAGCAGCACCCAATCCCGCCTCTCGAAGAGCTCGCCGATGTCGGTCTCGATCGCTTCCGGCTTGGTCTGGGTGGTCCAGCCGAACCGGTGGGCGAGGCGGATCACGTGGGTGTCAGTGGTGATCCCTGGGACGCCGAAAGCGTCGCCGAGGACGACGTTCGCGGTCTTGCGCCCGACACCGGGAAGCGTGACCAGCTGGGCCAGCGTGCCCGGCACCTGCCCCCCGAAGTCCGCCACCAGGGCTGCCCCAAGCCTGATCAACGCATCGCTCTTGGCCCGGAAGAAGCCGGTGGGAAGGACCAGCGCCTCCAGTTCGGCGCGATCGGCGCCGGCCAACGCGGCAGCGTCCGGGTACCTCCGGAACAGCTCGGGCGTGACCGAGTTGACCCGGCGATCGGTTGACTGGGCCGACAGCACGGTCGCCACCAGCAACTGCAGGGGCGTGGCGAAATCGAGTTCACAGTGGGCCTCAGGGTAGGTCTCACCCAGCTTCCGGTTGATCGCCCTGGCGCGCCGCACCAAGGCCAGGCGCGATTCAGAACCTGGCAGCGTTTGCTTCGACAACGAGCTCCACCTCGACCGGGGAGTTCAGCGGCAGCACAGCCACCCCGACCGCGCTGCGGACGTGCTGGCCGCGTTGACCGAAAATGGCCTGCAACAGCTCGGACGCCCCGTTCGCGACCTGGGGCTGGCCGGTGAAGCTGGGGTCGCTGGCCACGAACACCACGACCTTGACCACCCGACGGATCCCGTCGATGCCGCCTGCCACGCTGGCGGCAGCGGCAAGGGCGTTCAGCGCCGCCGTCCGCGCCAGGTCGTAGGCCTGCTCCGGGGTGACGTCGACTCCCACCCGTCCGGTCAGGGGCAGTTGCCCGGCGACCATCGGCAACTGGCCGGACGTGAACACCTGCCCCGCCGAGGCCAGGGCCGGGACGTAGGCGGCTACCGGCGCGGCAACCGGGGGCAGGTCGATGCCGAGGTCACGCAGTCGAATCGACGGGCTGACCTCGTCCAACTCATCGTTCATTCCACCGGCCGCTTCATATAGGCCACCAGGTTCTGCGGATTCGGGCCGGGCACCATCTGGACCAGCTCCCAGCCGTCAGCTCCCCAGGTGTCGAGAATCTGCTTGGTGGCATGAATCAGCACCGGGACGGTCACGTACTCCCATTTCGTCATGGGTTCAACCCTAGTCAGCCTCACTCAGCAGGGCGATGCTCCTTCGGGCACAGAATCGCCGTCCACGACGTGATGTCGGTGCGCTGGCGCAGTAGTTGGCGACGCTCACGCTCAGTCATGCCACCCCACACGCCCCACTCGACGCGGTTGTCCAGCGCTTCGGCCAGGCATTGGTTGCGCACTTTGCAGGAGTAACAGACTGCCCGGATCCGCTTCTGATCCGCACCCTCGGGAAACAACTCGTCCTGCATCCCGCGACACTTCGCCAGAAGGGTCCAATCCTCAGTCTTCGAGAGCGACACTGCTCTTCACCTTTCACGCTCTGCAGATTCGTCTGCCTGGCCGGTGGGGTAGGTGGTTTGATGGCGTTCAGTATGCAGGCTAGCGCCACCGATGCGCCACTGGCTAGGCATGACGTCGAAATGAGATGGGCCGTCCACGGGGCAACTTCGAGTGGCCCGCAGCGTCACGTACCCTAGAACCCATGCGGATGGGGAAGAGGCTGTACTCGGTGGTCATGTTCTTCGTGGTCGCCATCCTCGGCGGGCTGCTCACCGCCGGTCTGGTCGTGCCTATGGCGAGCATGGTCTCGGAGGCCGGCAAGCTGGCCGGCGCGGGGCTGGATTCGCTGCCGACTGAACTGGACACGCCTCCGCAGGCGGAACGTTCCCGGCTGTTGAACGCCGACGGCTCCGTCCTGGCCTACTTCTACGACGAGAACCGGATCGTCGAGCCGCTGGAGAACATCGCCCTCATCATGCAGCAGGCACAGATTGCGATCGAGGACACCAGGTTCTACGAGCATGGCGCGATTGACCCGAAGGGGACGCTGCGAGCCTTGTTGAGCACGTCCCAGGGCAACACCCAGGGCGGCTCCAGCATCACCCAGCAGTACGTCCGGCTGGTCCAGATCGAATCGGCGGAGGCGAACGGCGACGCCAAGGCCCGCGCCCTGGCCACCGAGAACACCATGGCCCGTAAGGTCCGCGAACTGCGGTTCGCCGTGGCCATGGAGAAGAAGTACTCCAAGGACGAGATCCTCACCCGCTACCTCAACATCTCCTATTACGGCGACGGCGCCTACGGCGTCGAAGCGGCCGCCCGACACTACTTCGGCACCACCGCCAAGAAGCTGACGCTGCCGCAGGCTGCCATGCTCGCCGGCCTGGTTCGTAACCCGGTGGCCACCAACCCGGTCACCCACACCCAGATCGCGATCGAGCGCCGCAACAACGTCCTCGACCGCATGCTGGAGTTGAACATCATCACCGCCGACGAAGCCGCCAAGGCGAAGGCCACCCCCTTCGACAAGTCGAAGGTCAAGGACAGCCCGCTCGGCTGCGCCAACGCGGAGTTCCCGTTCATCTGCGACTACGCGCTCCGGACGCTCAAACTGACCCCGAGCCTCGGCAACACCCCCAAGGAGCGCCTGGAGCGCGTGAAGCGGGGCGGGTTGACCATCCAGACCGAGATCGACCCGAAGGCCCAGCGGCAGGCGGAAGCCACCATCCACAAGTACCTGTCCGCGAAGGACCCGGTCGTGTCGGTGATCGCCATGATGGAGCCGGGGTCAGGCCAGATCGTCACCATGGCCCAGAACCGCTCGAAGATGGGCGACAAGAACGGCGAGACGTACTACAACTACGCGACGAACTACGCCATGGGCGGAGCGGACGGCTACCAGGGCGGATCCACGTTCAAGGCCTTCGTCGCGGCCGCGGCGCTGGAGAAGGGCACGGGGGTGGGCATCAGTTTCAATGCCAAACCCGAGATGAACTTCAAGGACAAGGTGTTCAAGTCGTGTAACGGCAGTTTCAAGCTGACCACGGACTGGAAGGTCACGAACGCCAGCCCGTCGGGGACGATGAACATGCTCGCCGGCGTCAAGAACTCGGTGAACACCTACTTCGCCCAGCTCATCCAGGCGATCGGGGTCTGCGAAGCGACGCAGATGGCCAAGCGGCTGGGGCTCGAGGTCTCGCTGCCCGGGGTCGACGTGGTGACGGAGTACAACGACAAGCCCGCCTTCACCCTTGGCATCATCGAAGTTCCGCCGCTGTCCATGGTCGAGGCGTACGCCACCTTCGCGGCCCGGGGGATCCACTGCGACCCGGTGATCCTGAAGTCGATCAAGACCCGCGACGGCGCATCGCTGGCCGTGCCGAGCGCCAACTGCAAGCGCGTGATCTCCGAAGAACTCGCCGATGCGATGAACCTGGTGCTGCAAGGGCCCTACAACGGCGGTACGGCGACGACGGCCAAGGTGCCCGGCGTTCAGATGGCTGGTAAGACCGGAACCGTGCCGAAGAACAAGGCGGTGTGGACGATGGGCTACACCCCAGAACTGGCCGCCGCCGCGATGATCTCCTACGACAACTCCAAGAAGTACCGCAAGTTCTGGAAGAGCCGCCCCAGCTACCTGCGCTACGTGAGGTTGCCCGCGTCCGGACGGTTCCTCAGCGGCTTCTCCGGCAACAACGCCGGTTTCAGCCTGCTCAGGCCGGCCTTCACGGCGGCCATCGCGAACCGTCCGAAGACCCGGTTCGTCGAGCCCCCGTCCTCCATCCTGTCGGGCACGAGCACGTCCATTCCGAGCTGTTCAGGGATGGGTGCCGCCAGTTGCCGGGCAACCCTCGAGGCCGCAGGGTTCACCACCTACAGCTACTACATCGAGT
>CAYUWV010000016.1:13387-23994 GCA_964448385.1 uncultured Propionibacteriaceae bacterium | reverse complement strand
TCGTCCAGCCCATCACCGCGATCGAGAGCAGGACGGGGATTCGCATGGCGATCACCGAGAAGTACGGGTGCAGTCCGGTGGCGACCACGACCGCCTCGTTCACCAACAGGGCCAGTGGCGGGTAGGCCACGCCGTAGCCGGCCCACAACGGATCGACCTGAGGGGCGAAGGGGCCCCCGGCCGCCGTCAGTCCGACGACGTAGGGGTCGTACCCGCTGTGCCGGATCCATCCCAGGTCGGCGTAGAGGACGGCGTCGTTGCTGAGCACCGGGGGCACCAGCAGCAGCGGCAGGCTCCACAGTGCCAGTGTCAGCCCAGCATGCACGGGTGGCCGCTCGCGGGTCGGCCGAACGTGCCACCACGCCCAAGTCAGCAGCACGGCACCCACCACGATCAGGATGCGGTTGACCGGAATCGGCACGAGTGATCCCAGCGCGTTCACGACCGGGTTCGGCCAGCCGTCCGTGGCGAACGAGAACTCGTTGTGGGTACTTCCCCAGCCGACCATGGCCGTCCCGGCCATGCCGAGCCAGACCACGGGCGTGCGCAGCGTGGTGGCAATCGTCATGGGTAGCTCTCGGGAGTGGGATGGTGCCGTCAGTCTAGGCAGCGGTCGGGGGGTCCCGTTCAGTCGTCCTGGGCGATCGCCTCGTGGTGTCGTACGACTTCGGTGACGATGAAGCCGAGCAGTTTCTGGGCGAAGTCCGGATCGAGGTTCGACTGGATCGCCAACTGGCGCAGCCGGGCGATCTGTTGCTCTTCGCGTTCGGGGTCGGCAGCGGGAAGGCCGTGCTGCTTCTTGAGCAAGCCGACTTGTTGGGTGATCTTGAACCGCTCGGCCAGCAGGCAGATCACCGCGGTGTCGAGGTTGTCGATCGAGCCGCGGAGGCGCTGGAGTTCGGGGTCCGACTGCACGCTGACAGCCTAGGGGATCAATTCGAACCGAGCGTGGACGGGTTCAGGCGACGATGTCGCCAGGGGACGTGTTGGCGGGAATCCCGGTGACCACGGAGTTCGGCGGCACATCCTTGACCACCAGCGCGTTCGCGCCGATCTTG
Source organism: uncultured Propionibacteriaceae bacterium (assembly GCA_964448385.1). Lineage (GTDB taxonomy): Bacteria > Actinomycetota > Actinomycetes > Propionibacteriales > Propionibacteriaceae > Propionicimonas. Next base: position 22,936 of record CAYUWV010000016.1, on the reverse strand, counting down.
GTGCCGTCGCCGATGGTGATCGGTCCGATGATCTTCGCGCCCGCCCCCAGCAGGACGTGGTTGCCAACGGTTGGGTGCCGCTTGAACCGACCTCGTGAGCGCCCACCGAGGGTGACCTGGTGGTACATGAGGACGTCGTCGCCCACCTCAGCCGTCTCACCGATCACCACCCCCATGCCGTGGTCGATGAAGAAACGCCGTCCGATCGCGGCGCCGGGGTGGATCTCGATCCCGGTCATGAATCGCGAGAACTGTGAGATCACCCTCGCCACAGGGTGAAGCGTGGGCGAGGCGAGCCACAGCCGGTGGCACAACCGGTGCACCCAGACCGCATGGATCCCGGGGTAGGTGAGCGCGACCAGCAGCTTCGAGGTGGCCGCGGGGTCCTCACGCAGGGCGGTGTCCAGGTCCTCCTGGACCCGCCCCCACGTGGACTTGAGCAGGGACGCGAGGTTCACGCGTCCAGTAGATCGGCGTACAGCACCGATGACAAGTACCGCTCCCCGAAGGACGGGATGATGACGACGATCGTCTTGCCCGCGTTCTCCTCCCTGGCGGCCAGTTCGCCGGCAGCGGCAAGGGCAGCACCGGAGGAGATGCCCACCAGCAGGCCCTCTTCCCTGGCGGCGCGCCGGGCCCAGGCCACAGCGGTCTCGGAACTCTGCGGCAGGATCTCGTCGATGACAGAGCGGTCGAGGATCTCGGGGATGAAGTTGGCGCCGATGCCCTGAATCTTGTGGGGTCCCGGCTTGCCGCCGGAGAGGATCGGGGACTCGACCGGCTCGACCGCGACGATCTTGACCTCGGGCTTGCGCTCCTTGAGCACCTGGCCGACCCCGGTGATAGTGCCACCGGTGCCGACGCCGGCCACCAGGATGTCCACCGAGCCTTCGGTGTCAGCCCAGATCTCCTCGGCGGTCGTCCGCCGGTGGATCTCGACGTTGGCCGGGTTCGCGAACTGGCGGGCGAGAATGGCGCCGGGCGTCTCGGCGGCGATCTGCTCGGCGCGGGAGACGGCGCCCTTCATGCCCTCCGGGCCGGGGGTCAGCACCAGTTCGGCGCCGAACGCCCGCAGCAGTGCCCGGCGCTCCTTGCTCATCGTCTCGGGCATGGTGAGGATCACCTTGTAGCCGCGGGCGGCGCCCACGAAGGCGAGCGCGATCCCGGTGTTGCCGGAGGTGCCTTCCACGATCGTGCCGCCCGGCTTCAGTTCACCGGAGGCTTCGGCCGCGTCGATGATCGAAACCCCGATCCGGTCCTTGACCGAGTTCGCCGGGTTGTAGAACTCCAGCTTCGCCAGCACGAGGGCTTGGGAGTCGCCGTACAGCTTGTTGATCCTGACCAGCGGGGTGCGGCCGATCAGTTCGGTTGCGTCGTTGTAGTAGCCCATGTTCGTTGCTTTCTGTGTGATGTCTGCGTGTGATGTCGGTTGGTAGCGGGACGTCAGAGTCGCGCGAGGGCCTGGTCGAGGTCCGCGATCAAGTCGTCGGGGTGTTCGATGCCGAGCGAGAGCCTCACCATCTCAGGCGCGACCCCGGCGGCGACGAGCTCCTCCTCGGTGAGCTGGGAGTGGGTGGTGGTCGCATTGTGGATCGCCAGGGACTTGGCGTCCCCGATGTTGGCCAGGTGCGAGAACAGCTGCAGGGCTTCCACGAAGCGGGCGCCGGCTTCGCGGCCGGCCTTGAGCCCGAAGGAGAGGATGCCGCCATAACCGCGTCCGGTGAGGACCCGATCAGCGACCGGCTTCCACGTCGAGGATTCGAGTCCGGGGTAGTTGACCCACGCCACGGCCTCGTGCTGTTCGAGGTACTTCGCCACCGTGAGCGCATTGGACGAATGACGCTCGATGCGCAGGTGCAGCGTCTCGAGCCCCTGCAGGAACAGCCAGGAGTTGAAGGGGGACACCGCCGCCCCGGTGTTGCGCAGCAGCACCGTCCGGGCCCGCAGGATGTAGGCCGCAGGACCTGCGGCGTCCGTCCAGACGACACCGTGATAGGCCGCGTCGGGAGCCGTCAGGCCAGGGAAGCGGTCGCCCTGCGCCGCCCAGTCGAACGTGCCGGAGTCGACCAGGATGCCGCCCACCGAGGTGCCGTGGCCGCCGATGTACTTGGTGGCCGAGTGCACCGAGATGTCGACACCGTGGTCGAAGACCCGGGCCAACAGCGGGGTGGGAACGGTGTTGTCCACGATGAAGGGCAGCCCGAACGAGTGCGCCGCCTCGCTCCAGGCGTCCAGGTCGATCACGTTGATCGCCGGGTTGCCGATGGTCTCGCCGAAGACCAGCTTCGTCTTCGCGTCCACGACCTGGCCCAAGTCCTCGGGCTTCTCCGGATCGACGAACCGCACCTCGATGCCGTACTGCGGCAACGTGTGGGCGAAGAGGGCGAAGGTGCCGCCGTACAGCGTCGACAGCGCAACGATGTTGTCGCCGGCGTAGGTCAGGTTCAACACGGCGTAGGTGATCGCGGCCGCCCCGGAGGCGGTGGCCAGGGCGCCCACCCCCCCTTCGAGCGCTGTCAGGCGAGCCTCGAAGACCGACTGGGTCGGGTTCATGATCCGGGTGTAGATGTTGCCCGCCTTCCGCAGGGCGAACAGGTCGGCGGCATGCTCGGTGTCGTCGAAGACGTACGACGTGGTCTGGTAGATGGGGACTGCCCGGGCGTTGGTGGCCGGATCGGCCTCCTCCTGGCCGGCGTGGACGGACAGGGTGTCGGGATGCAGTGACATGGTGCTCCTGAAGATTCTGTGGATGCGGAAGCGAAACGGGCAGACCGGGCAGCACCCAGTATCCCCAAGGCGTCAGATGGTGTGAAAGGGGTCGAATTGCGGAAGTGATCAACGCATTCGACAACAAGCCATCGACGGCACGCAGCAACAACACATGGTTGCGTGACTGGTCGAGGACATGCCCGGATGCTAGACCGCCGTCCGTGGGCCGGTCAACTTCGTCCTGCATCGTGGGCAGCCGGTGGGAGCCATAGACTGCCGCCCATGAGTCCTGAGCACGATGTGGTGGTGGTCGTCGATTACGGCGCCCAGTACGCCCAACTCATTGCCCGGCGGGTCCGTGAGGCGAAGGTCTACTCCGAGATCGTGCCGCACACGATGTCCGTCTCCGGCATCCTGGCCAAACGGCCGGCGGCGGTGGTGCTGTCCGGTGGGCCCAGTTCGGTCTACGAACCCGGCGCCCCTCAGTTGGACGAGGCGCTGCTGCAGGCCGGGGTGCCGGTCTTCGGCATCTGCTACGGGTTCATGGCGATGGCCCAGGCCTTGGGCGGCACCGTGGCTCGCACCGGGCAGCGTGAGTACGGACGGACGGTGGTCACCGTCGATGAACCGGGTCACCTGCTGCGCGAACTGCCCGACTCCCTGACGTCCTGGATGTCGCACGGCGACGAAGTGGTGGCGGCGCCGCCCGGTTTCACCGTCAACGCGCATTCTCCGCGCGCCACCGTGGCGGCTTTCGAGCACGCCGAGCGTCGCCTGGCGGGCGTCCAGTGGCACCCCGAGGTGCTGCACTCCGAATACGGTCAGCAGGTGCTCGAGCACTTCCTGCTGGACATCGCCGGCTGCCGTCCCACGTGGACCAGCGTCAACATCGTCGAAGACCAGGTCGCCAGGATCCGGACGCAGGTGGGGCGGTCGCGGGTGATCTGCGGGCTGTCCGGGGGAGTGGACTCGGCGGTCGCGGCCGCGCTCGTGCAACGCGCGATCGGCGATCAGCTGACCTGTGTGTTCGTCGATCACGGGCTGCTGCGGGCCGGCGAGGCTGAGCAGGTCGAGCAGGACTTCGTCGCCGCAACGGGCGCCACGCTGAAGGTCGTCGAAGCGTCCGAGCAGTTCCTGGGCTTCCTGGCTGGGGTGAGTGACCCCGAAGCCAAGCGCAAGATCATCGGCCGCGAGTTCATCAGGGTTTTCGAAGCGGCCCAGGCCGAGGTGATCGCCGAGGCCCCGGAGGGCGCCGACGTGTCGTTCCTGGTCCAAGGGACGCTGTACCCGGACGTGGTGGAATCCGGTGGCGGAGAGGGTGCCGCCAATATCAAGAGTCACCACAACGTTGGCGGCCTGCCCGACGACCTGGAGTTCGAACTGGTCGAACCGCTGCGCACCCTGTTCAAGGACGAAGTGCGAGAGGTCGGACGGCAGCTGGGCCTGCCGTCGCTGATCGTGGACCGGCATCCCTTCCCTGGCCCCGGCCTCGCCATCCGGATCGTGGGTGCTGTCGATGCCGAACGGCTGCGGATCCTGCGCGCCGCAGACGCGATCGTGCGGGAAGAGACGACCAGAGCCGGGCTGGATTCGACGATCTGGCAGTTCCCGGTAGTGCTGCTGGCCGACGTTCGTTCGGTCGGAGTGCAAGGGGACGGACGCAGCTACGGCCACCCGATCGTGCTGCGTCCGGTCACCAGCGAGGACGCGATGACCGCCGACTGGGGTCGACTGCCGTACGACCTGCTGGAGTTGATCAGCACCCGCATCACCAACGAGGTGCCCGAGGTGAACCGGGTCGTCCTGGACATCACCAGCAAGCCGCCGGGCACCATCGAGTGGGAGTGACGCTCGCCGGGCAGTAGCGCCGTTTCATCAGAGATCCGACACCCCGCGCACAGTCGACTGACAGCGCCGCGGAGTTGAGTTGCACCATGACAGCAAGGAAGACGGCTGCGGGCGGCCCAACGCAGCGCCTGGGAAGCCACGAGTCCGGCCATGCTGCCAACGGATCCGGTGAGAGGCCGACGAGTCCGGCGTGAGGTGATCTTGGTGACGCGCGGTGGGGTTTCCCCCCTCGTCCACCCTGTTGCGGGTCTGGCGGAAGGCCGCCAGGCCCGCCCACCACGTCAGCCCTGGGGGGTTGCCGTGGGTCAGCGCAGGTCGTCGCTGTTGTGGATCTTGCCGGAACCTGAGGTGAAGAGCTTCTTCGCCTCGTCGATGCCGGTGGGACCACCCGGTTCGAGCGGCAGTACAGCCCACATGACAAGGTAGGCCGCCCAACCGATCTGGGTGAACAGGGCGATCAGGACGACAATGATCCGGACCAGCCCGGAGTCCATCCCGAGGGACCGGGCGAGGCCTCCGCAGACGCCCCCGATGAACTTGTCCGAGGCGGAACGGGTGAGTGGTGTATTCATGGTTCTTCCTTTCAGAGAAGTCAGGACGGACGCCTGACCGACAGCAGCAGCATGCCGACGGCGATGCCGATCAGAACGACGGGGGTCAGGCGGCTGAGCCAGATCCAGCTGACCTGGGCGTAGACCGCCCACAGCGTGGCGACGCCGATGGCGATGGCGAGCGTGCCGACGCCGAAGGCTGCGATGTCGCGTCTCATCCGGTCACCTCCAGGTTCCCGGCCTCGACCGTGACCCGTAGTCGCAGAGTGGGCCCACCAAGTAGCGGGGTGTGCGTCTCCACCCCAGCCAGGTCCACACCGGCGTGGTCGGCACCGACCCCGTGGAACCGTCCGGCCTTCACCTGCCACGTCACTTCGGTGTTCACTGCCTCGGGCAACACGAGGTGCAGTGAGCCGGTGGAGAGGTCGACCGTCGTGGTCTGGCCGCCGCTCAAGGCGTCCAGGCGGGAGAGGTCGACCGTCAGGTCACTGAGGTCGGACTCGATGCGGGCGGGGAGGTCGGCTTCGCTCGAGATCACGATGTGCCTGCTGGGCAGCGAGATGCCCACGCCGCCGAACACGAGGGCTGCCACGGTGGCCAGGATCGTCGCGGCGGCCGCCGCGAGCATGAACGGGGGGTGGCCGCGACGGGTCGCCACGACGAGCGTGGCCCCAAGACCGAGCAGGACCACCGCCAGATAGGGCAGCAAACCGGCACCGATCCCGAGGCTCTGCAGGATCGCCACGATGGTCGCCCCGACGGCGATCAGCGCGCCAGCCAGCCACCACAGGCTCAGGCGGCGACGGGGGGCAACGGGTAAGGGTGCCGTGATGACGCCGCGTGATTCGACGACCGGGTCACCGAAGAACCGCAGTTCGGCGTCCGGACTGGGCGGCGCGACGGGCAAGGCGGCCGTCGCGGGGCCGGCGTCCCCTGACGTCGTCCCCCGCGCCTGGTGCTCCAGTAGCCGCAACCGCCAGGCCTCCGCGGCACGCTCATAGGGAGTTGTGTCAGGGGCCGATGGCGTGCGCGTGTGGGAGCGCGGACGGAAGAAGCCGAAGTACCACACGGCAGCGATCGCCAGGATCGGGAAGAACCCGATGCCCGACCAGCCCCCCAAGAGCCCGAACAGAATCGCTCCGGCAGCAACGGTGGCAGCCACTAGGACCGAATCGGGCCACCCGCGGGTGAACGGCAGCAAACGTCGTGCTGGCGCCTGCGTCGAGCCTTCGACCGGGATCAGGAGGTAGGCGGCGCCATACAGGATCACGCCCAGCCCCGAGCCGAGGGCGAGGATCGCGACGGCGATGCGCAGCAAGTTGGCATCGACGTTCCATTTGCTGGCCAGCCCAGCGCAGACCCCGGCGACCATCGCGTGGTCGCGGGTGCGTCGGACCGGCAAGCTCATGTGTCCATTCTTCGTCGCCCTGGTCGGCTCCACCATGCGGGACAACCCTGAGCCCCCCCGCGTTCCCAGCGGCCGCCGAACCGAACCCAGACCCGGCCACGGCAACTGCCTGACCAAGCAGCGGTAACCGTGCCAGTGTTAGTGCTGTTCGCCGTCGATGGACGCCACCCGGTGTCCGCCTCACGCAAGGAGCTGTCAAGGATGACCTCACTCTCGTTTCCTCCCGGTTTCCTGTGGGGTACGGCCACCTCCGCCTACCAGATCGAAGGCGCCACGGCCGAGGACGGCCGCCAGCCCTCCATCTGGGACACCTTCTGTGAGGTCGAGGGTGCGATCGCCGGTGGCGAGGACGGCAAGGCAGGCGTCGACCACTACCACCGCTACGCCGAGGACGTCGCCCTGATGGCGGGCCTCGGGCTCAACACCTACCGGTTCTCGGTGTGCTGGCCGCGCGTCCTGGACGGGGATCGGATCAACCCTGCTGGGATGGACTTCTATTCGCGGTTGGTCGACGAACTGCTGGCCGCCGGGATCGCTCCCTGGCTGACCCTCTACCACTGGGACCTGCCGGCGGCGCTGCCCGGCGGGTGGACCAACCGAGACACCGCTGAGCGGTTCGTCGACTACTCCCTGGCTGTCCACGACCGACTGGGTGACCGGGTCCGCAACTGGACCACCCTGAATGAGCCGTGGTGCTCGTCGTTCCTCAGCTACGCCGGGGGGGAGCATGCGCCAGGCCACACCGACCCGGCCGAGGCCGTCCGGGCTGTCCACCACCTGCTGCTGGCCCACGGGAAGGCGACGGCAGCCCTGCGCGACCGTGACCCCTCGGCCACCCTGGGCATCACGTTGAACTTCACGCCCGCCATCGCCGCTTCCACCGATCCCGCCGATCTCGACGTGGTCAGGCGCATCAACGGCACCGCCAACCGACTGTTCGTGCACCCGCTGTTCCGTGGGGAGTACCCGGCGGACGTGGTCGCCGACCTCGCCCCGTGGTGGACCGACGATCTCGTCCAGGACGGCGACCTCGCCGCCATCGCCACCCCGATCGACGTGCTGGGGGTCAACTACTACACCACCGCCGCCTATCGGGCGGCCGCTGCGGGGGAGGACGTCTCCCCGCCCGTCGTCCGCGGGCGCCAGTTGGGCACACCGCACGTCACGGCTCCCAACGCTGTCGGTGTGGGCCGGGGACTCCCCACCACGGATATGGGCTGGGACATCGACCCCGCCGGACTCGAACAGCTGCTGCTGTGGCTGTACCGCGACTACACCGGGCCCGCCGGGGCTGCGCTGGTCATCACCGAGAACGGTGCCGCGTTCCCTGACACCACCGTCATCGGCGGCCGGGTGGACGACCAGGACCGGATCGCCTATGTGCGCGATCACCTGGCCGCCGTTCACGCTGCCATGGCGGCCGGAGCGGACGTCCGCGGCTACCTGCTGTGGTCGCTCATCGACAACTTCGAGTGGGCCTTCGGTTTCGACAAGCGGTTCGGCATCGTCGCCGTGGACGAGGCGCTGCGTCGCACGCCCAAGGCCAGCGCGTTGTGGTACGCGTCGGTGGCTCGCACGGGGGCGCTCGACAGCTGACTCCCTGGCCGTAGCCGAGCCGAGCCCGCCGCGTCCCCCAACACCGGCGGGCTTGCCACCTGTGTGAAGCTTGACCTGTCATGCACACCGAATCGCCCCGCTCCAGCCGTCCGTTGAATGCGGCCTGGCTGGGTGGGGTATGCGCGGGACTCGCAGATCACCTCGGCTGGTCGGTGCTGGCCTTGCGCGTCGTCTTCGTCGCGTTGGCGGCCACGCGCCTGATCGGGGTAGGCGTGTACCTCGCGTTGTGGCTGGTGATGCCGCGGGCCGGTGTCCACCGGGCGGCACCCGGCATCGAAGCAGCGTCCCGCACCGGGATGCGTTCCACCGTGCCTGCCGCGCTGCGGCCGGTGGAGTGGGCCGTCCTCGGTGCCTTGGCGCTGCTCGGCGGCGGGCTGTTGTGGATCGTGCAGACCAGCGAGTGGGGGCTCGATCCCTCGATGCTCCTGGCCGGGGTGCTGGCGGCCTGTGGACTGGCCGCGATCTGGTGGCAGGCCGACCATGTATCAGCCCGTGAAGTCCGTCGCGACAACGGGGTTCGTCGCTGGCTCGGACCGTTGCTCGCCCACTGGACCACCCTGGTCGCGGTCGTGGCAGGGCTGGCGGCGCTGGGGGTTTCGGTGGCCCTGGTGATGGCCGCCCAGACTGCGCTGGGTGAGGTGGGGCGCCTCCTGGTGGCACTGGGGGGCGGCATTGTCGCGCTGGGGCTGGCCGCCTTGCCGTGGATCCTTCGGGTGCGCCAGATTCTTGCCGAAGCCCGCGACGACAAGCTGGTGGCCGACGCGAGGGCCGACATGGCTGCCCACCTGCATGATTCGGTGTTGCAGACGCTCGCGCTGATCCAACGCCGTGCCGCGGACCCGCGCGCGGTGGTCGCCTTGGCGCGCCGGCAGGAACGCGAGTTGCGCCGCTGGCTGTACGGAGAGACCGCCCAGGACTCGACCTTGGTGCAGGCGCTGTCGCTGGCGGCGCTCGACGTCGAGACGGACCACGGCGTCGACGTCGACCTGGTCACCGTGGGCGACTGCGACCTGACCCCGGATCTCAGCGCGCTGGTGTGGGCGGCACGGGAGGCCATGGTGAATGCCGCGCGTCATTCCGGCGCGGCCAGGGTGGACGTCTACGCCGAAGCGGACTCCGATCTGGTGAGCGTCTTCATCCGTGATCGCGGCTCCGGCTTCGACCCGGACAACATCGATCCAGACCGCATGGGGGTTCGAGGTTCCATCATCGAGCGGGTGAAACGCGCTGGCGGTCAGGCGATAATTCGGACGAGCCCTGGTCAGGGCAGTGAAGTGAGACTGGAGATGCCCCGATGAATTCCACCCCACTGGATTCCACCCCGCCCGAGGACCCCACGGCAACCGACCCCGCACCGGCGGCCTGGCGGGTGGTGGTCGTGGATGATCACGCCATGTTTCGCAGTGGGGTCCGTCA
>CAYUWV010000016.1:5649-13287 GCA_964448385.1 uncultured Propionibacteriaceae bacterium | reverse complement strand
CCGGAGGTGAGGTTCCTGGCCCTCAGCGTCTCGGACGCCGCCCAGGACGTCATCGGGGTGATCCGGGCGGGCGCGCGGGGGTACGTCACCAAGTCGATCTCCGCCGACGAGTTGGTCGAGGCCATCGGCCGGGTCGCTGAGGGTGACGCCGTGTTCTCGCCGAGACTGGCCGGCTTCGTGCTCGACGCGTTCTCCGGTGCCATCGACGTGGCCAGCATCGACGAGGATCTCGATCGGCTGTCACAGCGGGAGCGGGAGGTGTTGCGCCTGATCGCTCGGGGCTACGCGTACAAGGAGATCGCCAGGGAGTTGTTCATCTCGATCAAGACGGTCGAGACCCACGTGTCCAGCGTGCTGCGCAAGCTCCAGCTCTCCAACCGGCATCAGCTCACCCGTTGGGCGACCGACCGCAAGCTCGTCTGAGCCGGCGGGCAGGGGCAGGGACGCGGGCAGGGGCAGGGACGCAAGTAGGCCCGGCGCGGGGGGAGCGCCGGGCCTACTGGTTTCTGGTGAGGTTACTTGCGGCGGGTGATCAGGCCGTAGATCCACAGCACGAGGACGGAACCGCCGATGGCGAGCAGCCAGGACCATGGGGAGAAGAAGCTCCCGATGCTCTTGTCGAACAGCGCCGATCCGATCCAGCCGCCCACGCTGGCACCGACGACGCCGATGACGAGGCTGGAGATCCAGCCGCCGCTCTCCTTGAGAACCGACTTGGCGACGGTGCCTGCGACCAGGCCCATGATGATCCATGCAATGAATGACATGCCTCAACGGTAGGCGCGACCTCAGCTGAGACAACGTTGCGGCGGGGCGCAGGCACCCTGGCTCTCCCCTGAGGTGTGCCCCGAGCCTTCCCCCTGACGCGAGTCGGGACGGGGCGGCCAGCCCGGACAAGTAGGCTGGGCCAGCTATGTCCGACACCCTGTTCCCCGACTTCTTCACCGACAGCGACGCGCCCCCGGCCGTGGTTCGGCCGGCTGTGGCTGAGGTGGTGCGGCCGCCGACCGCCGAGCGTCGCCAGCGGGTCAGAGAGGCTGAGCTGCTGGCAGACCTGAACTCCCCGCAGCGGGCAGCGGTGCTGCACGCCGGCGGCCCCGTCCTAGTGGTGGCGGGAGCCGGCTCGGGCAAGACGAGGGTGCTGACCCGTCGGATCGCGCATCTGGTCAGCCAGCGGGACGTGCACCCCGGCTCCGTCCTGGCGATCACGTTCACCAACAAAGCCGCCGCCGAGATGCGGCACCGCGTCGTCGACCTGGTGGGTAACCGGGCGAAGCTGATGTGGGTCTCGACGTTCCATTCGGCGTGTGTCCGGATCCTGCGGTCGGAGGTCTCCCGGTTCGGCCTGTCGCGGTCGTTCTCGATCTACGACGACACCGACTCCAAGCGGCTGATGAACCTCGTGCTGCGGGAACTCGACCTGGATCCCAAGCGCTACCCGGTGCGGGCGGTCATGAACTGGGTCTCGAACTGCAAGAACGACCTGATCGACCATGAGACCGCGCGCTCCACGGCGGTGACTCCGAACGAGGAGGTGTACGCCGACGCCTACTCGGCGTACCAGCGTCGCCTGACTTCGGCGAACGCCCTCGACTTCGACGACCTGATCATGACCACCGTGCACCTGTTGCAGGCCTTCCCCGACCTGCGCGAGCAGTATCGTCGGCGGTTCCGCCATGTGCTGGTCGACGAGTACCAGGACACCAACCACGCGCAGTACGCCCTGGTTCGGGAGTTGTGCGGCGTTCAGCGGGCGCCGGAAGGAGGGCCGGCGGTCGAGGCCCCGGAGTTGATGGTGGTAGGCGATTCCGACCAGTCGATCTACGCGTTCCGCGGGGCGACCATCCGCAATATCCTCGACTTCGCGTCGGACTTTCCCGGTGCCGAGACGATCGTGCTGGAACAGAACTACCGCTCGACGCAGAACATCCTGAACGCGGCGAACGCCGTGATCACGCGAAACCCGGGGCGCCCGGCGAAGCGGTTGTGGTCGGACGCCGGGGACGGGGACCTGCTGGTCGGGTACGTCGCCGACACCGAGCACGACGAGGCTCAGTTCGTCGCCGAAGAGATCGACCGACTCACCGACGCGGGCGCCTCCAAACCCGGCGAGGTGGCGGTCTTCTACCGCACCAACGCCCAGTCGAGAGCGTTCGAGGAGGTGTTCATCAGGGTCGGGCTGCCGTACCGGGTGGTGGGAGGCGTCCGCTTCTACGAGCGACGGGAGGTCCGCGACGCCATCTCGTACCTGCGTGGTATCGCCAACCCCAGCGACGACGTCTCGATCCGGCGCGTTCTCAATGTGCCCAAACGGGGGATCGGGGACCGCACGGAAGCTGCGGTGGAGGCGTTCGCCGCCTCGCAGGGCATCAGCTTCTATGCCGGTCTCCAGCGCGTGACGGAAGTCCCGGGGGTGGCGGTCCGCTCTGCCAAGCAGATTGAGGGATTCGTGGCCCTCATGGAGGCCCACCGGGCCATGGTCGAGCAGGGACTTGCTGCCGACCAGATCCTGACGTCGGTGTTGCAGGAGTCGGGGTACCTCGCAGAACTGGACCGGTCGACCGATCCCCAGGACCAGACCCGGGTGGAGAACCTGGTCGAACTGGTCAGCGTCGCGGGGGAGTTCGTCGCCGCCGCCCACGCCGTCGACCTGCCGCCCGATGGCGGGGAGTTGGCGGCCGGGGCTCCGGAGCCGGACGATTCCCTCCCGGCCTTCCTGGAGCGGATCGCGCTCGTGGCCGACTCCGACCAGCTACCCGACCCGGATTCGGAGTCCGGCGGCGTGGTCACCCTGATGACCCTGCACACTGCCAAGGGATTGGAATTCAACACGGTCTTCCTGACCGGGTTCGAGGACGGCATCTTCCCGCACCAGCGAGCGATGACGGACAAGGCGGAACTCGAGGAGGAACGTCGCCTTGCCTACGTGGGGATCACCAGGGCGCGCCAGCGGTTGTACCTGACCCGCGCCACCGTCCGCTCGGCCTTCGGGACGCCGCAATACAACCCAGCGAGCCGCTTCACCGATGAGATCCCGGCCCACTTGATCGACTGGCGCCGACTGGGGGTCGCCCGCACGGCGTGGGCCACGTCGTCCGCCTCGCGCACCGAGCAGTCCTGGCGCAACACGGTCAGCTACGGTTCGAAGCCGGCGATCAAGACTGTGCCGTCGGTGGCGGTGGGAGACCGGGTGCTGCACACCACGTTCGGTTTGGGGCGCGTCATCGCCACCTCAGGCCACGGGGACGCCGCCAAAGCGGACGTCGACTTCGGATCGACCGGCGTCAAGCGCCTATCCCTGAAACACGCTCCGATGGAGAAGCTGTAGGTCAGTCCTTGTTCCAGCCGATGAACTGCATCGGGTCGCTGCCGCTCCCGTTGACGTAGGCCGAGAAGTGCAGGTGGCAAGCGGTGGAGAGCCCCGTGCTGCCGACGTGGCCGATCACGTCGCCCTTGTCGACCTTGTCGCCGGCCTTCACGTTGAAGTCGAGCATGTGCAGGTAGCCGGTCTGGACGTTGTCCCCGTTGATGTCGCCGTGGTTGATCCGGACGTTGTTCCCGGAGCCACCGTTGTAGCCCGTCGCGGCCTTCACCACGGTGCCGGACTGGGCTGCGAAGATCGGCTGGCCGCAGGTGCCGCCGATGTCGTCGCCGTCGTGCATCCGGTAGTAGTTCAGGATCGGGTGCAGCCGCATGCCGTACACGGAACTGACGCCGCCCTTGGTGGGCCAGACGAACTTGCTCAGGTTGCGCAGCCGGTCGGCCTCGGCGGTGACGGACTGGGCGGCCTCGCCCATTTCGGTCTGCCTGGCCTCCAGGGCAGCCTGTTCCTGGCCTGCTTCGATCTTCTCCGACGTCGCGGCGATGACTTGCGCCCGCACCTGGGCGAGTTCTGCCACGGACAACGCGGGCCGATCGTCGCCACGGCTGGTGGTGACCTCGCGGTCTGCCGCGATCCCGGCGGTGCCGATCGGGCCCTGATCCGCGAAGGCGAGAACGGTCGACGTGGCCGCAGAAGCGCCGAACAAGCTGAGGGTGAGGATCCCAATTCCTGAGACAGCGGCGAGGGTCAGACCACGACCCGAGAGCTTCGTGCTTGCCGCGGGCTGAGCTTCCGCAATCTGGCCGATGCTGGACGAATCCTCAGTGATGGCACGTCGGCGCTTGTCAGCGCGCGATTCGTGGATCTTCACGAAACTCCTTCGAAGCATTCAGCGGTTGCGGGTGGCTCGAGTCCTCAAGCTGAAGATAGCTTAGCATTTCTCAGGATGTTTCTCAGAATTGGCCAGAAGTTGCATCCCCGCGAGGGGCGGGGCTGCCGGCCCAGGTTGGCCCGGCTAGGCTGAAAACGTACCCGGCAGACCGGTGGGACCTGCCCGACCGTGCGACGGTGAGATCGGAGTCTGGCGGTGGACCTCTTCGAGTATGAGGCTCGCGAGCTGTTCGAGCGCCACGGGGTGCCCGTCGTGCGGGGGCTCACCGCGACGACGCCCGATCAGGCCCGGCTCGCGGCGGAGCAGCTCGGGACGGACGTGGTGGTGGTCAAGGCCCAGGTGAAGACCGGCGGCAGGGGCCGGGCCGGGGGAGTGAAGCTGGCGCGTTCGCCGCTGGAGGCCCAGGCCCGGGCTGCCGAGATCCTCGGCATGAGCATCGCCGGCCACACCGTGCGGACGGTCATGGTGGCCGAAGGGGCAGACATCGCCGCCGAGTACTACTTCTCCTTGCTGCTCGATCGCGCCTCCCGCGGCTACCTGGCGATGTGCAGCGTCGAGGGCGGCATGGATATCGAGACCCTCGCCAGAGAGCGCCCCGACGCGTTGGCACGGATCCCGGTTCATCCGGTGCAGGGCCTCGATCCGTCGAAGGCGGCGGAGATCGTCGCCGCAGCCGGGTTCGCGGCGGCGGACCGCGAGGCCGTGGCTGCCGTGCTGGTCCGGCTCGGAGAGGTGTTTCGCGCTAATGACGCCACCCTCGTCGAGGTGAACCCCTTGGTGAAGACCAGGGACGGTCGGATCGTGGCATTGGACGCCAAGGTCACTCTGGACGCGAACGCCGGCTTCCGTCATCCCGAGTGGAAACGGTACGCCGACGAGGCCAGCGCTGACCCCTTGGAGCTGCGGGCGAGGGCCAAGCGCCTGAACTACGTGAAGCTCGACGGGTCGGTGGGCGTCATCGGCAACGGGGCAGGCCTGGTGATGAGCACCCTTGACGTCGTGGCCAAAGCAGGTGAGAACCTGCCGGGCACGCCACGTCCGGCCAACTTCCTGGACATCGGCGGTGGCGCCTCGGCCGAGGTGATGGCTAACGGCTTGGACATCATCATCTCCGACGAGCAGGTGAAGGTGGTGCTCGTGAACGTGTTCGGTGGTATCACCGCCTGCAGCGAGGTTGCGAAGGGAATCATCGACGCCCTTGAGATGCTGGGCGAGAAGGCCACCAAACCCATCGTGGTGCGGCTGGACGGCAACGCGGTCGACATCGGGCGGCACATGTTGCTGGAAGCGGCCCACCCGCTGGTGCAGCTTGAGGACACCATGGACGGTGCGGCCCGTCGGGCTGCTCAGCTGGCCGTGGGGGCGAAGGAGAACAATGTCGATCTGGCTTGATCAGACGTCCAAGGTGATCGTCCAGGGGATGACGGGCTCAGAAGGCAAGAAGCACGCGCGGCGGATGATCGCCTCAGGGACGCGGATCGTCGGCGGGGTCACCCCTGGCAAGGGTGGGCAGGCGATCACCTTCGAGGAGCGCCCGGTGCCCGTCTTCGATTCGGTGGCCCAAGCCAGGGACGCCACCGCGGCGAACGTGGCGGTGGTCTTCGTGCCTGCTCCCCACGCCAAGCGGGCGGTGCTGGAGGCGGTGGATGCCGAACTGGACCTTGTGGTGGTGATCACCGAAGGAGTGCCAGTGGCCGACACCGTCGAGTTCCTGAGCTATGCGCAGGCACGTGGTCGCACCCGCCTGCTCGGCCCTAACTGCCCTGGTCTGATCAGCCCTGGCAGATCCAACGTGGGAATCATCCCCGCCACGATCGCGGGCCGCGGTCCGATCGGGCTGGTGTCGAAGTCCGGCACCCTGACCTATCAAATGATGTTCGAGTTGCGGGACATCGGTTTCTCGACCGCCGTGGGTATCGGTGGAGACCCGGTGGTCGGCAGTACCCACATCGACGCCCTCGCGGCGTTCGAAGCCGATCCTGAGACGGACTGCGTGGTGCTGATCGGCGAAATCGGCGGCGACGCCGAGGAGCGTGCCGCGGAGTTCATCGCCTCCGAGATGTCGAAGCCGGTCGTGGGCTACGTGGCCGGTTTCACCGCCCCGGTCGGCCGGACCATGGGACACGCAGGCGCCATTGTCACCGGCTCCACCGGCACCGCCCTAGCGAAGAAGCGGGCGCTGGAAGCGGCCGGCGTCCGGGTCGGACGGACGCCGAGCGAAACGGCGGCCCTGATGCGGGAGATCGTTACTGCCCGGTAGCGGCGAGTGCCAGCCGGGTCAGGGGGCCTGGCTGATCCGCTGACCGGCCCGCAGGACGATGTCCTTCCACTGGTCATCGGTGAAGTCGAAGGTGGTCGACGGGTTGGCCACCAGGTAACCGACCTTGCTGCCGACAGTGATGATGGCAACCCGGAACGGGAAGGTGCCGTCCGCGCCCGTCTTCTGGGTGACCTGGAATGAGGTCCCCGTGATGGCGACCTTGTTGGCCCCCGTTCCCTTCACCGTCGGCCCCGCTTCAACCGTGGCGGTCGGCACCCGGGACGGGCACAGCTTCAGATTGGAGGTGAGGGTGGTCACGAACCGCTTCGCGGCAGTCTCGGTGGGGAACGTGTAGGTGACCTGATCGACCCCGAACCCGGTGGGCGCCGCCGAATCGTCGGCCAGCAGCATGGTGCGCTGCGCGGCGGCGGTGGTTCCGGTGACCTTCTGCAGGTTCACGGCTTCGCACTGGCTGCCCACGACCGACAGCGATTTCGAGGGGTCTGTCGCACCCCAGCGTCCCGCGCCGGCAGTGATGCGGGGGAGGTCGGCCTCGACCAGCCACCCTGCCAATGCCCCGGCGGCGGGGAGGGCCCTGGTGAGCTTGATCGTCCCTGGACAGGTACCTTCACCGCCGCTGCAGAGCCGGGCCAGCGGCTTGGCGGCCACGCGGGCGGCCGCGGTGACCCCGACCGACTTCTCGGTTGTCAGGACGTCCACGAGGCTCAGGTTGCGTCCGCTCTGGCTGATCACCAGCGTGTGGTATTCGGTCTGGGTCGCCTGCACCCGAAGCTGACTGCCTAAGGCCGCATCTGCTAGGCCGCTGATGGAGTAGCTGGAAACGATCAGTGCCTCAGTGTCGGGACACGTGCCCGCCTGGACGACGCGTTCCTGATAAGCCTCGGCCGCCGTCGCGGCGTCGGCGTAGGTCTCGACGACGTTCTTGACCGAATCGGTCTTGGTGGACGTCGACGTGATCAGGCGCTCGGCGGTTCGATCCGGCACGGGCATGCCCTCAGCCGTGGCTGGAAGGCACAGCGGGTAGGCGGCACCGGGGGTGGCCGGCGCGGTCGACACCTGCCAACTCGCTGAGGCGAGCCCGGCGACGTCAGCTTCGGTGAGCAGCGGATCCAGCGCCTGCTGCGGCTGGGAGGCGCTCGCGGT
>CAYUWV010000016.1:0-5549 GCA_964448385.1 uncultured Propionibacteriaceae bacterium | reverse complement strand
CAGCTTCGGTGAGCAGCGGATCCAGCGCCTGCTGCGGCTGGGAGGCGCTCGCGGTTGGCGTGCTGCTGGTCGGAGTCTGGTTGATCCCCCAGACGACCCCCGCCACGATGAGGGCGATCGCGACCACCCCGCCGATCACGGCGATGGCTCGCCGAGATCTGCGCCCGTCACCGCCAGGCTCGGTAACACCTCGGGTGCCCTCGGGGTCGGGCGCCGCAGGCGGGGGGTTCACGGGCCTGGGTGCGGTGAAGCTGGGCGGTTCGGAGTCCTGGTCCACCGGCGACGCAGTCGGGACCTCGAAGGTCTGCATGACCCTGGGTGCGGTGGTTCTTGTGGGTGCGGTGGGTGCCGGTTTGCTGGTCCAACTTCGGACGGGGGTGACCGGCGACGTCGGAGTCGACACGCTTGGGGCCGAACGTCGAGGTTCGGCCACCAGTTCACTGGGTTCAGCGCTGGCGGAGAAACGTCGTCCCGCTGATGCGGGCAGTCCGGTGGCCGGATCAGGCAGCACCGGCGCCGGTGGAGCGGGGGCTGCGATCGCGGCCCGCGCAGGTGGTGGGACGGGCGTCGACGGCGAGGGATCGCCGGGCGCGTCTGCCGGGCTGTCCGGGAACGTGGCTGGGCCGGCCAGTCGACGCAGCCGCGACGTGCTGACAGCCGTCACCTCATCAGCCTCGGCGCTGCGGTAGGCCCGCGAGCCCGAAGGTCGGGAGTCCTCTGACGCAACGGCCGATTGGTCGTCGGGAAGCGGGCCAAGCGCTCGGCGCGGGCCGGAAGATCCCTGGTCGGTCACTGATGATCCTTGCGTCGTGGGCCAGTCCCGGCCCAGTTTAGCCGTGCCGGGCGTGTCCGGCCGGTTGGGGGCGAGGTCGTGAGCCAGCATGGAACACACGATGCCCAGAACTGCCAAGCGACCAGCGCGACCGGTGCAGCTGTCGGTTGCCTCGGTGTCGTCAGCCACCGAGCCGACCGTGCCGCTGGAAGCGATCCCGTTGTTGCCGTGGCCGGTGGCCGCCGCCGTGGGAGGTGGACTCGCGGCCCTGGTCGGCTGGTTGTTGGTCACCGGCGTCGCAACCCTCGCCTGGTTCACCGCGATCGCTATGCCGCTGCCCGATGTGCTCGCGTTCTCGTCACGGATCTGGCTCCTCGCTCACGGTGGTGTCATCACGATTGGGGAGGCCCCGGTCACCCTCGTCCCGCTGGGGTTGAGCCTGGTGGGGGTCGTCCTCAGTTGGGCGGCGGCAGGCTTTGCGGCCGGCCAGGCGCGGCTTGCCCGTCCGGAGTGGCTCTCACCCATCCTGCGCGTCCAGCTCGCAGCAGCCGTCGCGGCCACGGTCGCAGCTACCTACTCCGGTATCTGCCTCATGATGTCGCTCACTGTCGGAGACCGCGCCACCCTCTGGCGTCCGGTTCTCGTGGCCTTCGCCATGAGCTTCCTGGGCGCGCTGCTGGGGGCCTGTCGTGTGGTCGGGGTCCGGCTCGCTGACGTGGCGCCAGGCTGGGCCGCCGCCCTGGTCCGCGGCGCTTGGGGCGGGGTGCTGGTTCTGGTCGGCGGAGCAGCCCTCGTCCTCGGGGTCGGGCTGTGGGGCGGGGCTGGACGCGTCGCGTCCATCGAGCATGCGCTGTCGCTGGACGCGATCGGCGTCGTGGTCTGGAGCGTGATCGCGGTGGCGTACCTGCCCAACGCTCTGCTGTGGGCGCTGTCGTGGGCGCTGGGGGCTGGCTTCACGGTGGGCAGCGGATCCTTGGTCTCACTGTCGGGTACCTCGTTGGGGATGCTCCCGGCGGTTCCGTTGCTGGGCGCGCTGCCGCCGGTCGGGATCGCCCCCGAGTGGCTGGTCGGGTGGATGCTGCTGGGCGTCGGCGCGGGCGCCGTGGCCGGCGTCCTCACCGTCCGCTCGCTGGGCCGGGAGCCGGGACGGCTGCTGGCGTCGCTCGCCGCGACGGGGGCCGGGGCACTCACGGCAACGGTTCTGGTGCTCGGGTGCTGGGTGAGCAAGGGGAACTTCGGTGAGTTGCGCCTGGTCAATCTGGGCCCCCGGATTCCGGAACTGCTCCTGCTGGCGGTTCCGACGGTCGTGCTGTCGGCGGCTGTGGCGGGCACGTCATGCTGGGTGGTGGAAGCGGTTCGGGGTCGTCGGGGAGCCTCGATAGGGTAGGGCCCATGCCGTTGCGCCTCGTGGTCCTGGTCTCCGGATCCGGGACGCTGTTGCAGTCCCTGCTGGACGCAGAACGCGCGGGTGAGTTGGCGGCCACCGTGGTGGCGGTCGGCTCCGACCGTCCGTCGGCGTACGGACTGGAGCGGGCGAAGCGGGCCGGCGTGCCTACCTTTGTGGAGCCGCTCGGCAAGGGCGACGATCGCGCGGCGTGGGACGCCCGGCTGACTGCAGCCGTCGCCGGCTTCCGGCCGGACCTCGTGGTGAGCGCGGGGTTCATGAAGCTCGTCGGGCCCGCGTTCCTGAGCCGCTTCGTGATGGTCAACACCCATCCGGCGCTGTTGCCGTCCTTCCCCGGCATGCATGCCCCCCGTGACGCTCTGGCTCACGGGGTGAAAGTCACCGGCGCGAGTATCTTCCTGGTCGACGAAGGCGTCGATTCCGGGCGGATCCTGGCCCAGGAACCCGTCCGGGTGATGCCGGACGACACCGTGGAATCCCTGCACGAGCGCATCAAGGTGGTCGAGCGGCAACTGCTGGTCGACACCGTCAACGACCTGGCCCGCGACCCTGCCGCGGTATCCACCAACAGCCACGACCAAGGGGAAGAATGAACGACCGCCTGCCCATCCGCCGAGCGCTGGTCTCGGTGTACGACAAGACCGGACTGGTTGAGCTCGGCACGACCCTGACCGAGGCCGGCGTCGAGATCGTGTCCACAGGTTCCACCGCCGGCACGCTGACCGCGGCCGGCCTCCCGGTTACTGCTGTCGAGGCCGTCACCGGCTTCCCGGAGTGCCTGGACGGCCGGGTCAAGACCCTGCACCCCGCCATCCACGCCGGGCTGCTCGCCGACCGGCGCCTGGAATCCCACCGTGACGCGCTCCATGAGCTCCACATCGCGCCGTTCGACCTGGTCGTGAGCAACCTGTACCCGTTTGTCCAGACCGTCGCCTCGGGGGCCGGGATCGACGAGTGCGTCGAACAGATCGACATCGGTGGGCCGTCGATGGTGCGGGCGGCCGCCAAGAACCACCCCAGTGTGGCCATCGTGACCTCACCCGGTCAGTACCCAGCCCTCGTCGAAGCACTGGCGGCGGGCGGCTACACGCTGGCCCAGCGCCGGCAACTGGCCGCGGCGGCGTTCGTGCACACGGCCACCTACGACGTGGCCGTGGCCTCGTGGATGGGCAGTGTGCTCACCGACTCCTCCGGCGGGGACGGCTTCCCCGCGTGGATCGGCGGCAGCTGGGACAAGGTCGGCACCCTTCGTTATGGGGAGAACTCGCACCAGGTCGCAGCCCTGTACGCGTTTCCGGCTGGGTCGGCGGGGCTGACCCAGGCCGAGCAACTGCACGGCAAGGAGATGAGCTACAACAACTACACCGACGGTGATGCGGCCTACCGGGCGGCCTACGACTTCGCCCAACCGGCGGTGGCGATCATCAAGCACGCCAACCCGTGCGGGATCGCGGTTGGTGCCGACATCGCCGAGGCCCATCGCAAGGCGCACGCCTGCGACCCGGTGTCCGCGTTCGGCGGCGTGATCGCGGTCAACCGACCGCTCAGTGTCGAGGCGGCGGCCCAGATCGCCGAGGTTTTCACCGAGGTCGTGATCGCCCCGGGCTACGAGCCGGGGGCCCTGGAGATCCTGGCCAGGAAGAAGAACGTCCGTGTCTTGCGCGCGCCCGTCTACCGGCATCGGACGCGTGAACTGGTCCCCATCTCGGGCGGCGCGCTGCTGCAGGAACCCGACCGCATCGACGCCCCCGGGGATGATCCGGCCAACTGGCAGCTGGTGGCGGGGGAAGCTGCGGATGCCGCCACTTTGGCCGACCTGGAATTCGCCTGGCGCGCCTGCCGGTCGGTGAAGTCCAACGCGATTCTGCTGGCTCACGGCGGTGCGTCGGTGGGAGTCGGCATGGGCCAGGTGAATCGGGTGGATTCCTGCCGGCTGGCCGTCGATCGTGCTGGGGACCGAGCGGCCGGCTCGGTGGCGGCGTCAGACGCGTTCTTCCCCTTCGCGGATGGCCCGTCCCTCCTGATCGATGCCGGAGTCGCTGCCATCGTCCAGCCCGGCGGATCGGTCCGTGACGCCGACACCATCGAGGCCGCGCAGGCAGCCGGAGTCACGATGTACTTCACCGGCATCCGGCATTTCTTCCACTGACGATGTCGGCGCAGAAGCTGGACGGTGTGGCCGTCGCGAAGCAGATCAAGAGCGAACTGGCCGTTCGCGTGGCAGCACTGGTTGCGCGCGGCGCCCGGCCCGGGCTGGGGACCGTGCTGGTCGGAGACGATCCGGGTAGCCGTTCCTACGTGGCCGGCAAACACCGCGATTGTGCGCAGGTCGGGATCGAGTCGATTCGAGTGGACCTGCCCGCGGATGCCTCCGCCGACCAGGTTGCCGCGGCGATCGACGGGCTCAACGACGATCCGGCGTGTACCGGCTACATCGTGCAGTTGCCGCTGCCTCGCCACTTGGACGACAACTGGGCGCTGGAACTCATCGACCCGGCCAAAGACGCTGACGGGCTCCATCCGGTGAATCTGGGACGGCTGGTGCTCGGGGTGCCCGGGGCGCTGCCCTGTACCCCGCGGGGAATCATCGAACTGCTGCGCCGCTTCGAGGTGCCGCTGGCGGGCGCAGAGGTCTGCGTCGTCGGTCGCGGGACGACGGTCGGCCGGCCGCTGGGCCTGATGCTGACCCGCCGCTCCGAGAACGCGACGGTGACGCTGTGCCATACCGGGACGCGGGACCTGGCCGCGCACACGCGGCGGGCTGACATCGTGGTGGCGGCAGCCGGTTCGCCCAGCCTCATCACCGGCGACATGATCGCCGAGGGCGCGGTCTGCCTGGATGTGGGCATCACGCGTACCGAGGCCGGCTTGGTCGGCGACCTCGCGCCGTCGGTCTGGGACAAGGCCGCCTGGGTGGCGCCGATGCCGGGCGGGGTGGGGCCGATGACGCGGGCCATGCTGCTCACGAACGTGGTGGATCGAGCAGAGCAGCTGGCGCCATGAGCTCGGACGCTCCACCGGGTCCGCCCAAGAGCTTCGTCCAGCAGGTGCTGGGCCAGTGGCCGCTGGCCATCGTGCTGGTCGGTGTTGCCATCGGACTGGCGGTCGTGGCAACCGGGCACTGGAAGGTCGGCAGTTCCCTGATTGGACTCTCGATCACGCTCGGGGGGACGCTGCGGCTGCTGCCTCGTCAGCGGGTGGGCCTCCTGGCCGTCCGCGGTCGTCTGCTCGACTCGATCGTGCTGCTAGGCGTGGGGATCGGGATCATCGCGCTGGCATTGCTGGTGCCGCCGTCGCGCCCTTGAGGTCGTCGCCTCAGCGGAAGTCGCGCTCCAGGTACTGGTTACTCTGAGACTGCGAGGCCACGCGGTT
>CAYUWV010000015.1:0-24159 GCA_964448385.1 uncultured Propionibacteriaceae bacterium | reverse complement strand
GATCACTGGTTCTGATCGGCGCCATGATCGGCGCAACCCTGCTCGGGCTCTTGGGTGCCCTGGTGGCCGGTCCGGTCACGGCATCGATACTGCTGATTCTTCGAAGCGTCTTCATTCCCAAGCAGGACGCGAAGACAACACCGGCCGGCTAGCAGAAGGGCCAACCGACATGAGCGATCAACGCCCGACGCCTTCCCAGGAAGTTGCGCACTGGTTCAACAAGCCGGCCGAGTCCGTGGTGGCAGAACTCGGCACCGACCTGGCGGCGGGGTTGTCGCCAACCGAGGCGGCCGGCCGGCTGGCCACCTACGGCCCCAATGTGATCGCGGCTGAGCCATCGCCGTCTGTCTGGGCGGTCGCGCTATTGCAGCTCAGGGATTCGATGAACCTGATGCTGATCGCGGTGGCAGCGGTGAGCGTGTTCATCGGGCAGTTGTCGACCGGCGTGGTCGTTGCCCTGCTCGTGGTACTCAACGTGGTGTTGGGCACCCAGCAGGAGATGAAAGCTCGAGCGAGCGTGGACGCGCTGTCCAAGATGCAGGTCCCGCAGGCCAAGGTCGTCCGCGGCGGGAGCCTCCTGCAGGTGAGTGCCACTGACCTCGTCCCTGGCGACATCGTCAACCTGGAATCCGGAGACATCGTCCCGGCCGACGGAAGACTCCTGCGTTCGGCGACGCTGGAAACGCAGGAGGCGGCGCTGACCGGCGAGAGCGCGCCGATCAGCAAGGACCCGGCCATCCTGGCACGGGACGAGGTCGCGCTCGGTGATCGAACGAACATGGTGTTCCAGAACACCTCGGTGACCCGCGGCACCGCCGCGATGGTGGTCACCGAGACTGGCATGAAGACCCAAATGGGCCAGATTGCGACGATGCTGTCCGCGGTGGCACCGAGCAAGTCCCCGCTGCAGCGCGAACTCGACTCGCTGACCAAAGTCCTGGGCGCGATCGCCTGGGCGGCGGTGCTGCTGATCGTGGTCATCGGGGTGGCTCGGGGCCAGACGCTGGAGTCGGTCCTGATGCTGGGCGTTGCGATGGCGGTCTCTGCGATCCCCACCGGGTTGCCCACCTTCGTGCAGGCGATGCTGGCCCACGGCGCCAAGCAGTTGGCTGAGCACAAGGCCGTGGTGAAGAACCTGACCGACGTCGAGACCCTGGGGGCGACCAGTTCGGTCAACTCGGACAAGACCGGCACCCTGACCATGAACGAGATGATGGTTCGCACGATGTACGTCCGGTCGAACTGGTACACCGTCTCAGGAGACGGCTACAGCAAGACTGGGAACATCCGGGCCGCCGCCGGCGACACCACGCCCGATTTCACCAGGCTGGCCTACGGGCTCTGCCTCTGCAGCGACGCCACTGTCTCCGACGACGGAGCCGTCATCGGTGACCCCACCGAGGCGGCCATGGTGGTGCTCGCGGCGAAGCTCGGCGTCGACGCGGAGGAGACTCGTCGCGCCTACCCGCGGGTGGCCGAAGTGCCCTTCGATTCGGCCTACAAGTTCATGGCCACATTCCACAACGCCCCTTCCGAGAATGGTGTGCAACTGCTCGAACTGGTCAAGGGCGGACCGGACGTGGTCCTGGACCGGTGCACCGAAGTAGCCACCCCGGACGGGGTCGTGCCGATCGCCGCGCAACTGGACGCGATCCTGGCCGCCAACCGCGAACTGTCCGAGAAGGGCCTCCGCGTGATCGCGTTCGCGGTTCGCGACGTGACCGGACTCGAATCCGAGGCTGTGGCCGATCCGATGTCCCTGGTTGGCTCGCTGCAGTTCATTGGCATGGTGGGGATCATCGACCCGCTACGGCCTTCGGCGATCGAGGCGGTGCGAATCGCCCGCGGCGCAGGCATTGAGGTTCGGATGATCACGGGCGACCATGCCATCACCGCGGCCGCGATCGGCGCCGAGCTCGGCCTGGGCGAGGGTGCCATCAGCGGGGCCGAGATCGCCGCGATGAGCGATGAGGCGTTGACCGCAGCCCTGCCCAAACTCCACGTGTTCGGTCGGGTCACACCGCAGGACAAGCTGCGGTTGGCCCGCCTCATGCAGGAGCGCGGTGACATCGTGGCGATGACCGGCGACGCCGTCAACGACGCCGCAGCCCTGAAGCAGGCGGACATCGGGGTGGCGATGGGGTCTGGCAGCGAGGTCACCAAGCAGGCCGGCAAGATGATCCTGACCGACGACAACTTCGGGACGCTGGTCACCGCGATCAGTCTGGGGCGCAGCACCTACGAGAAGATCGTCAACTACATCCGGTACCAGATGTCGCAGCTGTTGTCGCTGGTGCTGCTCTTCCTCTGTGCCAGCATCTTCAACATCAACGGCGGTATGGCCCTCACTCCGTTGATGATCCTGTTCCTCAACTTCTTCATCTCGATCTTCCCTGTGGTCGTGATCATGCAGGAGGCAGCCGGATCCCGCCTGATGAGCAGGCCGCCCAGAGACCCCAAGGTGAGACTGTCCAACCCGACCTCCATCCGGCAGTGGCTCCTCTTCGGCGGAATCCTCTTCGTTGCGACCTTGGCGGCCCTGATGCTCGGCCCCGGCGAGTTGGCCGGCGATCAGCCCAGCGTGCGGATGACCATGGCCTTCGTCGTGATGGCCTTCGGCACCATCCTCAGCGGGCTCGTCCTGCGCCGAGACCCTGAAGCGGGACTGGGAGCCCCCTTGCTCGGCGCCGTGAAGACCCTGGCCATCCCGGCCGCCATCACCGTCGTAGCCGTCGAATGGACCTTCATGCAGAAGCTGCTGCTCACGACCTCCCTCACCGGACGTGAGTGGTTGGCGTGCCTCGGCTTGGCCCTGCTGGTGCCACTCGCCGTCGAACTGAGCAAGATCCCGCGTCGCCGGCGGCAGGCCGAGGCGACCGCCGTCGTGCTCGACCCCGCACACGCCGTCGCACCGCAGCGCGGCCAGTGATCCCGACGGACGCCGGGACAGCTTGAGCAGTCCATCGATTGACGTGGAGGTAGCTGAGATGGGAAAGGCGAAGCAGAAGCGCAAGGGTGAGTCGTCACGGCCAGCCAAGCTGACCGAACAGGTGGCCGCTCGCCCGCCGTCCCCGACCACGACCACCGGCGAGGCCCCCGTCCCGGCGGGCCCGATGAAAGAGAAGGAGTACCTCAAGGAGTTGCGGCTGCTGCACGGCGAACTGGTGGCCATGCAGGAGTGGGTGAAGGCGACCGGCGCCAAGGTCTGCATCGTGTTCGAAGGGCGTGACACTGCCGGAAAGGGTGGCGTCATCAAGGCGATTACCGAACGGGTCAGCCCGCGCGTCTTCCGCGTCGTCGCCCTGCCCGCCCCGAGCGATCGGGAGAAGTCGCAGATGTACCTTCAGCGGTACATGGCGCACTTCCCGGCCGCAGGGGAGGTCGTGATTTTCGATCGCAGCTGGTACAACCGCGCCGGTGTCGAGCGGGTCATGGGGTTCACCTCGGACGAACTCGTCCAGCGGTTCCTGGAGATGACCCCGGCCGTGGAGAAGGCGATGGTCGAATCGGGGATCATCCTGATCAAGTACTGGCTGGAAGTCAGCCCGCAGGAGCAGACCCGTCGCCTGCAAGGCCGAATCGATGACCCTCGCAAGGTGTGGAAGCTGACCGACATGGACCTCAAGTCCTACAGTCGCTGGTACGACTACTCGCGGGCCCGCGACGCCATGCTCGCCGCGACCGACACTGCCTGGGCCCCATGGTTGATCGCCGACACCGACGACAAGAAGCGCGGACGGCTCAACATCATCACCCATTTGCTCAGCCGAGTGCCGTACGAGCCGCTGGCGAAGCGGGAGATCACACTGCCGGACCGCCAGGATCCCGGCGCCTACCAGCCGGCCGACCTACCCCTGCGCAGGATCCCGACGGTCTATTGAGCCCGGGCGGCGCCACCTGGTGCCACGCGCTTGGCCGTCCAGGTTGCCCGCAGGGTGTCCTGCGTCACGGGCGCGTCGGTGTACTCCTCGGTGACCGCCACGAGTCCGAATCCGGCGTCGGCGAGCGCTGACCGAACGTCCTCGTCGCTGTGGAAGAACTGGCGGTGGTGCTCGCTGAACGGCTCGCCGTCCGCTGACCGGGTGACTTCGATGTGCGCGTCACACGTCCGCGCGCTCTGGTCGACCTGGTAGTGGATGGTGAAGGCGGTTCCGTCCCGTTCGCCCGCAACGCTCGGCAGGCTGGCCGCGAGGCGGAGCATGGCGTCGGTGTGGAGGTCGAAGACCAACCAACCCTGTGGCCGAAGCTGGCGCGCGATGGCTGCCAGGCTCTGTTGGAAGGCCGGCAGGTCCAGGTAATTGAGGCCATCGAAAGTAGAAACGGCGGCGTCGAAGACCCCTGCCACCGAAAGCTCCGGAAGGACCACCCGCTCCAGGTCGGCGTCCCGGCCAAGGAGGCGATGGGCGCGGGCGAGCATGGCCGGTGACGCGTCGACTCCCTTGACGTAGTAACCCCGACCGATCAGTTCGGCGGCCAAGAGGCCGGTGCCGCAGCAAACATCGAGGACCCGATGGACACCACGCTCCTCGCCGCCCCACAGGTGGTCGAGGAAGTCGGCCCAGCCGGGGAAACAGGGGTCCACCACGATCTCGTCATAGACGCCCGCCAACCGCGAGTACGCCTCAACCTCCGGCAGGGTGCGGTGCTGGCTCATTCGCGGGCCCCTTCCCGAGGTCGCGAACGGCCTCGTTCACGTTTCGCAGCACGTGTCGTTCGTCGAGGACCTCGAAGATCCCGAGACTGCGCATGAGATCGATGACGGGGGCGTGGACGTCAGCGAGGCGGACCTCAAGCCCACGTCCCTGCAGCTCGCGGAGCAGTCCGGCCAGCACTTCCGCGGAGGTCAGGTCCAGGCCGGCCTGGACCCGCAGGTCGATGATCAGGGCCCGCGGCGCAGGGACGTTCTGATCGACGAGGGTCTTGATCGTGTCCCGAACGGTCAAGGCGTTGGCGTAGTAGAGCGGTCCGTCGAGTCGCACGATCAGTACGCCTGGGACCGTGGTGCACTCCGGGTGTCGGCTCAGTTCGGCGTACGTGCCCGGGAACTCGGGGAGGGCGCCGAGGACGGCCAGATGTGGCCGGCTGGTCCGGTAGACGACGAACAGCAGCGACGACACCAGGCCGATGATCATCCCCTCGAGGACGTCGATGAACACGACCCCGAGCATCGCGAAGAGACCAAACCAGAACTCCGTGCGCGACGCGGCGCGCAGCCGCTTGAGCTTGCGGGCGGCGATGATGCTCCAGATCGCTTGGATGATCAGCGCTGCCAGAACCGCGTCCGGCAGGGAACTGAACAGCGGAGTCAGGAATAGCAAGGTGATCACCGTGGCGACCCAGGCAATCAGGTTGGACACCTGGGACTTCGCGCCCGCTCCCTCCTTCACCGCGCTCCCCGACATTCCGCCGGCGGCGATCATGCCGCCGAACAGCGCGCTGACCAGGTTGGTGGCCGCGTGGGCAGTGAGCTCCTGATCGGGGTCTACTTCGTAGCCATGCCGGTCCGCGAACTCCCGGGCCGCACCCAGCGCCTCGCTGAAGGCGACGAGCAGGACACCGATCGCCGGCAACAGCATCGCCAGGTAGGCGCGGAGCGGGATCGGGCTGAAGGTCAGTGCCGGGAGACCGGCGGGCAGCGTCCCGATCACCTTGACGCCGTAGCGGCCGCTCAGGTCCAGCGCCGCACTGACCGCGATGGCCGAGAACAGAACCACCAGCCCAGCCGGGATCCGCCGGTTCCAGCGGGGTAGGGCGAAGAGCAGGACCAGCGCCGCGAGACCCACCGCCACCGTCGGCCAGTTCGAGTCCGGAATCGCCTGCAGGATCCCGAACAGCTTCTCGACGGTGTTCCCCTCCGGCTTGGCCACACCGAACACCTTGTTCAGTTGGCCCACCGCGACGAACAGGGCCAAGCCCAAGACGAAGCCGTCCATCACCGGCTTGGACAGGAACTGGGTGATGAACCCCAACTTGGCCAACCCGGCGCCCAGAAAGACCAGCCCGGTGACGAGGACGAACGCCGAGGCGTAGGCCTGATAGACGGCCGGATCAACCTCGCCGATCGTTCCCGCTCCCACCGCGAGCAACGCGGCCGAGGCCAGCAGCGCCGATGTGGCCGACGTCGGCCCCACCGAGAGGTGCCGGGACGTGCCGAACAGCGCATACACCAGGAGCGAGACGACCAGAGTGTAGAGACCGGCTTGTGGCGGCAGCCCAGCTATTCCCGCGTAGGCCATTCCCTGCGGAACGAGCAAGCCCCACAACGTCAGTCCGGCCACCGCGTCTTTCGACAGCCAGCTCCGGTCGTACCGCCGACCCCAGGACAGCAGCGGCACGAGCCCAGTTGCATCGCGACCCTGGCGCGGGTTGCCGTTGACGTCATCCACAGCAGACCCACCTTCCTCGAGGCGGAAGCCCACGTATGGGCGCCGCGCCTGGATCGACCTGGCGCTACTTGCAACCGACCTTGGATCGGATGGCCGCAACGGCCGCCTCCCAGGCCTTCACGGCCTCCTGGTACGCGGCGGCCGCCTCCGGAACGGTAGCTTCGCCAGGAATGGCCATGATCGCCGAGTCGAAGGCGGCGTCGGCGGCGATAACCTCCTTGCGCACCTCCTCAGCCAGCTTTTCCGCATCCTTGGCCACGACCTTGTTTGCCGTGTAGACCGCGGCACGTTGATTGGCGATCGTGTCCAGGGTGGCCTTGTCACTGGTGACCATCGCCTTCAGCTTCACCACTTCGGCTTGCGCGGCGGCCGAACTTGCGCAGTAGGCGGCGTTCGCGTCGGCGGTCGCGGGGGGAGCGCACGCAGTCAGCGACAAGGACACCCCGAGCAAGGCGGCGAAAACGGCAGTGGAACGGATCCCGAACATGAAGACTCCAATAACTAGGACGTGGGCTGACAACGACAACGTGGGCTGGGCGTGCCCTTGGGACCACAGTGACCCAAGGGCACGGCCTGCCACTGGATCAGGCGAGCGCCTTGCCCTTGAGAGCACCGAACTCGGCCTGGGTGATCGCTCCCGAGT
The DNA here is from genome assembly GCA_964448385.1 of uncultured Propionibacteriaceae bacterium. Taxonomy (GTDB): domain Bacteria; phylum Actinomycetota; class Actinomycetes; order Propionibacteriales; family Propionibacteriaceae; genus Propionicimonas. The sequence goes on along the minus strand of CAYUWV010000015.1, from coordinate 17,130 downwards.
CGAGCAGCGCCTTCGCGGTGGCGATCTGGTCGGCAGGATTGGGGGTCGTGGATGCAACCTGCCTGATGTAGCGCTCCTGGCTGGCGCGCATCTCGGACGCAGCCGCGAGGGCCCGTTCGTTCATGCTCGAGCCGCGGGCGATCATGTAGATCAACGCCCCGAGCCAGGGAACGAAGATCAGCAACAGCGACCAGCCGGCCTTGGCCCAGCCGCTGAGGGAGTGGTCGGAGAACATGTCAACGATCACCCGGAACCAAATCATGATTGCCGACATCCAGATGAAGAAGAACATGCTCCAGACAATGAAGTCCCAAACGCCTCCAGTGAACATTTGCGCTCCTTTCTTTTCGGGCTTCCCGATGGGGGGTTAGCTATACGTGTGGTTGGTCAGTGCGGTGAATCTGGTCAACGTCGGGGAGCCGAGCCACCAAGACTGCTGATGGCCGTCAGATCCCGAGCGCCTTGGCTTTTGCGGCCGCGAACTCCTCATCGGACAACACCCCGGCGGCATGCAGACCAGCCAACTGCTTGAGCCTGGCGATGGCATCATCCTCGGCCGGTGCCGCAGCCTGCTGCTGGTAGGCAGCCTGCTGCGCGGCGGCTTGCCGAGCCGCCTCCTGTTGCTGGTAGGCGGCGAGCTGCTGTGCGTCGTACGCCTCCTGCTCCTGGGCGTCGTACCTGGCGGCCTGGCGGCGCGCCACCCGACCGGACACAGCGGTTGCGGTGCCAGCAACGACGGCCGTACGAGCGGCCATGCGCAAGAGTCCCATGTTGGATGCTTCTTTCTCGTTGGACTGCAGAGGTGATTCAGGCGGTGAGAACGGCCTGGACGACATCGGCCGGGATTCGGACGTAGTCGATGACCACGGCGTCGGCTGCCTGGAGGGCGTCGACGAGTTTGGCTGCCCACAGGTTCTCCACCGCCAGCAGCAGCGCGGAGCTGTTCAGGGGGAGGTCATCACTGATTTCTTCGGCGTCCTCGGGGCCTAGCGCGCCGGGCTGGGCGACCTTGATGCCGACGAAGCTGGCTCCGGTCTCGGCGTCCAGATCGCTGATGGCAAGGGTCGTGACGACTCCCGCCTCGTCTTTCATCACGAAGGTGAGGTCGAGGATGCGGATCGTACCGTTCTCCACTTGCTCCATGATGGCCGGGGCAATGCGCCCGGTGAACTTGTTTCCAGGAAACCCGATGACATACACGTCCACTGGGCCGACTGACATGGTTGCTCCTTGCTGGGTGCGTGTTCGCACGGCACGTCTTGGCTGCCGCGTACTGCCACGAGAATTCTCACTCTGACGGTTCTGGGTCCGCATCACCCTGTCAGGGTGAAAAGACCACCACCCGACCACACCCTCGCTGGCTGTCTCGGTGTTAGGCTCCCGATCGCTAGCACTTCGTCCGCCCCCGACCCGTCGGCGGCGTGACGCCGAATCTCAGGAGGCCCGCGTGACCCTTCCCGTCCGGAGACTCGTTCTCGTGGTCCGCGCAGATCCGGTGATCTGTGGGCATGCCGGTGAGGCCCGAAATCTGGCTGAGGCAGCCCTCGACCACGGTTTCGACGATGTGCGGATCGTCAGTTGGCCGTTGGAACGGCTGCTCGAGTCGGGGCTTCCGTTGAAGCCGTTCGACTCGATCTCCCCCTACCGGGACGGCATCACGGTGGAGCGCCCTGATCCGGTGGGGAACTACAAGGTGATCGACGGTCGCTACGTGGCGGGTCTGACCGGCCGGCTGTTCGAGTTGTTCACCGACGGGGTCCCGACGGTGTGTATGTCGCTGTACCTCTCCCCGCACGCGGTCGCGGTCGACGACGCTCTCCAGGCCGCGCGTCGGTCAGGACTCCCGGTGCGGGTCGTCACGATCGCCGAGGCGGTCGGGTCGGACGTCACCAACGTCGTCCGAACCTGTGTCGAGACCGGACGCTACGGCGCCGCCGCCCACCTGCTGGCCACCTACCTGGCCAACGACGTCTGCGTGGCCGTCTCTGAGTACACCCGCGAACTCATCGTCGGCGAGGCCGAAACGCTGGACGCCCAGCTGGGGACGACCTTCGCCGGACAGTGCCGCCAGAAGATCGCCATCTCCTACCCGGCGATCAACGCCTTGGACTTCACCGCCATCGAACCGCAGGCCACCGACGCCGCTCTGGCGGCGCGCGGTCTCGAACGAGGTGGCTATGTGCTGTTCCTGTCGCGGTTGAGTAAGGCCAAGGGTGTTGACGAGCTCATCGACGGCTTCGGCAGGAGCGCGTCCCACGGTCGGGTTCGGTTGGTCATCGCAGGTACCGGGCCCGAGGCCGGACGATTGCGCGAACTGGCAGCCGGCTCACCGGTCGCCGACCGGATCCTCTTCCTCGACGACGTCAGCGACAGTGAGAAGGCCCACCTGATGGCCGGGAGCGCGGCGTTCGTCCTGCCGAGCAAGCCCATCCCCGAGTTCGTCGAGACGTTCGGGATCGCGCTGGTCGAGTCGATGTTGGCCGGTGGCGGACCGGTGATCACCACCGAGACTGGTGGGATCGGGGAAGCGGTGGGTGACTGCGCGCTCATTGTCGGGATCGAGGACCCGGCCGGGATCGCGGCGGCGATCGACCGCGCGGTGGTTGACATGACCGCCGACGAGCGGCAGGCTCTCCAAGAGCGGGCCCGCCTCCATTCGCTCCAGTTCGACCGAACCGTCGTCTTTGAACGGTTGCTTGCCCGCACCTGACAGCTCAGAACCTGCCGTTCGGGTTCTCCGAGGGGTCGGGAACCACCTGCAGGAGTCCCAGTGCTCGACATCTCTTCTGCTCAGCGCGGGGTCCACGCATCGGCCTTGGCGATGTCGCCATCGATCGCGCCGACTCCAGTGCCGGCGAGCCTGGCGTTGCTCGTGTACTGCCAGATCGACCAGCCACCGTAGTAGGCCCATGGCCCGACTGAGGGCATCGTGTCGGGGATGCGTCCGTTGTTGGTACCCCAGAAGGCGACCCAGAGTCGAGCGCTGCCAGCAATGTCGGTCCAGACGTAGGCGCCGTTGGATTGCTGGGCTGCGACATTCGCGCTCATATACACGTACAGGTTCGCCTGGTAGCCGTCGCGGGTGAGCGACTGCTTCACGGCGGTCAGGAATTCGGCAGCCTCGCTTGGGTTCCAGGCCCGCAGGGTCAGCTCGTACGTCTTGCCCTGGGAGGTCTTGGTCCACGCCCGGCCGGCTTCGACGTCCAGCACCACAGGGTCGGTGCTGTCCTTGGTGTAGTTCCCGTCGGTCGTGAGCCACGTGACGAACTGCGCGGCTGAGGCCTTGGGCGTGTAGCCACCGGCGAACAGCTGGCCCTTGGTCGTGTCGATGGAGGAGATCCAGCCGTTGAACCAGTAGTGACCCAGTGACAACCCGGAGGCCTGTACACCGTCGGCGAGCACCCGGTACGCGCAATCCTCAACGACCGGCTTGCGGCCGGTCGATGCAGTCCTGTCCGTGCACACGTCGATGTACTGCTGCTTGATCGGACGCGCACCGCTGCCGTTGCGCAGCACCGTGAACCCGTCGGCGCCGGCCCACGCCGCGACGGCCTTCAGGTTCACCTTCCCCGACGGGGTGTGCTGGTAGGCCGACAGGTCCACCCCCTGGGTGAGTCCGCTGAGGCCGAAAGCTGCTTCCGCGTCCCCGGCAGGCGTGTTCGTCGGGTACAGAATCGTCAGCTTCGCCGCCCTGGAGACCGCCTTGCCACTCTTGCCGGTCACGATCACCCGGAACCGGGTGCCATTCGACCACGCGCTGGCCTTGGCGGTGTACCGAGCGGACGTGGCTCCGGAGATCGTCTTCCACGCCCCGCCCGACGGCGAGCGGCGCTGCCACTGATAGCGCAGCGTCGAGCCCTCCGCCTTCACCTCGAAGGTTCCGCTGGTGCGCGTGCCGTAGCGGCCGATCGTCGCGTCCGTAACATCCGAAGTGATCTTCGTCGTCTTGGCGGCGACCCGTGAAGCAGTCGAGGGTGCGAGGATCCTCAGATTCGTTGAGCCGACCAGCCCCGGCCGGGTCACCGACAGCCCGCTGCCTGGCGCGGCTCCAACCGGGTTCACCACCGCGGGCGTCGCCCCGTCAGCCGGCGCAGCCAGACCACCGGTGGCCATCAGGACGACAATTCCAGTGGCCGCCACGAGCTTCGATCGACGCTTCGACGCTGCAGTCACTGTGTCTGGGCTTTCCATTCGGCATGGGTACCCGTGCCACGGGCTTCGCCCAGCCTAACCCGCGCGTCCCACGCCGCGGCCGAACCGCGCCGCGGTGGCCGTGCTTAAGCAGGCAGTCGGTTGGTGTGGTCGAGGAAAGCCACGCGCCACTTCGTGATGGTCACGTGGCTGAACAGGCCGGCCTTGGCGAACGGGTCACCCGCGGCGAACGCCTCGGCCGCCTCGCGGGATTCCACGTCCACGATCAGGACGCTGCCCAGCGCGGTCTGATCGTCGTCGGTCCACTTGGCACCTGCTGCCAGCAGGATGCCGGCGTTCTCGGTGAGGTAGGCCAGGTGCTCCGGACGGGTCTTCTGGCGCAGTGGCAGGCTGTCGGGCTTGTCGAAGGTCTCGATGAGGAAGGGCACCAGCCGATCGTAGACCGCCACCGTTCCTCCCACCACCTCCGCTGGGCTCGGGGATGCTCAGGGCTGGCTTCGCCTCCCAATTCAGCGGTGCCGTTCGCGCAGGTGGCAGGTGAGCCCGGACGTCACCCTACGGGCACAGGGGTCGCGAGCCGCCTCAACTTGGGCACCGGGATGCGGTAGTTGAGCGCTGCCGCGCTGGCCGTCCCGTCCCCGAGGTCCCAGCGCATCAGGGCTGAGCCGTCCAACGGATCGCCGTCGACCACCTCGGGGGGACCCGCGACGGGCATCAGACCCACGCACTTGAAGTTCAGGCCGAACTGCTCGGTCCAGAAGTATGGCTGGTACGCGAGGCGGGCTGCCTCGTCGCCACGCAGCAGCCCGAGCGCGGCCACCTTCGCCTGCTCAATGGCGCTGGTCCACAACGGAATGCGGCGCACGCCCTGCGGGGTGGGGAACGCGCAGACGTCACCGGCGGCCACGATGTCGGGACGCACCCGCCCACGACTGTCGACCGCGAGGACGTCCCCGGTGAGCAGCCCGGACGAGGCCAGCCAGTTGGTGTTCGGGACGTCCCCGACCGCACTGACGAGGAGGTCACCGGTCACGGTGGAACCGTCCTCGAGCTCCACGACCGGACGCCCGCGGTCAGCGCGAACCCGGACGGCCGACGCGGTGGCGACGCGCAGGCCCTGGCGCAGGCCGGCCGCCACGAACAGGTCAGCGAGAAAGGGTCCCAAGAGCCGGGTCAGTGGACGTCCCTGGGCCACGACGGTCACCTGGCAGCCGGCGGCGAGGCATCCGGAGGCGACTTCCATTCCGAGCGGGCCGCCACCGACCACGACCACGGACGGACGTGCCTGGACGCGCTCCCGCAGCACCCGGGCGTCGTCGACCGTGCGCAACACCAGTTCCTCAAGGTCGTCGGCTACCAGTGACCGATCCGCGAGTCGTCCAGCCCGGGAACCGGAGGCGATCACCAGCCCGTCATAGGGCACCTCGTTGCCGTCGGCGAGCGCGACGACGCGCCGCCCGGTGTCCAGCGCCGTCGCCGCGACCCCGAGCCGCTCGATGGCGTCGTGGGTGGGCGCCGGCAGCTCGTGCGCCGTCATCGCGCCGGATTCGACGAGCGCGGCCTTCGACAACGCCGGCCGACTGTAGGGGTGGTGGTGTTCCTCGCCGACCACGGTGAGTTCGCCGTCGAACCCCCCGGCCCGCAGCGCGTCCGCCGCGGTCAAGCCGGCGATGCCGTAGCCGACAACGACGATCCGCCGCAGGCCGGACGCCATCACGCTACGCGCAGCGCGGCGACCGGGCAGACCCGAGCCGCGGCCAGCGCACCGTCGATGTCCGCAGGGTCGGTCACGGTCTCGACGTCGATGACGAGTTCTCCTTCGTCATCCAGGTGCATGAGGGACGGCGCAGCCTCCTCGCACAGTCCGTGGCCTTCGCACTTCACACGATCGACGGTGATCTTCATCTGTACTCCCCACATCTGGCGGACGACCGGCATTCCGTCCGGGCTCCTTCTGAGTGTGGAAGACACTGAACACTTCGCAAAGTGCATTCTTGTCACGGACACCATGCGCACCGTGAATAACTACTGACGGGAACGAGATGACCCTGCACCCCACCACCGCCATGGATGCCGACCTCGCGCGTTTGGCGTCGGTCAACCTCAACCTCCTCGTGCCGCTGCTCGCCCTGCTGGAGGAGCGCTCAGTGACGCGGGCCGCCGACAAGGTTGGGCTGTCGCAGCCAGCGATGAGTCACGCCCTCCGCCGGTTGCGACGCCTGCTGGGCGACGAACTGCTCGTGCGCCAGGGCAGTGGCATGCGCCTCACGCCGCTGGCCTCCGAGCTGCTCGATCCCCTCGAGCGCGTCCTGCACTCCACCGCACGCCTGGTCAACGCCACGACCTTCGACCCCGCCACGACGCGGCGCACCATCACGGTGGCGCTGACCACGAGCACCGCGTTCTTCATGGGGGGCTCCCTCGCGCGCCTGCTCGCCGAGCGCGCCCCGCACGCGGGGCTGCTGCTGGAGACAACGAATCCCACCTCGACCACGGTGTTCGCCGAGCAGGGGGCCGATGTGGCGCTGCTCTCCGAGGGCTTTCCGACGCGGTTCCCGCGCGAGCGGCTCTACGACGACCGCTGGGTCGTCATCACCCCTGCCAACGCCCCCCGGGACGCCGGCGCCACCGAACTCCTCGCCGGCCTGCCCCATGTCGCCTGGGGGGCGCCGCAGGACCGCGTCCGTCCCTACGAGGTGCTGGACGCACACAAGGTGCCCTACACGATCAGGCACCGGGTGATGGACAACATGATGATCCCCGGGCTGGTCGCGAACACCGGCGGGGTGGCGGTTCACCGGTACCGTGTGGCGACCGCGCTGCAGGGCTACTTCAACCTGCGGATCGAGGAGTTCCCCTACCCGATCCAGGGCCTCGGCATCGACCTCGTCTGGAACCCGTGGCTCAGCGACCAAGCCTTCACCGCCTGGCTGCGACAGTTACTCTTCGACGCGATCGCAGCCGTGCGTTGACGGCGCCCCGGGTCCGAACACCATGCGCGGCGTGCATGAAGTCCATGCGCAACATGTTCTTGTCTAATAAGCCACCGTCGCGTTCACTGGTTCAAACCGTCACCCCGTACGGCCCCCTTTCTCAGTGAGGTGTCAACGATGACCGTCGACCAACTCGCGACCTCGGATGTCGACATCTTCGCCGACGAGGTCCTGCTCGACCCCTACCCCAGCTTCGCCCAACTCCGGGCCCAAGCGTCTGTGGTGTACCTGCCGAAGAACGACGTGTACGCGTTCACGCGGTACGAGGCGATCCGGGACGCGCTGGCGAACTGGGAGGTGTTCTCCTCCAACAAGTTCGCGTTCAACGAGACGATGAACGACGTTCTCGTCGGCACTACGTTGACCACCGACCCGCCGGACCACGCTCCCCTGCGCGCCGCGCTCACCGAGAACCTCTCCCCGCGTGCCCTTCGAGGCATGAAGGCCGAGATCGACGCGAAGGCCGACACCATGGTTGCCGGCCTCGTCGAGCGGGGCACCTTCGACGCCGTGGACGACCTGGCCCGCGCCCTGCCGCGGCTGGTCGTGGCCGACCTGATCGGCATCCAGGGCACCCCGCGCGACAACATCCTGCGCTGGGGGGAGGCGGCGTTCAACGTGCTCGGCCCGATGAACCAGCGCACCGCCGAGAACTTCCCCATCGCCGGCGAACTGTTCGGATGGGCCAGCGGCGTCACGGCCGACGACCTGGCCGAGGGCAGCATGGGACGCGCGATCTTCGACGCCGCCGACCGGGGCGCCATCCCGCCGGATGCGCCGCCCCACATCATCCACCAGTACGTCGCGGCCGGGATGGACACCACGGTGGCGGCCATCGGCAACGCCGTGTTCCACCTCGCGAAGAACCCGGACCAGTACCAGATCCTGCGTGAGAACCCGTCGTTGGTGCCCTCGGCGTTCAACGAGGTGCTACGCATCGAGGCCCCCGCGCACGCCTTCTCGCGGTTGGTGAAGTCGGACGTCGTCGTCGACGGCACGCTGATTCCCAAGGACGCTCGGTTGGCGTTGCTGTTCGGGTCCGGCAATCGAGACGAGCGCCACTACCAGGACCCGGACACCTTCCTGGTGCGCCGCAACCCGATCGACCACCTCTCGTTCGGGTACGGTCCCCACACCTGCGCCGGCCAAGGCCTGGCCCGACTCGAGGCGCACGCCGTGCTCGACGCCCTCGTCCGCCGCGTGCAGAGCTTCGAGGTCGGCGAAGGACGCCGCAAGATCAACAACGCCACCCGCGCCTACGACTCGCTGCCGGTCACCTCCCTGGTCCCCGCCTGAGCCTTGAGGCAGTCGTCCACGCACCAGCTCGGTGCCGACGGCATACTGGTTGATCGTGCCCGATGAGAGCCTTGCCGTGTCGCTGGGCGGGCGGCCTCGCATCCCCGGCGAGATCTGGGTGCTTGTTGCCGCAGCCTTCGTGATCGCGGTCGGCTTTGGGCTGATCACCCCGGTGCTGCCGTCGTTCGCGCAGAGTTTCGGCGTCGGGGCCTTCGCGTCCAGCGTGGTCGTCAGTGCCTTCGCGTTCTTCCGTCTCGTCTTCGCGCCGGCGGGTGGACGGCTCATCGCCCGGCTCGGTGAACGTCCGGTCTACCTCGCCGGGCTGGTCATCGTCGCGCTGTCCACCGGAGCGACCGCCTTCGCCCAGGACTACTGGCAGCTGCTGGTCTTCCGGGGCCTCGGCGGGATCGGGTCCACGATGTTCACCGTTTCCGCGGTCGCGCTCCTGGTTCGCTTGGCGCCACCCAGCATCCGGGCCCGGGTGTCCTCCGCCTACGCGACAGCCTTCCTGCTCGGCGGAGTCGGCGGCCCGGTCATCGGCGGCCTGCTAGGCGGCCTCGGTCTGCGGGTGCCGTTCCTGGTCTATGCCGTCGCGCTCCTGATCGCGGCAGGGATCGTCGCGGTCTTCCTGCGTCACGCGTCCCTTCGTCCGGCGCCGGGCAGCCCGGTGCTGCCTGTGATGACGGTACGCGAGGCGTGGAGCGACAGCGCCTACCGGGCAGCGTTCGGGTCCGGGTTCGCCAACGGCTGGGCCAACTTCGGGGTGCGCAACGCGATCCTGCCGCTGTTCGCCACCACGGTCATCGGCACGCAGCCGTGGGTGGCGGGGATGGCGCTTGCCGTGTTCGCCGCAGGAAACGCGGCCGGCCTCCTCCTTGCCGGACGCCGATCGGACCGGATCGGACGCAAACCATTCATTCTCGGTGGGCTGGTCGTCTCCGGCGTTGCCACCGCCGCGACCGGGCTGGCGCAGGACCTGCCGGTGTTGGTGATCGTCTCGGTGGTCGCCGGGGTCGGCGCCGGTGCCCTGAACCCGGCCCAGCAGGCGTCACTGGCCGACGTGGTGGGCCGCGACCGCAACGCTGGCCCGGTGCTCGCCGCCTTCCAGATGGTGCAGGACCTCGGCTCGATCATCGGCCCGATCATCGCCGGGCTGCTCGTCGACCACGGCAGCTACTCCCTGGCCTTCGCCGTCACCGGAGCGATCACGCTGCTGGCAGCCGCACCGTGGCTCCGCGCCCGCGAAACCCACGTGGTAGACCGTCGCGCCGCCTGATCACCGCACTCGGAGGGTCCGATCGTGTCCCTCACGGTGGATCTTCGGTTGCGGCTCGCTTCGCCGGCCCGCGTCCGGCAGGATCGCCGTCATGACCGGCGCCACGCGTGAGCTAGCGATGTTCCCGCTCGGCACCGTGCTGTTTCCCGGCATGCCGTTGCCGCTGCGAGTCTTCGAGCCGCGCTACGTCGAGATGTTGTCGTCGGTGCTCGGGGACACCGAGCCCGAGTTCGGGGTGGTACTGATCGAGCGAGGCTCAGAGGTCGGGGGTGGCGACGTGCGGTTCGGGGTGGGCACGGTGGCGCGCATCGTTTCGGTGGAGCGGACCGCGGGCCTGATCGGGCTGCTCGCGATCGGCGCCGCACGGTTCGAGGTGGTGCGCTGGCTGCAGGATGACCCGTTCCCGCGGGCACAGGTGCGCGAGTTCGCCGCTTTGGAGTTGGACGAGTCCACCCCCTCAGAGCTCGGCGCGGCCGAGGCCGTGGTGCGTTCGACCATCGCCAGGGCGAGCGAGTTCGTCGAACTCCCCTGGCCGGCCGACATCGAACTGTCGCCCGAGTTGGCGCAGCGCATTTGGCAGGTCGCCGGCATCGCACCGCTCAACTCGCTGGACCAGTACGCGCTGCTGCGCTCAAGAACCGCCGCTGAGCTGCTGGCACGACTGGTTGACGACACCCAGGGGGCGGACGTCCTCTTCACCGCCGGATGGGGCTCCGACCTGCAGGACGACGGCGACCTCCCCGACTGACCCGTCAGACGACCGCGCCCCATGCGACGGTCGCCGCCCACGATAGTGTCCCCCTGCTCGTTCACGTCCAGTGGGCGAGGAGGTACTGTTCGGCTTCGAGGTTCCAGGTGTTGTTGTTGGCCTCGCAGATGTCCGCCAGCGCTTCGAACCTCGCGTCCTGTTCGACGTGAGCGCGGATCTCCTCGATGGCGACCAACGGCATGTGGATCTGGGGGTAGAACAGCTTCTTTCCCCCAGGAATCCGTGGCAGGTCCCGCAGTGTTGGTGGCACTGCGTCGATGCCTCCGACATGGGTGACCATCAACGAGGGGTTCAGTTGCCCTGCCGCTGACATGGCCAAGCATTCCTCCATGTCGCTTCGTGATCCTCCTGACGTGCCAACCAGGTGAGTCCCCTCATAGTGCACGTTGTAGAAGTTGAACAGGGCCGAGAATTTCTTGTCCTGCGGGCCGGCGAAGAAGTTCAGGCACCCGTCGGAGCCAAGCAGCAGGTCGGCAGTCTCGATCAGGCTGCGGCTGGCGGCGTAGACCATGACGTCGTCGAATCCCTTCTTGCCCGAGAAGGCCCTGATCTCCTTCGCGGCGTCTTTGGAGCCCTTCGTATTCAGGTACACCAGGCGCCGGTCCGTACCGTCGAGGAGCGACGGCGGGAGAAGGCTGGCGGCCCTGGTGAGCCGCGCCTCGTCGACGTCCGTGACGACGATCAGGGCCGGTTCGAACGGTCCGTGGATCGCGTAGTCGACCGCGGCCAACCCCATCGGCCCGGCTGCACCGAGCAGCGCCAGGTTCCCGCCCCGCCGGATGCCCATCTCGTGCTCATACACGTACGGGGTGGTGTGATAGCTGGCATGGAATGCGCCGATGATGCACGACATCGGCTCCGCCAACGATGCGTCCGCGAAGTACTTGACGTCGTACGGCAGGATGCACCCCTTCTCGATCGCGACTTCGGGAATGATCGTGTAGGTCGCATCCCCCCCGTAGTGGGGGTAGCTGTAACCTGGCGAATACCCTGACTCCAGGCCCATGGCGGGCTGGATGACGATCTTCTGGCCCGGGTGGTATCTGTCCTTGTAGGTGTCCCCGACCTGTTCGACGATGCCGGCGAACTCGTGACCCGTCATGACGGCCACCTCACCGAGGTTGTCCGGTACACGCTTGTGTTTGGCGCCAAAGTCGAACGCCTTGTGGGTTGAGTAGCACATGCTGCTGCTGACGACCTTCATCAGGACTTCGGACGCGCCCAGGGGTGGGAGTTCACTCGTCATCACCTCGCACTGGCGGGTACCGGTGATGTAGCACGCTTCAGTGTGCACTGGTGACCCCTTGCTGCTCTTCGATCCGGGCGAGCAATTCGTTGAGGTTACGGTCAGACAGGAAGTTGTCGATCGACACGATTTCGATGTCGCGGTGAGCCATCCGCGCCCGTTCGGCCAGGTTCTTGTGGGTGACCACGACGTCCGCGTCCGTTGGAATCTTCTCGATGGCGGTGTTGATCACCTCCACGGGCAGGCCGGCTTTGTCGATCTGCTTGCGGAACACGCTGGCCCCCATGGTGCTGCTGCCCATGCCGGCGTCGCAGGCGAAGACGACCTTCCGGATCTTCGTGGCCGAGGCCTGGTCCGGCGGTGCGGTGATCGACGCCAAGGCGACGTTCAGGACGTCCTTGCCTTCCTGCTTCATGGCGGCGACGCGGGCCTTGGCTTCTTCGAGTTCGGCTTCGAGTTCTGCGCCTTCCTTCGCCGAGTCGCGCTTCGCGGACAGCTTGAGGAGGAACGCGTTGACGACGAAGGAGACGGCCGTGGCTACCACGACAGCTGCGATGGTGCCCACGAAACCGCCGCGGGGGGTGAGGAGAAGGTAGGCGAAGATGGAGCCCGGGGAGGGACCTGCGACCAGGCCGGCACCCAGGATTTGCGCGGTCGCGATACCGGAGCCGGCACCGAGGATCATGCCGATGAGAGTGATGGGCTTGGCGAACACGTACGGGAAGTAGATCTCGTGGATGCCTCCGAAGAAGTGGATGATGATGGCACCCGGGGCGGTCTCACGCAGCACCTTCGAGCCGCTGAAGAACGTGTAGGCCAGAAGGAGTCCCAGGCCGGGGCCGGGGTTCGAGGCGACCATGAAGAAGATCGATTTGCCTGCGGTCGCCGCCGCCTGCAGGCCGAGCGGGTAGTAGATGCCCTGGTCGATCACGTTGTTCAGGAAGAGCACCTTGGCGGGTTCGTTCAGCAGGGCAAGGATGGGAAGGAAGCCGGTTGTCAGCAGGCCGTTCACCGCAGATGTCAGCACTTCGTTGATCGACAGGACGACCGGGCCGATGAACTTGTAGGACAGAAGGGCCAAGAAGAAACCGATGATGCCCAGGCCGAAGTTGTTGACCACCATTTCGAAGCCGGGGCGGATGCGGGGTTGGATCAACTCGTCCCACTTCTTGATGATCCAGGCACTCAGTGGGCCCATGATCATCGCGCCCAGGAACATCGGAATCGGGGCACCCACCACAAGACCAACGACACCGATCGTTCCGGCCACGCCACCGCGCTGGCCGTGGACCAGATGGCCGCCCGTGTAGGCCAGCAGCAACGGCAGGAGGTAGGTGATCATGGGGCCGACAAGTTCGGCGAGGTCCTCGTTCGGGAGCCATCCGGTTGGGATGAAGAGCGCCGTGATGAAGCCCCACGCGATGAATGCCCCGATGTTCGGGATCACCATGGCTGTGAGGAATCCACCGCCTGCCTGGAGCCTCGCGCGGAAGCTGGGTTTGTCTTCGGTCATGACTTCTTCCTTTCATGTAGTGCACCATTGGCGTCCATCTCCAGCAGGAGATCGACAGAATCGAGATGTGATCGAGACAGGACTCGTTCCACGTTGGGGCCGTCGCTGAGCAGGTAGAAGGCCTCAGCTTCCGGGCGGCTCAACCCGCCAGCCACCTTCCGATTCACGAGGCGTTCTCGCAGCATCGCAGGAGGGGCCTTGATGAAGATGGCCACCTCGGCATGGCGCCGCAGGCTACGCCAGGGGTCCTCGTCGAGGAGGAGCCAGTTTCCCTCGAGCAGGATGTGGTGGGCGGTGACGGTGGCTCCGTCCGCCACGACGTCGTGGAGTCTGCGGTCGTAGACCGGCCAGCGGACGTCCCGGCTGGAGGAGCGTGCCAGCAGCCGTTCCAATTCCGCGACGTCGAACGTCTCGGGCGCCCCCTTGATGGATGCGAGCGAGACTTCTCGACCGTCCTCGTCGAGGACTGTCGTTGAGTCGAGAGCCTGTTGTGGGTAATGGAAGCCGTCGATCCCCAGGCATTGCAGGTCGTTGCCGAAGTGGCGCTCGAGCAGCATGGCGATCGTCGACTTCCCCGTGCCCGGCGGGGCGGCCAGGAAGGCGTAGTGACGACCGACGCCTTGCGTTCGGGCGATCCACTCCTGCAGGAGGGGGACGAGTAGGTCCTCGACGGCATGGCGGTCGTAGGCGATCTCTTGGTCGAGCCCGTTCACCGTGAGGCGCATGTCACGCCCGGTTCAGGATCTGTCGAACTCGCTCGCTGCCCCTGCTGGTCAGCCTCGATTCTGGGAGCAGTTCCATCGAACCTCCTTGCTCATGTGAGCGTCTCATGCCCATATGAGCAAAATAGTCCCGACGGGTCGGACTGTCAAGCTCCAAGTGCGCACCTGCGTCAACTACGCTCAGATGAGATACCCCGAGCGAGATGGAAGAGAGGGGATGGAATGGCTGACGATCGTGACCTGATGGTCGACGTCGCGCGCTCCTACTACCTTGAGGACAAGCCGAAGACCCAGATCGCCGCTCGTCTGGGCCTGTCGCGGTTCAAGGTCGCCAGGCTGCTGGAGCAAGCCCGTGACGAAGGGCTCGTTCGGATCACGATCTTGGACGGCGTGATCCGTGACGGCCAACTGTCTGAGCGTCTCGCCCAGCATCTCCAACTCGCTCGCACCATCGTGGTCGCCGGGGTCGAGGATGAAGCGGAAAACCGTGAGGCGCTCGCCCAGGCCGCCGCTTCCTACGTTCGGCGGACAGTCAACCCCGGTGACGTGTTCGGTTTCTCCTGGGGACGTACGCTGTCGAAAATCGGTGCGTTCATGGAACTGCTCCCCGAATCGACCCTCGTCGCTCTCACTGGCAGCGTGGGATTCGACTTCGAGCAATCACCAGTCGAAGTCCTCCGTGGAGTTGCTGGCCGCTCCCAAGTCAGAACGATGTCAATTTTCGCGCCGCTGTTCGTCGAATCTGAGACGACCGCACTGGCACTCCGCCGAGACCCAGCGATTTCCACTGTTCTGGCGACCTACAGTCGGCTCGCGCTAGCCGTCGTATCGATCGGCTCCTGGAACCCCCCGATCACTCAGGTCCAGGAAAGCCTGTCGGCTGCGGATCAGGAAGAGCTGAACCGCCGGGGCGCCCGGGCCGAGATGGTGGGCATCTTCATCGGCGACGACGGCTGCCCGATAGACGCAGCTGTCACGAAACGACGGATCTCCATCTCCGCCGAGCAACTCGTCGCCGTCCCCCAAGTGCTCGGCGTAGCCGGAGGTCTGGAAAAGGCTCCCGCCATCGCCGCAGTAGCCCGGTCCCGTCTCATCAACGTCCTCATCACAGACGAGCGCACCGCTCGCGCCCTGCTCGAGTTCGAACCGGTACCACCGGGCCCCCGGCAGCTACCAACCAAGACCCCATAAGACCACCCACTCCGACCAAGACCTCAGTCGCAGTTGGGCTGACATGATCACGCCCGCAGCGTTCCCGACCTATTCCCGCAGTCACAGGCGCGCGAGCTCGCCGCTTTGGTCCCCTCGGCGGCGGTCGCCGGCTGCTGGGTTGGCGCTGCGCTGGAGAGCCCGGACGGCGTCGGGGTGGCTAGGCTGCGTGCATGTTGATCATCGGCCTGGTCCTTTTCGGAATGCTCATTGGCGGTGCCGCCCAACTCCTGCTTGGACGCTCACGCAAAGGCATCGATTGGGCGACCGCTTTCGTGTGTGGACTCGCGGGATCCTTCGTCGGCGGTCTGTTGATCAGCCTCCTAGCCGGCGACGGCCTCTCGTTGCGACCATCAGGCGTGATCGGCTCGCTGGCGGGCGCGGTCATCGTGACTGCGGGATGGTACTGGTGGGCCAGACGGGCCAAGCCGACCTCCTAGGCGTGGCAGTTTCGCGCGGCCCTGCCGTCCGCCTGCGCGAGAAGTTCGTCGCTTCGAGAAGAGTTGCTAGCCTGGTTCGAGATCCCGAGCTGAGGATCCCGGACGAGGGGTGCCGTACCCGGAGCGCGACAAGACGGCCCGTTGAGGGGTTGTCATGGCGTGGTTGGTGCTGGTCGTGTCCGGTGTTCTGGAGGCTGTCTGGGCGTCTGCCCTGGGTAGGTCGGAAGGCTTCACCCGTCCGGGTCCCACGGTTGTGTTTGTCGTGGGCCTCGTATTGAGCATGTCTGGTCTGGCCTTTGCCATGAAGACGCTGCCCACCGGGACGGCGTACGCGGTGTGGGTCGGCATTGGCGCCGCTTTGACCGTTGTCTACGCGATGGCTACGGGGCGAGAGCCGTTCACGATGCTGAAGGCACTGTTCCTGGTGCTCATCATCGGTGGTGTCGTTGGACTGAAGGCGGTTCACTGACGGCCATGGGGAGCCCTGGGCGGACGTCGTAGCCTGATCGCATGATCGAGATGCCCGAGGCCCACGTCCTTGCGCGGCAGTTGGCGACCACCGTGATCGGCAGCACCGTGGCGTCCGTGGTCGCCGGCCAGTCTCCGCACCGGTTTGCGTTCTTCACCGGCGATCCGGCCGGCTACCACGCACTCTTGGTCGGGCGCACAGCCACTGATGCGGTCGCCCACGGTGGACTGGTCGAGCTCGGGTTCGGCGAGCGGCGGATCCTGTTCGGTGACGGCGTCAACCTGCGCCACAATGACGCCGGCACGCGGCCACCCGACAAGCACCAACTGCTACTCGCCTTCACCGACGGCAGCGCCTTGAGCGCCACCGTCAGCATGTACGGACAGCTCTCCTGCTTCAGCGGCGACTTCGACAACCCCTACTACCGGGCGGCCCGCGACAAGCCGTCCCCGCTGGGTGACCGCTTCGACGCCGCCTACTTCGACGGGCTGCTGTCCGAGCCCGGCGCCGGGAAACTGAGCCTGAAGGCGTTCCTCGCCACCGACCAGCGCCTCCCCGGCCTGGGCAACGGCGCCCTCCAAGACATCCTGTGGACGGCCCGGCTCCACCCCCGCGGCAAGGTCGCCACCCTGGACGCCGACGCCCGGCGCCTCCTGTTCACCACCGTCACCGGCCTGCTGCGCACCATGACCGAGGCCGGCGGGCGCGACACCGAGTCCGACCTGTTCGGCCGCCCAGGCGGCTACCCAACCGTGATGAGCCGCCGCCACCTCGGCGAGCCGTGCCCCCGCTGCGGAGACCCGATGGTCAAGCAGGCCTACCTCGGTGGCAGCGTCTACCTCTGTGAGGGCTGCCAGCAGCCTTGAGGAACCGATCGGCGAGCGGTGACGCTGGGAGAGACCGTCACCGGACGTCCGCCCTCCGGCGAGCCCGGCGTTCTGGCGCGGGTTGGCGTCAGCCGCGGACTTGCTCGACTCCCAGGTTCGCCAACTGGTCGGCCCGTTCGTTGCCCGGGTCTCCGGCGTGACCCTTCACCCACTCCCAG
>CAYUWV010000014.1:20027-24224 GCA_964448385.1 uncultured Propionibacteriaceae bacterium | reverse complement strand
GCGCAGATGCGCGAGGCGGAGCCGGCCATGAAGGAGCACCGGGCACGGCTCGAGCGCCGCGCCGCCCGCGGCACCGCGAAGCCGGGCGCCCGGACTTCCTCGGTCAGGGTCGGCTCCAGGGAGGCCTCCGAACCGGCTGGTGCCACGACGACCGTCGCACTGGCTGAGTCTGCTGAGGTTGTCGACGCCAGCCAACTCGGGGTGTACTCAGCGGACGAACTGCGGGACCAGATGATCCGCACCCAGCACCAACGCCAGTCACGCAGCCAGCGAAAGAAGCAGTGATGAGCGCCAACACCGACCTGATCGCCGGACTGATTCGGGACGTGCCGGACTTCCCCAAGCCGGGGGTGGTCTTCAAAGACATCACCCCGCTGCTCGCCTCGGCCAAGGGCTACCGGGCGGCGGTGCAGGAGTTGGCCGCCAGCGCCCCCGCCGGCATCGACTTCGTGGTCGGCATGGAGGCGCGTGGCTTCATCTTCGCCGGGCCGGTGGCGCTGGAGTTGGGCGCCGGGTTCGTGCCCGTCCGCAAGCCCGGCAAGTTGCCCTGTGATGTGTACACCCAGAGTTTCTCGCTGGAGTACGGCCACGAAACGCTGGCCGTCCACACCGATGCGGTCATGCCGGGCGCCCGCGTGCTGGTCATCGACGACGTGCTCGCCACCGGGGGCACGATCGGCGCCACGGCACAACTGATCAGTCGACTGGGTGCGACCCTGATCCACGTCTCGGTACTCATCGAACTCAGCTTCCTGGGAGGCAGGGAGTACCTGACCGGCTTCGGGATCGCCGAGACCTCCGCAGTCCTCACGGTCTAGTCCGGCATGCCCACGCCGCGGTTCCGCCCAGGCCTGTCCGACGGGACGTGGGCCGGCGACGCCCAGGTCAGACTCCCGGCCCGCCGGTCCACCGCGTCCCGGGAATTGCTCAGGCGCATTCTGCTGGCTCTGGGCCTGCTGCTGGCGATCACGCTCATCGTCTACCTGGATCGGGACGCGTACATCGACAACACCGCCCACGACGGCGTCTCGTTCATTGACTCGCTGTACTACGCGACGGTCACGATGACGACGACGGGCTACGGAGATATCACCCCCCTGGCACCCCACGCCAGGATGCTGAACGCACTGCTGGTCACACCGATTCGGATCGCGTTCTTGATCCTCCTGGTCGGGACCACCGTCGAGGTGCTCGCCAATGAAGGAAGGAGGGCCATGATGGATTCCCAGTGGCGCAAGACGCTGCGTAACCACACGGTGCTGATCGGCTACGGGACGATGGGCCAGAGTGCGGTCGCGACCTTGCGTCGCAACGGTGTCCCGAGCGAGAAGATCCTGGTGATCGACTCCAGCCCACAGGCCGTCGCCGCCGCCAACCGGCATGGGTACGCGGCCTTCGAAGGTGACGCTACCTCTCGTGAGTTGTTGCATCGGGCTGAGCTGCCACGGGCCCGTGAGGTGATCATCACGGTGAACCGGGACGACACTACGATCCTTGCCACGCTGACCGTCCGTCAGCTGAACCGGTCCGCCCACCTCGTCGCTGCCGTCCGTGAGCAGGAGAACGTCGCCCTGGTCCGGCAGTCCGGTGCGGATGCGGTCGTCACCACGTCCGACGCCGTGGGCCGACTGATGGGGCTCTCGTCGATCAGCCCCCACCTCGGCACCGTGATCGAGGACCTGCTCTCCAGTGGCGAGGGGTTGGAAGTCGCTCAACGACTGGTCACCCGTGAGGAGGACGGCAAGAGCCCCCTGGACATCTCCGGTGAGAAAGTGCTGGCGGTCATCCGGAACAAGACGATGCGGCGGTTCTTCGAATCCACTGCTGACGTGCTGCACACCGGGGACGAAATCGTCGTGGTGCGGAAGTCGTCGACCGCACCCGAACGCCGAAGCGAAGCGGGCGGCGGCGGGTCCTGAACTAGACTGTCGATCACCGGCTGGAGGCGAACGTGATTGAGGGAGTCCATGGACCCTACGGGGCCTCTGACGGCCTGCCCGGGGAGCCTCGGCCGGACTACTCGCGCGTTCAGGCCCCGACGGACCAGCCGCGGATGCGGATGCGGCAGATGCTGTCGCGGTTGGGAGCCCAGAAAGCACCCCAGACGGCGGTGCTGGACCCGCTGCTGAGGGTACTGCGGGCCCATCATCCCAAGGCGGACGTGGCGCTGATCGAGCGGGCTTACCGCACCGCCGAGCACTACCACATGGGCCAGCTGCGCAAGAGCGGTGACGCCTACATCACGCATCCGCTGGCGGTGGCGACGATCCTCGCCGAGCTGGGCATGAGCGAGCCGACGCTCTGCGCCGCCCTGCTCCACGACACCGTCGAGGACACCTCGTACACCGTCGAGCAACTCACCGTCGACTTCGGGGCGGAGATTGCCGCCATGGTCGACGGGGTGACCAAGCTGGACAAGATCGCCTATGGGGAATCCGCCAAAGCGGAGACCATCCGCAAGATGGTGCTGGCGATGAGCAAGGACATCCGGGTGCTGGTGATCAAACTGGCAGACCGGCTCCACAACATGCGGACGATCGGCTACCTGCGGCAGGACAAGCAGATCGCGATCGCTCGCGACACCCTCGAGATCTTCGCGCCACTGGCCCACCGGCTCGGCATGAACGCGATCAAGTGGGAGTTGGAGGACCTGTCCTTCTCGACCATGGAGCCCAAGATCTACGACGAGATCGTCAAGCTGGTGGCGGCGCGGGCCCCGTTGCGCGACGAGTATCTGCGCACGGTCACCGAGCAGGTGCGCACTGACTTGGCGGAAGCCGGCATCAAGGCAACCGTGTACGGCCGGCCCAAGCACTACTACTCGATCTACCAGAAGATGGTGGTCAGGGGCAGGGACTTCGCCGACATCTACGACCTGGTAGGCCTGCGGATCCTGGTGGACAGCCCGCGCGAGTGCTATGCCGCTCTGGGTATTCTGCATGCCCGTTGGTCGCCGCTGCCGGGGCGGTTCAAGGACTACATCGCAATGCCGAAGTTCAACCTGTACCAGTCGATGCACACGACGGTGCTGGGCCCGGGCGGCAAGGCTGTGGAACTGCAGATCCGCACCCACGAGATGCACCGCCAGGCTGAGTACGGGGTGGCTGCGCACTGGAAGTACAAGGAGGGCAAGGCCGACGGCACCGAGTTGAATTGGGTGCAACAGATCAGCCAGTGGCAGAAGGAGACCGAGGACCCGACCGAGTTCCTCGACACCCTGAGGTTTGAGATTGCGACCGACGAGGTCTTCGCGTTCACGCCCAAGGGCGATGTCATGAACCTGCCCCAGGGTGCGACCCCCGTCGATTTCGCCTATGCCGTCCATACCGAGGTGGGACACCGGTGCATCGGCGCCCGCGTGAATGGACGGCTGGTGCCCCTGGAATCGGTACTTTCGAGCGGCGACGTGGTGGACATCCTCACCTCGAAGGCGCTCAACGCTGGACCGAGCCGGGACTGGCTCGGTTTCGTGAAGAGCCCGCGGGCCCGGGGGAAGATCCGACAGTACTTCCTGCGCGAACGGCGCGAGGAGTCGGTGGAAGCAGGCAAGGAGGCGCTCACCAAGCAGGTTCGCCGCGCTGGATTGCCACTCCAGCGCCTCTTGACGGTGGAGCACATGACAGGTCTCACGCAGCACTTCCGGGTGCCGGACGTGAACAGCCTCTACGCCGCCATCGGGGAGGGCACCATCGGGGCCCAGGCGGTCGTCCAGCGACTGATCGCCTCCGAAGGCGGGGCCGAGGTGGTCGCAGAACTCGGCACCGAAGACGACCCCTTCATCGGGCACCACCGCCGCAACCGCCACAGTGGGAACGAGGCCGGTGTGGTGGTCGAGGGCGACCCGAATGTCTGGGTCAAGCTCGCGCGCTGTTGTATGCCCGTGCCAGGCGACGCCATCCTTGGCTTCATCACCCGCGAGAACGGGGTGTCAGTCCATCGGGTCGACTGCACCAACGCTCAGGACCTCACCGGCAAGCCGGAACGACTGGTCGACGTGTCGTGGGCGCCGACCTCCGCGAGTTCCTTCCTGATGGCCCTGCACGTGGAGGGCCTCGACCGCACCGGAGTGCTGTCGGAAGTAACCCGGGTGATGAGCGACCACCACATTTCAATCCTGTCGGCGACCATGAACACCACGAAGGAACACACGTTCAGGTTCCGGCTCACCTTCGAAACCACCGACCCCAAACACCTCGA
>CAYUWV010000014.1:2875-19927 GCA_964448385.1 uncultured Propionibacteriaceae bacterium | reverse complement strand
GCCTTCCCGGCCACGGCCTTGTCGCCGCGAGCCTCGGCCTTGGCGATCTTCTCGTTGAGCTTGTCGATTTCGGCACTCAGCATGGCGACAGTCTCTTCGGCGCGTGCCCGCGCCTCGGGGTCGGTGCGGCGCCACTCGTCCTCTTCGGCGCGGCGCACCGCGGTCTCCAGTGCCTTGACCCGTCCATCGAGGGAGCGGATCTGTTCGCGGGGCACCTTGCCGAGCGCGTTGAACTTCTCCAGGAAGCTGCGGAAGGCCGCCTTCGCTACCGCGAGGTCGGTGACGGGCAGGATGCTCGCCTCGGCGGCCGCCAGCAGGGCCTCCTTCGCCTCCTGATTGGCGCGGAACTCCGAATCCTGCTCCGACAGCACCGACTGACGCGCATTGAAGAACTCATCCTGGATGCCCCGGAACTCGGCCCACAGCGCGTCGTCGACATCGCGCGGGGCCGGCCCCGCGGCCTTCCACCGGGTCATCAGGTCGCGGAACGCGCCTGCGGTGGGGCCCCAGTCACTGGAGTTCGCGAGGCTCCGGGCTTCGGCGATGATCTTCTCCTTGGCGAGCTTCGCCTCATCGCGCTTGGCGGCCTGCTCGGCGAACTGCGCCTTGCGGCGGCGAGTGTAGGTGGTTCGTGCCGCGGAGAACCGGTGCCACAGGGCGTCATCCGCCGCGCGGTCGACCCGGGGGAGTGCCTTCCACTCCTCAAGCAGGGTGCGGAAGCGGTTCACCCCGCCGCGCCAATCGTCGCTCAGCGCAAGCGTCTCGGCCTCGGCGACCATCCGCTCCTTGGTGGCTTTCGTTTCTTCGTTCTGCCGCGCCCGCTCGGCCTTGCGGGCCTCCGATTGCTCGCTGAGCACCGGGCCAAGCGCATCCAAGCGGCCCACCAGCGACTGAAGGTCACCGACCGCATTCGCGCGCAGCACCGTCTCTCGGACCCCCTTGACGCTGGCACGAGCATCGTCCGGCGACAGTGCACCGGACTTGACTCGGGTCTCCAGCAGGCGAACCTCGACGTCGAGGGCCTCGAAGCGCCTGACGTAGAAGCTCATCGCCTCAGCGGGGTCGACATCCGGAATCTGACCGACGCTTCGCTCACCGTCCCCCGTCAGCACGAAAACCGTGCCGTCGGGATCGACGCGACCGAAACTCGCCGGACCTGCGGTCTCGTTCATGGGGACATCTTGCCTGATTTGGGGGGAGAAGTGACAACGCGAACCCCCGGATCGAGGGCGATAAGGTGGGAGACGTGTTCCTCGCGTCCTTTCCCGCCGGCCCGTGGCAGGCCAATTGCTATCTCGCGGCAGTCGCCGCGGGGTCCGATTGCGTCATCGTCGACGCCGGCGTTGAGGCTGCTGCGGGCGTCCGCGCCTTGGTCAGCGAGCATGGGCTGAACCCGGTGGCGGTGCTGGCCACCCACGGTCACATCGACCATGTCGCCTCGGCCACCGAGTTGGCGGACGGCTACGGCGTCCCGCTGTGGATCCACCGGGCCGACCGCCACCTGCTGACCGACCCGGCCGCCGGACTGGGGGACGAAAGCCGCGCGCTGCTGTCCGAGTTGTTCCCGGCGCCGTTCGCCGAGCCCGAACGACTCGAGTTCTGGTCTGACGGGGACACCCTGACCCTGGCCGGGCTGGAGTTCTCGGTCACCCATGCGCCGGGGCACACCGCAGGCTGCGTGTTGCTGCGGACGCCGTACCCGGACCACGAGACCATCACCGACGTGGTGTTCGCCGGAGACGTGCTGTTCGCAGGCTCGATCGGTCGGACGGACCTCCCCGGCGGCGATGACGCGGTGATGCGGCGGACGTTGGCCGGTCCGGTCTTGAGCCTGCCCGACAGTGCTGTGGTGCTGCCGGGTCATGGACCGCAAACCCTGATGGCCCGTGAACGCGCCACGAACCCGTACCTGCAGCCCGCCTACTGGAACGCACCGAGGATCTGATGCCCCGACCCACGCCCCTTTCGGGGTTTCCCGAGTTCCTGCCCGCCGGGAGGATCGTCGAGCAGCGCGTCCTCGCCAGCCTCGCCGACACCTTTGAGTTGCACGGCTACGCCTCGATCGAGACCCGTGCGGTCGAGACCATGGACTCGCTCACCCGCAAGGGGGAGATCGAGAAGGAGGTCTACGTCGTCCGTCGGCTCCACGCGCAAGCCGACGCCGCCGACGACCTGGGCCTCCACTTCGATCTCACGGTGCCCTTCGCCCGGTATGTGCTGGAGAACGCCGGCCATCTGGCTTTCCCCTTCCGGCGATACCAGATCCAGAAGGCGTGGCGCGGTGAGCGTCCGCAGGAGGGTCGGTACCGAGAGTTCCTGCAGGCGGACATCGACATCGTCGGGCAAGGGGTGTTGGCCGCCCACCACGATGTCGAGTTGCCGCTGGTCACGCTTGAGGCTCTTGAGAAGTTGCATCGCGACTTCTCAGTGCCGACCGTCCAGATGAGCGTCAACAACCGTCTGCTGTCCGAGGGCTTCTACCTCGGGCTGGGTGCCGACGACCCGATGGCGGTGCTGCAGCGGGTCGACAAGCTGGACAAGATCGGCCCCGCGGCCGTCGAGGAACTGCTGCGGGAGATCGGGCTGAGCCCTGCCGCAGCGAAGCTGTGCCTTGAACTCGCCACGATCCGGAGCAGCGATGACAGCTTCGTCGAACGAGTGCAGAAGCTGGGCGTCCATCACCCGTTGCTCGACGCCGGCCTGGCCTCACTCGCCGGCGTGGTCACCACCGCTGCCGCGTTGATCCCCGGGCGCCTGGTGGCGGACCTCAAGATCGCCCGCGGACTCGACTACTACACCGGCACTGTCTACGAGACCTCGATGCGTGGCTTCGAGTCGCTGGGATCGATCTCGTCCGGCGGGCGGTACGACTCGCTGGCCAGCGACGGACGTACCACCTACCCGGGGGTGGGCCTCTCCATCGGGGTCAGCCGGATCCTCGTGCCCCTGATCGGCAAGGGGACGCTGTCGGCCTCCCGTCCCGTCCCCACGTGCGTCCTGGTGGCGCTCGACAACGAGGACGCACGGTTCGACGCCATGGCCACCGCGGCCCAACTCAGAGCACGGGGCATCGCGACGGAGGTCGCACCGAAAGCCGACAAGTTCGGCAAGCAGATTCGCTACGCCGACCGACGTGGCATCCCCTTCGTGTGGTTCTCCAGCGGCGAGGTCAAGGACATCCGCTCCGGGGCCCAGGTGGCTGCGGACCCGGCCGCCTGGCTGCCCCCTGAGGCGGACCTGCGTCCCTGCGTCGTAAGATCGTCGCTGGCCTGAGGGTCCCGCCCGGGACCTCGTTCGGAAGGAAGACCGTGATTCGAACCCATGACGCCGGTGTGCTGCGCCCCGCCGACGCCGGTACCACCGTCACGCTCGCGGGGTGGGTGGCCCGGCGCCGCGACCTCGGTGGGGTCGCGTTCATCGACCTCCGTGATGCCTCCGGGTTCGTCCAGGTCGTGATCCGGGACGAGGTCCTCGCCGCCAGCGGGGCTCACGCGCTGCGCAACGAATACTGCGTCGCCGTCACCGGGGTGGTCGAGGTGCGACCTGAGGGGACGCTCAACCCGAGCATCCCCACCGGCGAGATCGAGGTGGCCATCACCGAGTTGACGGTGCTGAATCCGTCGGCGCCCTTGCCCTTCCAGATCGACGAGCGCGTCAGCGTCGGCGAGGAGGCGCGCCTCAAGTACCGGTATCTCGACCTTCGCCGACCCGCCCCCGGAGCCGCGATCCGGCTGCGTTCCGAGGTCAACCGAGTCGCGCGGGAAGTGCTGGCCGCGCGTGATTTCGTCGAGATCGAGACCCCCACGCTGACCCATTCGACCCCCGAAGGTGCCCGCGACTTCGTGGTTCCTGCCCGGCTTGCCCCCGGTTCCTGGTACGCCTTGCCGCAGAGCCCGCAGCTGTTCAAGCAGTTGCTGATGGTCGGCGGCATGGAGCGGTATTACCAGATCGCCCGCTGCTACCGGGACGAGGACTTCCGCGCCGACCGGCAGCCGGAGTTCACCCAGCTCGACATCGAGATGAGTTTCGTCGACCAAGAAGATGTGATCGAGGTCGGCGAGGCGGTCATCACGGCGGTCTGGGCCTTGAAGGAGCACGACCTGAGGACGCCGTTCCCGCGCATCACCTACCGCGACGCCATGGATCGTTTCGGCTCCGACAAGCCCGACCTGAGATTCGACCTCCCCATCACCGAACTCACCGACTTCTTCGCCGACACCGAATTCCGCGTGTTCCAGGCCGCCTACGTCGGCGCCGTGGTGATGCCCGGTGGGGCAGACCAGCCTCGTCGCACCTTTGACGCCTGGCAGGAGTGGGCGAAGCAGCGCGGCGCCCGCGGCCTGGCCTACGTCACCGTCGCTAGTGATGGCGAACTGGGGGGCCCCGTCGCCAAGAACATCTCCGAGACCGAGCGGGCCAACCTAGCCCAGCGCGCCGGCGCGGCGCCAGGCGACTGCATCTTCTTCGCCGCCGGGGCCCGCAAGCCCTCCCAGTCGCTGCTGGGTGCCGCGCGGGTCGAAATCGCGACGCGGTTGAAGCTGATCGATCCCGACGCGTGGAGCTTCGTGTGGGTGGTGGACGCCCCGCTGTTCGAGCCGACCGCGGACGCCACCGCCGCCGGTGACGTCGCCGTGGGGGAGGGTGCGTGGACGGCCGTCCACCATGCCTTCACGTCGCCGAAGCCGGAATGCCTGGACACGTTCGACACCGACCCGGGCTCAGCCCTGGCCTACGCCTACGACCTCGTCTGCAACGGCAACGAAATCGGTGGCGGATCGATCCGTATCCACCGCAGGGACGTGCAGGAACGGGTCTTCAAGGTGATGGGCATTGACGCAGAGAGCGCCCAGCACCAATTCGGCTTCCTGCTGGACGCGTTCGCTTTCGGCGCCCCGCCGCACGGCGGCATCGCCTTCGGCTGGGATCGGATCACGGCGCTGCTCGCCGGCACCGAGTCGATCCGGGACGTGATCGCATTCCCGAAGACCGGAGGTGGCTACGACCCCCTCACTGGCGCCCCGGCGCCCATCACGGACAAGCAGCGCCGGGAAGCGGGCGTCGACGCCAAGCCCGCCAAGAAGCTCGAATCGCCCGCGACCTGAGGGGTCGCGGGCGGTTCGGCGGCCACCGGGGCTGTCAGCGAAGGTCGTCCGAGTTGGGCATCTCGCTCGTGCCTGCGAGCAGACCGTAGATCTTGCGGCGGGCTTCGGCGAGGTAGTCGGCGGCAGCGGTGATCTGTTCCGGGTTGGCGTTGCGCATGAGTTCCTTGGCCGCTCCACCGAGCGATCCGAACTCCTGCCAGAGCCGCCGCATGGCCTCGGGATCGCGTCCGCCGACGGCCGCGGTGACGGCCTCCCACGGGGTGGTCTCGATGTCGGCGGCGGCCGCCGAGCCGGCGTCAGTGAGTCGGAAGCCCTTTTGTCCCTCGTTGTCGAAAGACTCGATGAGCCCTTCGTCCTCAAGCTGGTTCAAGGCCGGGTAGACCGCTCCCGGGCTCGGCTTCCACATTCCCTGCGTGCGTTCCGCGAGGGACTGCATGATCTGGTACCCGTTCATGGGTTGCTCGGCGAGCAACGCGAGAATCGACTGCCGGACCTGACCGCGGCGGTTTCGCCCGCGTGGGCCACCGGGGACGCCGGGCGCGCGGGGCCCGGGGAACCCACCGGGACCGAACGGGAAGCCAGGCCCGAATCCGCCCGGGCCGCCAAATCCGTGTCGTGCCGGGCCACGGCCTGGTCCGTGCCGACCGGCGCCGTCGGCCGGCCACTCCTGTTCTTGACTGTGATGCATGGTGATCTCCTAACGATCAATCAACGTTAGGTCAACGATATATCGGTATCTATCTCAACGCAAGCTGTCACTGGCGGCGGCGGTGTAGCGTCGGCGAGGTGAGCGAGGACCTGTTCGGGAACCCGGTGACCGCGCCGGCCGGTCCCGGGCCCGGAACACCGGTGATCGGGTCGTTGAACGGACCCGACCACCGCGAACTGCCGCTGCCGGTCCGGATGCGGCCCCGAAGCCTTGACGAGATCGTCGGTCAGCAGCACCTGCTGGGCCCCGGCTCCCCGCTGCGACGCCTTGCCGAAGGCACCGCCGCCATGTCGGTCTTTCTGTGGGGGCCGCCAGGCGTCGGCAAGACCACCATCGCCGCAGTCGTCTCCCACACCACCCACCGCCGGTTCGTCGAGGTCTCAGCAGTCACCGCCGGGGTCCGGGAACTGCGCGCCGAGCTGGACGCCGCACGCCGGGAACTGGCCAGGGGGGTCAGCACTGTCCTGTTCGTGGACGAAGTGCACCGCTTCTCCAAGACCCAACAGGACGTGCTGCTGCCCGCGGTCGAGAATCGGCTCGTCACGCTGATCGCCGCGACCACGG
Organism: uncultured Propionibacteriaceae bacterium; assembly: GCA_964448385.1. Classification (GTDB taxonomy): domain Bacteria; phylum Actinomycetota; class Actinomycetes; order Propionibacteriales; family Propionibacteriaceae; genus Propionicimonas. The sequence continues at coordinate 13,552 of CAYUWV010000014.1, read as the reverse complement.
AGAACCCGTCCTTCTCGGTGATCTCGCCGCTGCTCTCCAGGTCACTGCTGTTGACGTTGAAGCCACTGGAATCCGGCGACATCAGGGCGCTGCTCCGTCGGGCGCTGGTCGACGACCGGGGTCTGGCCGGTGCCTTCGAGCTGGACGAGCAGGCCGAAGAGAGCCTGCTACGGCTCGCCGGCGGCGACGCCCGCAGAGCGCTCACCTACCTCGAAGAGGCCGCCGCCGGCGCTAGTGCCCACGGCACGACCACGATCGACGCGGCGGTGTTGGAAGCCGCGGTCGATCGTGCGTCGGTGCGCTACGACCGGGATGGCGACCAGCACTACGACGTGATCAGCGCCTTCATCAAGTCCGTTCGCGGCTCGGACGTGCAGGCCAGCCTGCATTACCTGGCCCGCATGGTCGAGGCGGGTGAGGATCCGCGCTTCATCGCCCGCCGACTGATCATCCTTGCCAGCGAGGACATCGGGCTCGCAGCGCCGTCGGTGCTGCAGACCTGCGTGGCGACCGCGCAGGCCGTTGCGCTGATCGGGATGCCCGAGGCGCGGATCAACCTGGCCCATGCCGTGATCGCGTGCGCCGTCGCACCCAAGTCGAATGCCGTGATCAAGGCCATCGACGCGGCGGTGGCCGACGTCCGGGCCGGACGGATCGGGACCGTGCCACCCCACCTGCGGGACGCGCATTACGGCTCGGCCAAGAGCTATGGCCATGGCAAGGGCTACCAGTACGCGCACGACGCGGCCCACGGCGTCGCAGCCCAGCAGTACCTGCCGGAGGAGCTGACGGGGGCTCGCTATTACGTGCCGACCGAGCACGGCAATGAGGCTGGTCTCGTCGAGCGACTGGCAGTGATCGAGCGCCTGCTCGGACGACGGCCGCCCGAGGTGCACTAGGCTGCAGCAGTAATCAAGCGAACCGAGGTGGGTTGACAGATGAACGTTGGAGAGGTCGCCGGACTCATCGCCGCCATGGCTGCCGTCGCACTGGTAGCCTTCAGCGCCGTCCCGCTGCTCAAGCTCGGGCGCGTCCTGGAGGAACTCCGCTTGGCGGTGCGCGACGTCGGCCACAATTCGGTGCCGATCCTGCAGGAGCTCAAGGGCACTGTCACGGCGACCAATACCGAACTGAGCAAGCTCAGTCTGGTGACTGAGGACGTCTCGAAGGTGAGCGGGCACGCCATGGTGGTCAGCGAGAACGCCGCGCAGCTGTCGACCCTGTTCCTGCTCACGCTTGGTGGCCCGATGATCAAGACCGCCGCGCTCGCCTACGGGGTGCGTCAGGCGTTCTCGGGCAAGACGGCGAAGCGGGCCAAGTGATGGGCCGGCGCTTCTTGTGGTTCACCCTCGGGGTGGGTCTCACCGTGTTCGTCGTCGTCAAGGGTCGCGAGTACTACGAAAAGTTCACGCCCAAGGGCGTGGCCACGCAGATCGACAAGACCCGGGCCACCGCCACGAACTGGATCGGCGAGTTCATCACTACCATGGGTGAGGCGATGGACGAGCGAGAGGGCGAGTTGCGCGAGGCTCTCGGCCTGGACGGCTGATTCCAGGCCGTTCAGGAACTTCCTAGCGTTAGTCCATTCTTGGCGCACGCGCGCGCCTGCAACCAGTTCCGAAGGACCACCATGAAAACCGCTGACATCCGCCAGCGCTTCCTCGACTTCTTTGCCGAGCGCGACCACACGGTCGTACCGTCAACCTCGCTGGTGTACAACGACCCCACGCTGTTGTTCGTCAACGCCGGCATGGTGCCGTTCAAGCCCTACTTCACCGGTGCTGAGACCGCGCCCTTCAAGCGGGCGGCCAGCGTCCAGAAGTGCGTGCGCACGCTGGACATCGACGAGGTGGGCAAGACCACCCGGCACGGCACCTTCTTCCAGATGAATGGCAACTTCTCGTTCGGGGACTACTTCAAGGCCGGTGCGATCCGGTACGCGTGGGACCTGATCACCAATCCCATCGACGCCGGTGGGTATGGCTTCGACCCAGAGAAGGTCTGGGTGACGGTCTACCTGGATGACGACGAGGGCGCCGCGTACTGGCGGGAGGTCGGCGTTCCGGCCGGGCGGATCCAGCGCCGCGGGCTCAAGGACAACTACTGGCACATGGGCATCCCCGGTCCGGGTGGTCCCTGCTCTGAGATCTACATCGACCGAGGCCCAGAGTTCGGTGTCGACGGCGGACCCATCGCCGACGAGGACCGCTTCTTGGAGATCTGGAACCTGGTCTTCCAGACCGAAGAGCTCTCGGCCGTGCGGTCGAAGGAGGACTTCGACGTCGCCAGGCAGCTGCCTTCCCAGAACATCGACACCGGTATGGGCCTGGAGCGGGTCGCGTACCTGATGCAGGGCGTCGACAACATGTACGAGATCGACGAGGTGTACCCCGTCCTCGCCAAGGCAGCGGAGATCTCCGGCCGCAGCTACGGCGCAGTCGCCGACGACGACGTGCGAATGCGCGTGGTCGCCGACCATGTCCGGTCGTCGTTGATGCTCATGACGGACGGGGTGACGCCCGGCAACGAAGCCCGGGGCTACGTGCTTCGCCGACTGCTGCGCCGCAGCATCCGGGCCATGCGACTGCTCGGCGTGAACGAGCCGGTGCTACCCGATCTGCTGCCGGTCAGCCGCGACCAAATGGCTCCCGGCTACCCTGACGTCACCGCTGCGTGGGAGCGGGTCTCCCAAGTGGCGTATGCGGAAGAAGAGGCGTTTCGTCGCACCCTGGCTGCCGGCACCCAGATCTTCGACCTGGCGGCCGGCAAGGCGAAGGCGGAGCACGCCGGGACACTCAGTGGTGAGCGGGCCTTCCAGTTGCACGACACCTACGGTTTCCCGATCGACTTGACCCTCGAGATGGCCGCCGAACAGGGCCTTGAGGTCGATCGGGAAGGCTTCCGCCGGCTCATGCAGGAGCAGAAGGATCGCGCCCGCGCCGACGCACGCGCCAAGAAGGGCGGTGCGGTCAGTGTCGACGCCTATCGCGACCTCCGCGGTGCAGGCGAGGTGCCGTTCCTGGGCTACACCGACCTGACCTCGGACGCCACCGTGCGCGGCATCATCGCGCACGGCAAGCTGGTGGACCGCGCCCGCCCCGGTGACGTCGTCGAGGTCGTGTTGGACCAAACCCCGTTCTACGCCGAAGCGGGTGGCCAGGACGCCGATCGTGGCACCATCACTGGCCCCGGCGTCGTCCTCGACGTGCTCGACGTCCAGCGGCCCGTCCAGGGTCTCGTGGTCCACAAGGTACGCATCGAGGACGGCGAGCTCGCCACAGGGATGCCTGTCGTGGCTGCCGTGGACGCGGCCGCACGCGCCAGTTCGTCCCAGGCCCACACGGCGACGCACATCGTCAACGCGGCCTTGCGCCAGATCCTCGGGCCAACCACAGCCCAGGCCGGCTCCTACAACAGGCCCGGCTACCTGCGATTCGACTTCTCCAGCCAACAGGCGCTCTCCGCGATGATGCGCGAAGAACTTGAGGGCATCTCGAATGAGGCGATCCGCACCGACTACTGGGTGACTGCCACCCAGATGCCCTTGGTCGAGGCCAAGGCGCTCGGTGCCCAGGCCATGTTCGGCGAGAAGTACGGCGAAGTCGTCCGGGTGGTTGAACTTGGCGGTCCCTGGTCCCGCGAGCTGTGCGGGGGAACGCACGTCGAGCGCACCTCGCAGATCGGCCTGCTGAGCCTGCTGGGCGAGTCCTCGGTGGGTTCGGGCGTCCGCCGGGTCGAGGCATTCGTGTCCGCGGACGCCTTCTCCCACCTAGCCAAGGAAAGGGCGCTGGTCGCGAACCTGGCCGACCTGCTCAAGGTCCAGCCCGATCAGCTGACCGATCGGGTCGCGAAGCTCGTGGCCCAGGTGAAGTCGGCCGAGAAGGAGATTGCCGCCCTGCGCTCGAAGGAAGTGCTCGCTCAGGTCCCCGCCCTGCTGGCTGCCGCCAGCCGGGTTGGACCTTTCGAGTTGGCGGCGCGGCAGCTCACCGACGTGGGCCCTGACGACCTGCGCACGCTGGCGATTGAGACCCGGACGGCCTTCGGTGGGCGCCCAGGCGTGGTCGCCCTGGTCGGCGGCGCTGCCAAGCCCGTCCTGATCGTCGCCACCACCGCTGCGGCCCGAGGACTCGGGGCAAAAGCCGGTGCCCTCGTGGCGGTCGGCGCCCCGCGACTCGGGGGACGCGGCGGTGGGCGGGACGACCTTGCCCAGGGCGGCGGGACGGATTCCGCCGGCGCGACGGCGGCGCTGGCCGCCATCCGCGAAGCCCTGCAGGGCTGAGGCGGATGCGTCCAGGCGTTCGGTTGGCGCTCGACTGGGGCAAGGCCCGCATCGGGGTGGCGGCGTGCGATCGGGGTGGGATCCTTGCGCACCCCGTCGAGACGGTGCCGGCCGGGCCTGACGCGTTGCGCAGAATCGCCGCGCTGGTCGCCGAATACGAACCGATCGAGCTGGTGCTCGGGTTGCCCCGCACCATGGCCGGGTCGGAGTCCCACGCGGCAGCCGGGATCCGGGCCGCTGCCCGGGATCTCGCCGTGGCGTTGCCAGGGCTGCCGGTGCGGTTGGTCGACGAGCGGCTGAGTACCGTCACGGCCTCCCGGCGGCTCAGCAGCGCCGGGAAGGACACGCGCAAGCAACGCAGCCTCATCGATCAGGCGGCCGCGGTCGCTATCTTGGAAGCGGCTCTAGACCACGAACGATCCACTGGAGCCCCGGCGGGGGAGGTCTTCCGGCCGCCGCCCAGTCGCCCGGACCCAGAGGAGGACGAGCTGTGACGAACCCCCGACGCGCCATCGAGGAGCCGACCGATCGCGGTCCCGGGTTCTTTGCCCGTCACAAGGCCGCGATTGCCGTCGTGTTGGCCCTTGCCGTCCTGGTCGGGGGCGCGTTGGGCGCCTACTTCGTGGCCCGCCAGCAGCTTGATGGACTCTTCGCCGCCAAGGATTACCCCGGCCCAGGTGAAGTTGCCGTCACGGTGACCATTCCGAAGGGCACCAGCCTGACCGGCATCGGCGAACTGCTCGTAGCTGCCGACGTCGTCGCCTCCGGGGAGGCCTTCACCAGGGCCGCGAGCCTGAATCCTGAGGCCACTGGTATCCAGGCCGGGACCTACTTGCTGAAAACCCGCCTTCCCGCAGCTGAGGCGTTGGCCATGCTGCTGGATCCGTCCAATCTCCAGCGCAAGACGTTCACCCTGCGCGAAGGGAAGTGGCTGGCCGACCACGTCAAGGTCATGAGCAAGGCGAGCGGCATCCCGGCCAAGCAATTCGAGGCCGTGCTGAAGGAAGTCGACACCCTCGGCCTGCCCGGCTGGGCAACAGGCACGGCCGAGGGGTTCATCTTCCCTGACACCTACGAGGTGCCGGACGAACCGAGCGCGAAGAACATGGTCGCCTTGGCCACCACGCGGTTCAACGACGTCATCGACGAGATCGGCTTCGAAAAGCGTGCCAAGGCTCTCGGGGTGGCACCGTATGACGCCCTGATCGTGGCCAGCATCATCGAGCGCGAAGTCTTCCGTGACGCCGACCGGGCGAAGGTGGCGCGGGTGATCTACAACCGTCTCGATGCCGGCATGCGGCTGCAGATGGACTCCACGGTGGCCTATGCCGCCGGCAAGACCGGGACGGTGTGGACGACCAAGGCGGAGCGGGACAGCGACTCGCCGTACAACACCTACAAGCACCTAGGGCTGCCGATCGGCCCGATCTCCTCCCCGGGCAAGGCTGCCCTCAAAGCGGCGGTGACCCCGGCAGACGGTCCCTGGCTGTTCTTCATGCCGGTCAATCTCGACACGGGCGAGACCCGGTTCAGCAGGACGCTGGCCGAGCACAACAAGGCTGTCGCGGAACTGCAGGCCTGGTGCAAGCTGAGTGACGCCAACCGCAAGAAGTGCGCTTGACCCAGGTGGGGGTTGGCGAAGCGGCTTTGTCGCGTCAGTTACTGTTCTAGGGTCACCCAGGCACGAGAGGACCTCGACACATGGCTAACCGGTTCACCCGGGAACTCAAGGATCCTGAAACCGGACGGTGGATCGGCAAGGAGATCTGGATTCGAGTCCGTAGCGGCCTCGCCGTGCTGCTGTCGCTGGGTGTCCTCGCCGGTGGCGCCTGGTTCGTCTACAACAAGAGCTGGAACGCCTGGATGGAGTTCCGGACGGCGGAGGACTACATCGGCGAGGGCGTCACCCCGGTCGAGGTCGTGATTCCGCCGGGCGCGAGCTTGTCTGCCATTTCCGACCTCCTGGTCGAGGCAGGTGTGATCAAAGCAGCCAAGGCATTCGATCGTGAGGCCGCCGCAAACGCGGATGCGACCAAGATCCAAGCCGGGAAGTACCGGCTGAAGACCCAACTGCCGGCCAAGGTTGCCCTGGCAATGCTGCTCGACCCCAAGAACATCGTCCGCAACCGGATGACCTTGAAGGAGGGCCAGCGGCTGTCCCAGATGGTGAAGACCATGGCCAAGGCGTCCAGTTTGTCGGAGAAGAAGTTCACCGAGGCCCTCAAGAACTGGAAGAAGCTCGGGTTGCCGACGTGGGCCAAGAACGGCGCCGAAGGGTTCCTCTTCCCAGACACCTATGAACTCCCTGACAAGCCCAACGCCACCAAGGTCATCAAGCTGGCCACGGCCCAGTTCAACGAGGTTGCCGACGACATCGACTTCGAGGCTGCCGCGAAGAAGGCCGGCACCAGCGCCTACAAGGCACTCATCGTCGCCAGCATCTTGGAGCGTGAGGTGTTCAGGGACGACGACCGGCCGAAGGTTGCCCGGGTCATCTACAACCGCCTCAAGGCGGGGATGAACCTGCAGATGGACTCGACGGTGGCCTACGCGGTCAACAAGACCGGCTCGGTGTGGACGACGCCCGAAGAGCGTCAGAATGACTCCCCGTACAACACCTACCTTCACGCGGGCCTGCCCCCCGGCCCCATTTCTTCACCGGCCCGCAAAGCCCTCCAAGCCGCCGTCAACCCGGCCGAAGGGGACTGGCTCTACTTCCAGCCGATCAACCTCGAGACGGGGGAGACCGAGTTCAACGCCACCTACGAAGGCCACCTCGCCAGCGTGGCCAAACTGCAGGCCTGGTGCACCGCGAGCGACGAGAACCGGAAGAAATGCAGCTGAGGCGACGTTTGGCGAGGCCTCCGCGGCCCGTGACAGACTGACGCCCATGCTCCGTTACCTCACTGCCGGGGAGTCTCACGGCCAAGCGCTGGTGGCCACCATCGAAGGCATTCCGGCCCACGTCGCCCTCACCACCGATGACATCGCAGAGTCTCTGGCCAGGCGGCGCCTCGGCGTGGGGCGTGGGGCCCGGATGAAGTTCGAGGCCGATGCCGTCACGCTGCTGACGGGCGTCCGCCACGGCGAAACCCTCGGTTCGCCGATCGCAGTCCTGATCGGCAACAGCGAGTGGCCCAAGTGGGATGTCGTGATGGCCCCCGACCCGGTTGACGCCGAGGAACTCGCAGGCCTCGCCCGCAACGCGGCGCTCACGCGTCCTCGTCCCGGGCATGCTGACCTGGCAGGCATGCAGAAGTACGACTTCGACGAGGCACGACCCATCCTGGAGCGGGCCTCCGCCCGCGAGACCGCCGCCCGGGTCGCCCTGGGACGCATCGCCGCCAACTTCCTCGCCCAAGTCGGCGGCATCGAGATCCTCAGCCACGTCGTCTCGATCGGTGCGGTGATGTCCGCTGGAACACACCTGCCCACCCCCGATGACCTGCCGGAGATCGACGCTGACCCGGTGCGATGCCTCGATTCGGCCTCCAGCGTGGCGATGCTCGCCGAGATCGAGCAGGCCAAAGCGGACGGGGACACCCTCGGCGGCGTTGTGGAGGTGCTGGCTTTCGGGCTCCCCCCGGGCCTGGGTTCCCATACCCAGGGTGATCGCCGACTGGACGCCCGGCTGGCGGGCGCCTTGATGGGCATCCAGGCCATCAAGGGTGTCGAGGTGGGGAATGGCTTCGAACTGGCCCGCACCCGGGGCAGCCGAGCCCATGACGAGATGGTTCCCGGAGCCGGACGCATCACTCGGGTATCGAACCGGTCTGGGGGCACCGAGGGCGGGATGAGCACGGGTGAGGTGCTGCGGGTCCGAGCCGCGATGAAGCCGATCGCCACCATTCCTCGTGCGCTGCGAACCGTCGACGTGGTCACCGGAGAGCCGGCGCAGGCCCACCACCAGCGGTCCGATGTCTGCGCCGTTCCGGCAGCCGGGGTGGTGGCCGAGGCGATGGTCGCCCTGGTGGTGGCCGAAGCCATGCTGGAGAAGTTCGGTGGAGACTCGGTGGGGGAGACTCGGCGCAATCTCGAGGCCTACCTGGCCCGACTGGCCGAGTCGAAGTTGCGGTGAGCGCTGCCCGCAGCATCGTCTTGGTGGGGGGCCCGGGGGCTGGCAAGACAACCGTCGCTGGACTCGTCGCCGAGGCGCTCGCTGCGAGCCTTCACGACTCCGATGCGGTGGTCGAGGACGTCCTCGGTCTCAGCCTTTCTGAGGCGTACGCCAGCGTTCCGGCCACGGAGTTGCGGGAGATCGAAGCGTCGGTGTGCGCGTCATTGTTGGCCTTGGACGCGAGCGTGATCAGCCTGGGGAGCGCCGCGGTGGAGGACGCCGAAACCCGGGCGGCCCTGACTGGACATCAGGTGGTGTGGCTGAGGGTGACCAGTGCTGCCGCGACCCGCCGGCTGGGCTTGGTGGGGCTGGGCATGGACATGCTGAAGGCCGTCCGGGCGAAGCTGGACGCTGACCTCCAGACTCGTCGCCACTGGTATGAAGGTGTCGCAACCATGACCATCGACACCGACCGACTGGCGGCCGATGAGGTGGCCAGGCAGATCGTTGCGGCCGAACGAGGAGGCACATGAACACCTGGGAGCCGATCGACGTCTTCACCGAGCAGCCCTATCAGGTGCTGATCGCTCCGGGAGTGTCGACCCTGCTGCCGCAGTTCCTCCACGATGTCGATCGGGTGGCCATCATTCATCCGCCGGGCTTGGCGAAACTGTTGCCGATCGTCACCCTCGGCCTCGGCAAGCCGGTGACGGCGATCTGCGTCCCTGAGGCGGAGGAGGCGAAGACCGGGGCGGTGCTGCAGCACTGCTGGGAACGCCTGGCTGAGGACGGATTCACCCGTTCGGACGCAGTGATCGGTTTCGGCGGGGGAGCCACGACCGACTTGGCCGGCTTCGTTGCGGCCACCTGGTTGCGCGGGGTGCGTTACATCGCCATGCCGACGACGGTCCTGGCCATGGTGGACGCCGCGGTCGGGGGGAAGACCGGCATCAACCTGCCTGCCGGAAAGAACCTCGTCGGTTCCTTCTACGAACCCTTCACCGTGCTCGGTGACCTGGAGTTCTTGGACTCCCTGCCGCCCACCGAGCTCAGCTCGGGCTTCGCTGAGGTTCTCAAGTGCGGCTTCATCGCCGACCCGCTGATCCTGAGTGCGTTCGAGGAGGACCCGGCAGAGGCGCTCAGCTTGTCAGAACGACAGGCCCGGCTGATCCGGCGGGCGGTCGCGGTCAAGGCTGCGGTGGTCTCGGCCGACCTGCGCGAGCGGACGTCCGAGGGCAGCGACATCGGACGCGAGGCGCTGAACTACGGCCACACCCTCGGCCACGCCATCGAACACGCAGAGCAGTTCACCTGGCGGCATGGGCAGGCCATCAGCGTGGGCATGGTCTACGCAGCCGAACTGGCGCGGCGGCTGGGCTACATCGACGCTGGGCTGGTGCAGCGACACCGCGACCTCCTGGCGTGTGCGGGACTGCCGATCAGCTACCAGGGTGACTGGCCCGCGCTGCGCCACGCCATCAGCTTGGACAAGAAGACCCGTGGCAACACGACGCGATTCGTCGTGCTCAAGGGCCTCGGACATCCTGCGATCGTGGCCGGCGCCGACGAGGGTGTGCTGGCGGCGAGCTACGCCGATATCTCGCACTAGCGCGCCCGGCTGAGCCACCGAGTTGGGGCAGGTGGCGCCGACCCAGCTAGACTGTGCGGCTGCGAGTGCTCGACGAAGCGAAGGAAGAGGCGTGGTTTCCACCAATGATCTGAAGAACGGCATGGTGCTCGATCTGGACGGCCAACTCTGGTCCGTGATCTGGTTTCAGCACCACAAGCCAGGCAAGGGCAACACGGTGGTGCGCACCAAGCTCAAGCACATCCTGACTGGCAAGGTTGTCGACCGGACGTTCAACTCCGACGTAAAGGTGGACACTGCTCAGGTCGACCGCCGCGAGATGCAGTACCTGTACCACGACGGCGAGGCCTACGTGTTCATGGACACCGCCACGTACGACCAACTGACCCTCAGCGAAGAGGTGGTCGGGGAAGCCAAGAACTACCTTTTGGAGAACCAGAACGCCACCGTCGCGCTGCACGATGGAAACCCGCTGTACATCGACCTGCCGGCCTCGGTCGAACTCGAGGTCACCTACACCGAACCCGGGCTGCAGGGGGACCGGAGTACCGGTGGCACCAAGCCCGCGACGGTGGAGACCGGGCTTCAGATCAATGTGCCGCTCTTCATCACCACGGGCGAGCGTGTCAAGGTCGACACTCGAGACGGCAGTTATCTGGGTCGGGTCTGAATGGTCCAACCTGCGGCGCGGCGTGGTTCCACCCGCACCAAGGCGCGGAAGCGGGCGCTCGACATCCTGTTCGAGGCGGACCT
>CAYUWV010000014.1:0-2775 GCA_964448385.1 uncultured Propionibacteriaceae bacterium | reverse complement strand
CTTTGCTATGGTCGTCTACGGCTCCGCCGCAGGATCCGCAGCCGATTCGAAGGACGTCCATGCCCAGTAGCCTCTTCGCGCGCCCGCAGACCGACGCCTTGTTGGTGCTGGAGGACGGACGGCACTTCCGTGGTGTTTCGTTCGGGGCACTCGGCGAGACCTTCGGGGAAGCCGTCTTCACCACCGGCATGTCTGGCTACCAGGAGACCCTCACCGACCCCAGTTTCCATCGCCAAGTCGTCGTCGCCACCGCCCCCCACATCGGAAACACCGGATGGAACGACGAAGACGACGAATCCAGTCAGATCTGGGTAGCTGGCTACGTGGTCCGGGACCTGTCGCGGGTTCGGTCCAGTTGGCGTTCCAACCGGTCCCTCGATGAGGAGCTGCGCGCGCAGGGAATCGTCGGGATCGCCGAGCTCGACACCCGGGCGCTGACCCGTCATCTGCGGGAGCGTGGCGCCATGCGTGTGGGCATCTCGACGCTCGAGCTCGATCCCGCCAAGCTGCTGGAGAAGGTCCGCCTGACCCCCCAGATGGCGGGTGCCCACCTGGTGTCGGACGTGACAGTGACAGAGGCCAAGGTCGTGGCCGCGCAGGGCGAGAAGCGATTCACAGTCGCCGCGATCGACCTGGGCATCAAGGACATGACCCCCACCCGGTTGTCCGAACGCGGGATCGAGGTCCACGTCCTGCCCGCTGGGACCACCATCGACGAGCTCCGCGAGCTCGCCCCCGACGGGGTGTTCTTCTCCAACGGTCCGGGCGACCCCGCGGCCGCCGACGACGCGGTTGCCCTGCTCACCGCCGTCCTAGACGAGGGTATGCCCTACTTCGGCATTTGTTTCGGCAACCAGATCTTCGGACGCGCTCTCGGCTTCGGCACCTACAAGCTGAAGTACGGGCATCGGGGTCTCAACCAGCCGGTCATGGACCTCACCACTCGCAAGGTCGAGATCACCGCGCAGAACCACGGCTTCGCTGTTGACGCGCCGCTCGACCGGCCCACCCCCACCCGATGGGGCGAGGCGCGGGTCTCTCATATCTGCCTGAACGACGACGTGGTGGAAGGGCTCGAGTTGCGCTCGCCCACCGGCCAACTGCTGGCGTTCTCGGTGCAATACCATCCCGAGGCGGCTGCCGGTCCGCACGACGCTGCCTACCTGTTCGACCGATTCATCGACGTCATGGCGGCCCGCCGCGGAGAGGGTTCCTGATGCCACGTCGCACCGACATCACGTCGATCCTGGTGATCGGTTCCGGGCCGATCGTGATCGGTCAGGCCTGTGAGTTCGACTACTCAGGCACCCAGGCCTGCCGAGTGCTGCGCGAAGAAGGCTTCCGAGTCATCCTCGTGAACTCGAACCCGGCCACGATCATGACCGATCCGGAGTTCGCCGATGCGACCTACATCGAGCCGATCCAGGCCGAGTTCCTCGAGAAGGTGATCGCCGTGGAGCGCCCGGACGCCCTGCTGGCCACCTTGGGTGGGCAAACAGCGCTCAACGCGGCGGTGGAGTTGCACGACTCCGGGGTGCTCGAAAAGTACGGGGTGGAACTCATCGGGGCGTCGATCGACGCGATCCAGAAGGGTGAGGACCGTGAGGCGTTCAAGGGGGTCGTCGCCTCGCTGGACGTTCCGGGGGTGAACCCCGAGGTGGCCCGGTCCGCTATCTGCCACTCGATGCACGAGGCGGTGGCTGCGGCCGGCGCGCTCGGGTACCCGGTGGTGGTCCGCCCGTCGTTCACCATGGGCGGGGTCGGTTCGGGATTCGCGCATAACGAGTCAGAGTTGCGGGGGATCGTTGGCAGCGGCCTGGCCGCCTCACCAGTCACCGAGGTGCTGATCGAGGAATCCGTGCTCGGCTGGAAGGAGTACGAACTCGAGGTGATGCGAGACAAGGCCGACAACGTCGTCATTGTCTGCTCCATCGAGAACCTCGATCCCATGGGCGTCCACACTGGGGACTCCATCACTGTCGCCCCGGCCATGACGCTGACCGACCGCGAATACCAGCAGATGCGCGATGTCGGCATCGCGGTGATCCGTGCGGTGGGCGTCGATACCGGCGGCTGCAACATCCAGTTCGCGATCAACCCCGACGACGGCCGGATGATCGTGATCGAGATGAACCCTCGCGTGTCGCGTTCCTCGGCGCTGGCTTCGAAGGCGACCGGGTTCCCGATCGCCAAGATCGCCGCCAAGGTTGCGGTCGGCTACACCCTCGACGAGATCCCGAACGACATCACCGCCGAGACGCCGGCCTCGTTCGAACCGACCCTGGACTACGTGGTCGTCAAGGCCCCCCGGTTCGCCTTCGAGAAGTTCCCGACGGCCGATTCCACGCTCACCACCCATATGAAGTCCGTCGGCGAGGCGATGGCGATCGGACGGAACTTCACCGAGGCCCTCGGCAAGGCGCTGCGGTCGCTGGAGGATCCGAAGGCGGTCTTCGACTTCACCGGCGCGATCCCGGAGACCGTCGAGGAGTTGCTGCAGTCGATGGCCCGGCCCCATGACGGGCGGCTCAACGACGTGATGAAGGCGTTCCGGCTGGGCGTGAGCGCCGAACAGGTGCATGCCGCCACCAAGATCGACCCGTGGTTCGTCGATCAACTGCTGCTGATCCATGACGTTGCCGAGTTGGTCCGTCACGCCCCCGAACTGACTCCTGACCTGCTGCGGACGGCCAAGCGCCATGGCCTCTCCGACGGCCAGATCGCCAGCCTGCGCAACCTGTCGGCGGACGTCGTCCGCGGGGTGAGGTGGGCGCT
>CAYUWV010000013.1:0-24863 GCA_964448385.1 uncultured Propionibacteriaceae bacterium | reverse complement strand
CCAGGCGAAACGGCTGCACTTCTGGATGCGCACCGACGGCATCATCGAGCTCTCCGCGGTCCGGAAACACGACGACTTCCGCCCCTGACCGAATCGGCGCTTCGGGGAGGCCCCAAGGTGACGGTGCGGTGGGCTACTTCCGCGTCAGGAAGAATCGAGCCACGGCTGCCACGGAGTCGACGACTGCTTTGATCGGCTGGGGCCAGCCGAGGATGACGATGGCGCCGGCCAGCGCCGCGGCGACCATCAGCCAACCGAGCGCTGGGCGGGTGTGCACTGACGGCAGCCCGCTGGGTGGCGCCAGGGCTGGCGCGGCCGGCCGCTCATCGCCCGACCCCGACCGTGTCTCGGCGGGGCTCCAGGGCCACCGGCCGGCGGAGCGCCTCGTCCTGGCCGTTGACGTTGGGGGAGCTGACGGTCTCCCACACCGGCCGGGCCACGGAAACCGGCTCCACGGCCGGCACCTGGCCGCCGGCGGCTGGGGTGACACCGACGGTGGCAGCGACGGCGTCGACCAGGTCGGTTTCGGCATCGACCGGGTGGGTGCGTTTCAGGATGGAGTCGGCCGCCCCGATCACCCGGGACCCGGTCGTGGCCACGATGTCTTCCAGCGGGGTGTCGCCGGTGGCGGCCTGCGACGCCCAGCCGGCCACGTAGGAGAACGTGTACTGGCCGGAGTCGAGGCCGTGCGCCTGGGTGACCATGTAGGCGACCGATTCGGCCTCCACTTCCCGCAAACCCCGGCACTGCCCGGCGGCGCCAGGTTCAGGCGGCAGCAGGACGTGACCAAGTTCGTGGGCGAGGGTTTTGACTGCCTGGGCGTCATCGACGTCGGCCCGGACCCGCACCTCCTTGGTGCTGTAGTTGGTCCAGCCGTTCGCGTCGCCGCAATCGCCGCGGCTCAGCGTGTAGCCCTCGCTGGTCACAATGTCGGCCAGCGCCTCCCACAACCCGGCCGGCGCCTCGCCCTGCAGGAGTTGCGGGGTGGGTGGTTCGGGCAGGGGCGGGTCGACCTGGGACACGTCGAACACCGACACCGGTCGAACCCCGATCATCTGCCGGACCCGTTTGATCTGGCCGTTGTCGTCGCGGATCGGCTGCCCGGTGAACCGGTCGGTCAGCTCCATGGTGCGGGTGACGGGGCCGAGGATCTGCAACGCCTTCTCGCCGCGGCGGACCTGGTGGCCGAGCGCCTGCCATGCCCGGTAGCCGGCCACCAGCGACACGTCCGGGTTCTGCACGGTCATCAACAACACGTTATTGAAGCTGTAGCGGTGCAACTTGGAGGCGACAGTCAGCCAGCGTTGCCAAGCGTCCTTGCCGTCGAGGACGGCGATGTTGTCGGTCAGCTGTTGGTGCATCCGCTCCAGGGTGTCGACCCGAGCCTGCTCAGCCGCTTCCCGCTGCGCCGGCGTGTAGGTGCGTCGGGCCATCACAACTCCTCACGGAGCCGGCAGTACTCGTCCCTCAACCAGTCCAGCTCGCACTCCGACGCCCCAGCCGCCGTCCGTTCCTCGATCCTCATCAGCAGGTCCAGCAGCACCACGGGCCGGTCTCGCTCCGGGACCACACTTTGCGTCACCACACCCCTCCTGTCCGGGGATGGCGCCGATCGCCACACACCCCTCACACTCCCTAACGCATCGCGAGGGGTCCGATTCGGACAGCACTCCACCCGGCAGGGCCCAGGCGGCGGATTATTACGGCGTAATAGTGACCACCGCAGCCGACCCCGGCAGCCATCTCATCCGCCGGCGGCCCGGGGCGAGGACGGCCCCGGGTCCATCACCCACCCGCGGGAGCAGACGGCGACTCAGTGCGGCCGTACCCCTGGGCGGCGATGACGGCCTGGGCTTCCTCGAGGAGTGCCCCGAGCTGCGAGGCGGCGGCCGCGGCGTCGGTGAGCAACTGGCGTGCCCGGGTCACAGTGTCGGCAGGGTCGCGGGCGTCGTCGTAGACGCCGTCGATCTCTGTCAGGGACCGTTCGAGGCCGACGCCGAGCTGGTCGAGCGCTTGGGGCAGCAGATGCCCGACCCCCTTCAGCTCGCCCAGCACCTGGTACAACACCGGGGCCGGCACCACCGCGCCGGAAGTGAGGTGGTTGATGGCCCGGATCGATTCGTAGGCCAGCTCGGGCCAACCGATCACATCCTCGCCGTCGGCCTCGGTGAAACGGGTCAGGGTACGTCCGGCGTGGATCCGGTTTCGGATATCGCTCATGGCTGGTCCCTCTCGTGGTGGTGGCTGGCTGCATCCTGCCCGGTGGGTCCGACAGGTCCGGTCTTCGTGCGGCGGGGTTTGCCGTGGCCAGCAGGCCGGGGCCGGCTGGCGTGCCAGTCGATGATCGTGGCCGGCTGCCACCACGGCCCGTACCGGTCGCGGCCGTCGGCGGCCGGCATCTGCCCGCGGGACAGGTAACCGCGCACCGTGCCCTCCGACGACAAGCCCAGGTAGGCGGTCACTTCCACGATCCGCCACGCATCGCCCGGCGGTCGCGTCAAAGGGTGGTCCCCCGGCGAGGCTGCATCATCAGTCACGACGCCGAGCCTACGGCGACCACGCCAACACGGCGGCAGCCCTCCCCCGACCCGCCCCACGGCAGCCCTCAACCCACCCACCCCTCTACGCCTGATTCCTCTCACGTGCCGTCACCCCTTCCCTCTCAACGACTTCTCCACAACTTCCCTCCCGCCCTACTTTACAACGTGTGCGTTGTATATGCTAGGTGGTGTGGAGACCCCCACAGCCACTCGCACTCCTGGAAGGGAGCACCCCATGAGCACCATCACCGTCACCGTCCACCTCCTGGAGGAGGTTGGTGACCCGATCGCCACCTGCACCTGTGCCGGGCCCGACTTCTCGGTTGAGTCCGAGGTCCGGGACCGTCGCCGGTTCGACCCGCGGGCGAAGGCGTTGGAGGCGGCGATCGCCGAGTCCGGGCTGCGCGACCAGGCCAAGGTCAGCCAGGTCGGCACCGCCCGGATCGCCTGCCCGCAAGGAAAGGCGGACCGCCAGTCGCTGTACACGTTCAAGATCAGCAGCCCCGCGCTGGATCGGCGGGTGGCGTGATGAGCGGCTACCGCGACGTGATCCGGCAAGCGATCATCGACGCCGGCTTCCCCGGCCACGCCGACGAGGCGACGGTCGCCCTGATCGAGGACTGCCTGCGCGTCGGGCGGACGGGCTTGGACGCTTTGGGCCGCGACGAGCTGGTGATTGAAACCGCGGTGGTGATCGCCGACCTGGCCCACCATCCCGAGGAGGCAGCCCACCTGTGCGGACTCCTCGGCTTCACCGTCCCCGGCTGGGTCCACCAGCCGACCCCAACAGCGACGGTGTCACCGGAGGTGGCGACCGCGGCCATCCGGCGCACCCTGACGGTGGCGTTCCCGCGGACCCGGTTCGAGTTGACCGTCGGCAAGGGTGAAGCCGCCGCGCATCTGGCGATCAGCTGGGTGGACGGGCCGGTCAAACGCAGCGTCGACGACGTGCTCGCCCAGTTCCTGCCCCGCCGAGGTGGTGACGGTCCCTCCTACCCGATCAGCGTGATCTTCACCGCCCGGATCGACTCCGGCCGGCTCAGGGGGCGCCGGTCATGACCCAGGAAATGCTGTTCGACGTCGCGGAACTTGCCCAGGCCGCTGTCGCCGCGACGCCGTGGGAGGGGCGGGCACCGCTCGCCTACACCACCAGCTACCACACCCCCGACGACCTCGACGCCGCCTACGCCCGGTGGATCGCCGAACACGGCGAGTTCGGCTGCATCGTCTACAGCCACATGTGGCACCGGGCGATCGCCGCCATCAACCCGATCACCCGGCTCAACGGGCACGAACTCCACCCCTACAACGCCGAAGGCCGCTGTCACTACCCCGACCAGCACGACCACAGCAACGACCCAGAACCGCTACCCGGCAGGTGGATGTACCAGGCGATCTGCCCGAGCTGTTCCTGGCACCACATCGGCACCGAGAACAACACCGTCGAAGCCTGGCACGACCACGCCCTGCCCGGCTGGCGAGAGCTGCCGGTGCTGCCCGCCACACTGGCCGGTCTCCGCGACACCCCGAAAGGTGCACCGAGAATCCGCGCCTGGATCGAGGAGCACTACCCGGACGGCTTCGCCGTCGACGGGGCACCGATCCTCACCGACCGCGGCCACGGCGGTAGCCGTCACGTGCCCGGCCGCAGCCCACTCGGCGGCTACGACCTGGCCGCCCCACCCAACCCCTAACCCAGCCCGGGCCACAGCTTGACGGCCCCTGCCACCCCTGCGGAACGACGCGGTGGCAGGGGCCGTCCCAGCACCCCCGGACGCGCCCGCAGGGGTGTCGGTGGCCGCTCCTAAGGTCGACAGCATGTCCAGCCGCACCCGATCCGACTTCGGACCACTCGGCGGACGCCGCGACCACCCGCACGACACCGCCGGCCGCCACGTCGAGGTGAAGGTGGACGAGAGCTGGCAGCCGGGGGTGTTGGCCCGCTGGGAACAGGCCGGGGTCGGCTGGCTCGGACTGGTCGCCTGGGTGACCGCCGACGGCCACCTCGAGGTCGACCTTCTACCGGCGGATCGGCTCCGGCCCATCCCGCCACCGCCACACCGCCAACTCGGGGCCTAACCCCGAAGAACGCCACTCAGCCGCTTCACCGATCGCCTATTACGCCGTAATAATCCGGGGGCGGTCATCAGTTTCCCGGCGGATCGGCTCCGGCCCGTGGGTCCGCCAACTCAGTCAGGCTGAACAGGGTGTTCGGTGGTTCACGGTTGAGCCACAGCAGCTCGGTGCGCGCCTGACCGCCGGCCCACCTTCCCTGTTGGGTGGACGCTGGGATCATCTCCACCCACCAATCGCCGAGCTGGCGCCGGTAGAGCGGGTTGTCGTAGCCGGACAGCACCACGGTGGCCCGGCACTTCTTGAGCGCCCCCAGCAGCAGCTGGTGATGATCGAGGGTGACCTCGTGGCGGTAGCGGCGGCCGACGCGGGTGTCGGTGGTGTAGGGCGGGTCTACATACAGCAGCACCGAGGGGCAGGAGCCGTAGTCGGCGATCACCTCCAGGGCGTCGCGGCATTCGAGTTGCACATCCCGGAGCCGCCACGCCGCCGGCGGGATCCGGGTTCGGTAGCCGTCGATGTAGCCGGCCATCGGCGAACAGGTCGCGTCGGCGTCCCGGTAGAACCGCCATCCGGTCTGCCGGCGGATCCCGGCGCGGCCTTGGGTGAGTTGCACCCACACCCGCCGGGCCACCTCGAGTTCGTCCAGGCCCTCCTTGGGTTGCTGCGCCAGCCGACGCTCAGCGCGGGCGTGCGGGGTCAGCTCACAGACCCGCAGCAACTCGTCGGTGCGGTCGCGCAGCACCCGCCAGAACGTCATCAGATCGCCGTCGAGGTCGTTGACGGTTTCGATCTTCGAGGGTGGTTTGGCCAGCAGCACCGACAACGACCCGCCGTAGGGCTCCACATAGTGGGCGTGCTCACCGAACAGGGCGGCGATCTTCCCGGCGATGCGTTGCTTGCCGCCGTAGTACGGCATCGGCGGGCGCACCGTCACGTCATGCACCAGCCTGAGTCGCAGCCGCCGTCATCGAAAGGCAGCAGGTCCTGCCCGGTGCCGACCGCCTCGGCCAGCGGCGTGGCGAACCGGGTCAAGAACACGGGATCCTTGCCCAACTCGCCGCGGCGGGCGTTGAGGAGTTCCTCGAGCTGGCAGGAGCGGGCGAACAGGGCGGGTTCGTCCCGTGCCTGATCGGCCCAGGCGGCCGGGGTGTGGAGTGGGCAGAAGAAGCAGCTCGACTTGCCGGGGATCGGCAGGCCGGCCTCGGCGATGATCCGCAGGCAGTCGCTGCGGCGCAGCCGCGCGTCGAGCAGCGGATAGGTGATCCGCTCGTGGGGTTCGACCCGTCTGGTGTTGGCCCGGTGGATTTCGTCCAGGCTGATCCCGATCGCCACCGTGGCCGGGTTCGGCGGCCGGCACCGGCGTTGCGCGGCCAGCACCAGCAACGCCGTCGACTGCACCCCGCCGCCGTAGGAGACCACCCGCAACCCAGCCGGCGCGGGCCGGTCGGTTATTACGCCGTAATAGTCCGGGCCGGTCATCGGGTGCTGCCCTGCAACCGGTGGGCACGCTCGAGGGTGATCATGCTGGGCTGCCGGGTCGCGCGCAGAAGGCCGGCCAGGACCGGCCCGTAGCCGTCGGCGATCACCCGGGCATCACCCAGCTCGCCCTGTCGGGCCGCCCAGCGTCGGGCCGCCCACGGATGAATCGCCGACAGCACGGTGAGGATGGCCACCATGACCAGGGCCGGCCACCGTCCGGCCTGCCACGACTGGACCATGGCGATGGCGAAGATCAGCCAGCGAATGTTCCAGGCGATGCCGACCAGCGGCAGCCGGCGGGCGCCGGCACCGACCGGGGCGATCACCAGCATCGCCAGATGCCACGGCCAGCAGAACGCGGTGATCCCGGCGACCATCCTGCTGGAGGTGACCGGTTCGCAGCCCGCCGCCGACAACACGATCGCCGCCAGCTGCTGATCGGCGATCCGGCCGGCGGCGACCTGCTCGGCCAGGTTGCGGGACAGGATCAGATCGCGGCCGTTCACCACCACCGGTTCGGTGGACCAGCGGCCCACCAGAAGCCGGGGCTGGCCGCGGCCGCGCAGCGACCGGACCGGAGCCAACGCCTCCCACACCCGGTCGGCCGCAGCAGCCGGCAGCGCCCTAACACCATGCCGCCACCACAACCCGGCCGGCATGTTCCACACCACCGTCAACACGACCACGGCGATCGCGATCAGCCCGGCTACCGCCGGCCACGCGGCGACGGTGACAATCCACACCGCCACCGACAACACGACCGGCGCGATCTGCGCCGCCAACCAGCGACCCCGCCAGCTCATGATGCGTCCCGGTCGGGCTCGAGCTTCGCCAGCCGGGTCACCTCACCAACCTTGATCACATCACCAACCCAGTCGGGCACCTCGACCAACGGCACCCCTTCGGCGACCATGGCCCGGATCGCGGCGGCCGCCGCCAGCTCGGCGTCGGCGACCGCCTGGTCCCGTTTCCCGATCGCCGTGCCCAGCCGGACCGCGGCCTCCCCGATCCGCTTGTCGCGGGCGATCCGTTCCTGCTGTTTCGCCGACACCGCCCCCAGGGCTGCGATCCGTGCCGTCACCCTGCTCGCCTGCTCTGCCATGGCTGCCTCCGTCTCGTTTGGAAAGTGCTCCTACTCCCCTAACGCACCAGCAGCCAGCCGATTCGGACACCACCACCCGACGAAACCCCGCCACGCAGACCACGCCACCACCCAGACATCACCTCGAACGCGACCCGGCCACCCGTCCAGACCCCAACGCGCCCCCCAGATTTTGAGCTCGTTCAAGTGGCACACACCTCTTGCATCACGCCCACCCCGACAAAACCCCTAGTCACAGCCGTTTGGTAGCACCATGCCTGGCGGGGTCAGAAAACTTCCCGAAATTCGTTGGCCCGATTGGCCCGAAAAGTGTCCGGATCGGTGCCCGGTTTGTGCGTTAGGGAGGTATGACGATGAGCCTGCACCGGATCACGGCCGGGTCGGGGTATGACTACCTGACCCGGCAGGTGATGAGCATGGACTCCACCGAACGCGGCCATACGGGGCTGTCGTCCTACTACACGGAGAAGGGCGAATCGCCGGGCTGCTGGGTGGGGTCCGGGCTGGCCGGACTGGAGGGTCTGCAGCGGGGCGATGTGGTCACCGCGGAGCAGATGCAGTTGCTGTTCGGCGCCGGGCTGCACCCGCTCGCCACCGAACGCAAACAGGCTGCTGACGCCGCCGGCAAGGGGGTCGTCGACACCGAAGCGGTGGCCCGGCTGGGTCAGCCGTTCCGCGTCTACCCCGACGATGTGTCCCCGTTCCGGATCGAGGTGGCCCGCCGCCTCGACCAGCTGAACACCGACCGCGGACGGCCCCGCCGGGCTGCGGTCGCGATCGCTGACCGGGCCCGGATCCGTACCGAGGTGGCGTTGGAAATGTTCCTCGCCCAGCACCAACGTCAGCCGCTCGATGAGCGCGAGTTGAACGGGTTCGTGGCCACCGTGTCACGGCAGAAGACCACGGCGGTGGCCGGGTTCGACCTCACCTTCTCCCCGGTGAAGTCGGTCTCCTCCCTGTGGGCGGTCGCCGACCGGCCGTTGGCGGCCGCTATCGAACGGGCCCATAACGCCGCCGTCGCTGAGGCGTTGCGGTTCGTTGAGGACAAGGCGTTGTTCACCCGCACCGGCCGCAACGGCGTCCAGCAGGTCGAGGTGAACGGGCTGATCGCCGCCGCGTTCACCCACCGCGATTCGCGGGCCGGTGACCCGGATCTGCACACCCATGTGGCGGTCGCCAACAAGGTCCAAACGAAGGACGGGAAGTGGTTGTCGATCGACGGCCGGGTGCTGTTCAAAGCCATCGTGGCGGCGTCGGAAACCTACAACACCGCCCTGGAACGCCACCTGGCCGAAACGATCGGGGTGACGTTCGCCGAACGCTCCGGTGATGATCCGCGGCTGCGGCCGATCCGCGAAATCGTCGGTGTCGACCCGGCGTTGAATGAGCGCTGGTCGACCAGGCGGGCCTCCATCGAGGACCGCCGGCGCCGGCTCGCCGCCCAGTTCCAGGCCGACCATCACCGGCCACCCACCCCGGTCGAAGCGATCGCGCTCGCCCAGCAAGCCACCCTGGAAACCCGCGACGCCAAACACGAACCCCGCAGCCTCGACCAGCAGCGCACCACCTGGGCAGCGCAGGCCCGGCAGGTGTTGGGCGGCCAGCACGGCATCGACCAGATGATCCGCCGCGCCCTCAACCCGACCGGTGCAACCGCCGGTCCGCGACGCGACGACGCCTGGATCGACGCCACCGCACACCGGATTCTGCGGCGGATCCAAACCGACCGGGCCACCTGGCAGGACTGGCATGTCCGCGGTGAAGCGTTGCGGGTGGTGCGGGCGGCGAACGTGCCCGGCCGGGAGGTGCCGCAGGTCGTCGACCAGCTCGTCGCCGCCGCCCTGGGCCGGTCGGTGGCGATCGCCCACCGGGACGCCGGTGAACCGGCCGAGCCGGCGCCGCTGCTGCGGTCGACCGGGGAGTCGGTCTACACCGTCGCCGGGTCGCAACTGTTCACCTCCACCCCGATCCTCGCCGCCGAAGCCCGCCTGGTGGAGGCGGCCGGCCAGGTCGACGGGCGTCGGATCGACCCGACCGCGGTCGATGTGGCGTTGCTCGAATGCGCAGCAAACGGGCTCACCCTGAACGCCGGGCAGGCGTTGTTGGTGCGGGAGATGGCCACCTCCGGGGCCCGGGTGCAGTTGGCGATCGCCCCGGCCGGCTCCGGCAAAACAACCGCCATGAACGCCCTCTCCCGCGCCTGGACCGCTGCTGGTGGCACCGTGATCGGGTTGGCGCCGTCAGCGGCGGCGGCCGCCGCGCTCGGGGAACAGTTGGCCGGTCACACCGACACGCTGGCCAAGCTGGCCTGGTCGCTGCAGCACGGCGACACCCCCGACTGGATGGCGCACATCGACGCCGGCAGCCTGATCATCATCGACGAGGCCGGCATGGCCGACACCCTCACCCTCGATGCAGTGGTGACGCATGTCCTCGCCCGGGGGGCGTCGGTGCGGCTGGTCGGCGACGACCAGCAACTCGCCGCGATCGGCGCCGGCGGTGTGCTGCGCGATATCCACGCCACCCACGGCGCGCTGCGCTTGTCGGAGCTGGTCCGGTTCACCGACCGGGCCGAGGGGGCCGCGTCGCTGGCGCTGCGCGACGGGCATTGTGAAGCGCTCGGCTTCTACCTCGACCAGCACCGCATCCACGTCGGCGACCAAACCACCATGGTCGATGACCTGTTCGCCGCCTGGACCGCCGACCGCAACGGCGGCGCCGACGCGATCATGCTCGCCCCCACCCGCACCCTGGTCGCCGAACTCAACCAACGCGCCCGCAGCCAACGCCTCGAAGCCCTGGCCGGGCAACCCGTCGGCCCGCAGGTTGCCCTCGCCGACGGCAACCACGCCTCAGCCGGTGATGTGGTGATCACCCGGCTGAACAACCGGCGGCTCCGGTCCACCAGCAGCGACTGGGTGAAGAACGGCGACCGGTGGACCATCACCACCGTCCACGGGGACGGGGCGTTGGACGTGCAGCACACCCACACCGGCCGCCACGTCCGGCTGCCCGCCGACTACACCACCGCCAACGTCGAGTTGGGTTACGCCTGCACCACCCACACCGCCCAAGGCGTCACCGCCGACCACATGCACGGCCTGCTCACCGGCGACGAATCGAGGCAGCACGCCTACACGATGCTGACCCGCGGCCGGAACACCAACCACGCCTACCTGGTCGTCGTCGGCGACGGCAACGAACACACCACCATCCGCCCCGAAACGATCAACCCGCTCACCCCGACCGACGTGCTGGAACAAATCCTGGCCCGCGACGAATCGCCCCTCTCGGCCACCACCAGCCTCCGCCAGGCCGCCGACCCGGCCACCCGGCTGGCGAACGCAACCGCCCGCTACGCCGACGCGGTCACCTTCGCCGCCCACCACACCGCCGGCGAGCACGCCACCGCCGAGATTCAGGCATTGGTGGAACAGGTGCTGCCCGACATCACCAGCGCGGAACGCTGGCCGGCGCTGCGGGCGCAGCTGCTCCTCGCTCACGCCCACGGCCTCGACCCCTACACCGCTCTCGCCCAGGCGGTTGAGCAGCCGGTGCTGGCCGCGCAGGACCCGTGCTCGGTGATCGCCTGGCGGATCGCGACGGCGCTGCGCCACCACGACAACCAGCCCGGTCCGTTGCCGTGGCTCACCCCCGTCCCGCAGACGTTGGCTGATCATCCGATGTGGGGGCCGTACCTGACCGCCCGCGCCCAGCTGGTCGACACCCTCGCCGGGCAGGTCCATCACAACGCCGTCACCGGACCGGCACCCGCCTGGGTGGCCGGGTTGACCGCCCGACCTACCGCCGACCTGATCGCCGACGTCACCGTATGGCGCTCCGCCATGGCCGTCCCCGACACCGACCTACGACCGCTCGGGGACCGGCAGCCCGGCACCGCCGAAGCCCGCTGGCAGCGTCAGCTGCAACGCCGGCTCACCGACAGCCAAACCGCCGCCTGGGGCACCTGGCGGCCCGTCCTCCACCAACTCAACCCGGACCTGCTCACCGACCCCTACGCGCCCACCCTGGCCGCCCGGCTGTCGCAGCTCGCCGGCGCCGGCATCAACGCCCGCCACCTCCTCGACGCCGCCGCCGCCCAAGGGCCGTTGCCCGACGATCACGCCGCCGCCGCGCTGTGGTGGCGGCTCGCCCGGCACCTGTCCCCCGCCGTCGCCGAAGCCGTGGCCGGCGACCAGCACCTCACCGCCGCCTGGCTGGACACATTCGCCGACCTTGTCGGCGCCGAACGCGCCACACAGTTGCAGGGCTCCACCTGGTGGCCGGCGCTCGTGGCCACGATGGAACGCGGCCTGCAACGCGGCTGGACCCTCGACCAGCTCACCACCGAAGCCGGCCGGGCCGGCGCCGACGGGCATGCCGACATCGGGCAAGCCTGGGTGTGGCGGCTGTCGCTGCTCACCGACCTCGAGGACGTCCTCGACATCGACCTCGAGGACGTCGAAAACCCGGCCCCCGACGACCTCTACGACGGTTGGGAACCCTCCGACACCCACCAGGTCCAGATGAACCCGGCCGAACCGGTGGACATCCCCGCACCGGCCGGCGAGCCTGTCGAGCCGAGGGTCGTCCAGGAAGAGGACCTGATCGCCGACGACGACCAGATCCTCGCCGTGCAGGCGCTGCTGCGCTCCACCATGGGGGCGCCGGAACCGACCGACGCCCAGGTCCGCGAACAACTCCGCCGCGCCGACGTGTGGCGGGGCATGCCCGTCGACGTCGACCGGATCGCCCAGATCAACCAGATGGCCGCCGACTTCTACGCCCACTGCCTGCCCGGCAGCTGGGCCCGCCCCTACCTGGCCGGACGCTTCGGCACCGACCTGACCGGCCACCCCCACCTACAACCCGGCTACGCCCCCGACACCTGGACTGCGCTCACCACCCACCTCAAACGCCGCGGCGTGTCCGACACCGACCTGGTCCTGTCCGGACTCGTCGGCATCTCCCAAACCGGCCGCATCTATGACCGGTTCCGGGACCGGGCCGTCTTCCCGATCCGCCACCAAGGCCGGGTGCTCGGGTTCGTGGGCCGCCGCCACCCCGACGCCGGCGACACCGACAACAAGGGCCCCAAGTACCTGAACACCGGCGAAACGCCCCTGTTCGTCAAAGGTGACCAACTCTTCGTCGCCGGCGACCTGGCCGGCACCGCCACCCCTGTGATCGTCGAAGGACCCATGGACGCGATCGCCGTCACCCTCGCCACCGACGGCCGGCAGGTTGGCGTCGCCCCGTTGGGCACCAGCCTCACCGAACCCCAAGTGGCGCAACTCGCCGCCCACCCGGTGCAACCAGTCGTGGCCACCGACGCCGATCCGGCCGGCCGTAAAGCCGCCGAACGCGACTTCTGGCTACTCGCCCTCTACAACCTCAACCCCACCTACGCCCCCCTACCCGACGGCGCCGACCCGGCCAGCCTGATCGCCGACGGCCACACCGAACAACTCCAAGCCGCCCTGGCGACCGCCCAGCCGCTCGCCCACACCCTGATCGACCACCGCCTCACCAGCAGCAGCGACGCCGCAGCCATCCTCGACGCCGTCCGAATCCTCGCCGCGCAACCACCCAGCGCCTGGACCGCCGGCGCCGAACACATCGCCACCACCACCCGGCAACCGGCAGTGATCGTCCGCTCCGCCCTCGCCGCCATGGTGAAGGCCCACAACCAGAACCCGCGCCGCGCCATCGACCAAGCCCTCGCCGCCACCGCCCAACAGGCCAAGAAGAACACCGCACCAGCAGCCGGCCGGGTGACCGCCGACGGCCACTACGAAACCGTCACCGCCCCCGAACTCCACCGCCACCGGGCCACCGACCCCACAGGCCCCACGCAACGCCCCGACCGCGGTGTCAGCCGGTAACGGCACAATCAACACCAGAAAGGCAGGACCCCACCCCGTGACCCCCGCACTCGCCGCCCTGACCGCCGCCCTGACCGCCCTCCCGGCCGGCTGGATAGCAGTCCGCACCCTGCAACCGCTCACCTACCGTCGCGACGACGACCAACCCCGCCAGCAGCAGCCCGGGGCACGCTGGTGGGTGCTCTGGGTGACCGTGACCGCCGCGGCCAGCGTGGCGACCGCCGCCACCCTCCACCCCCACCCGGCCCTGTTCCTGCCCGCCGCACCACTCGTCGCGACCGGCGGCTGGCTGGCCGCCGTCGACCTCGACGTGATGCGCCTCCCCAACCGCACCCTCGCCGCCACAGCCACCCTCACCGTCCTAGCCACCCTGACAGCCGCTAGCATCCTCAAAACGCCTCAGATCCTCGCCAGCGGCCTGCTCGGCGCGGTCCTCGCCGGCGGCCTGTTCGCCGCACTTCACTGGGCCACCCGCGGCGGCATCGGCATAGGCGACGTCAAACTCGCCGCCCTCATCGGCTGGACCATCACCCCCATCAACCTCACCCTGCTCATGCCCGCCCTCCTCATCGGCTCCATCACCGCCTGGGCATGGCACACCGCCCACCGCACCACCGGCCCCCTCCCCTACGGACCCTGGCTCATCCTCGGCGTCTGGATCGGGCTGGTCCTAGCTGGCGCGTCGAGCGCAGCCTGACGCCCATCACCCCTTGAGCACAGTCGGTGGCAGCATTCAGTGCCGAGGAATGGCAAGGGTGATGGGCGACTTGCCACAGAGGGTAGTTGCAGCGGCACGAACCCACGCGCTCGCAGGCCCGATGCACTAGGGCACTCACCCCTCGCCGTTCTGCCGCATCGGGCTTGTCGCGCAGCGCGTCACCACACTTCGCCGGTATCGGGGTTGATCCGATCATCGCCGTCGTGGATGACGCGCAGGGCCGGCCTCACGGGCTCCGGAGCGGTGTCCTCGCCCGCCGAGGCTGGTGGTGGGGTGCAGGTGGCGATGTCGGCCTTGTAGGCGGCGTCCCGGGCTTGGGTGGGGGTGGTGGCGAGGTGGCGGGTCGTGTAGCGGGACTGTGCGGGCCATTTGGCGTGTTGTTCGTCGCAGCCGTTCTTGATGCGGCCGCGGAGCCGGTCGAAGAAGGAGGGTAGGCAGTGGCGGTGCCAATCCTCCAGGGAGTTGCTGGTGGCGTCGATGCCGGCGCGGCGGCGGCCGTCGGCGAGGACGGCGATTTCGTGGACCAAGTGCGGGTGGTGGGGCCAGCAGGGCGGGATCATGCCGACGGTGTGGTCCCAGACGTAGTCGTGGTTGATCCAGGACACGACTGCTTCGAGCCAGGCCCAGACTTCGGCGCGCAGCGCCGGGTCGTGGCAGGTGGCAGGATCCCAGGGTCGTTGGAGGAGGGCAGGGTTGCCGACTTCGAGCTTTTCGGTGGGCGAACCGTTGGCGGCCAGGAACAGCTTGTTGTATGCCTCGACCAGGTGGGGGGTGTCGGCGGGCGGGAACGGCCACAGCATCGGCTCGGGGGTGATCGGGTTGGTCACGGCTGCTCCTCGGTGAGGCCGCTGCTGCGGGCGTGGGCGAGCGCGGCAACGGTGCGGGCGTCGGCGCTGATGGTGCTGCTACGGCCGGCCTGGAGACGGCGACGCAGGTCGGTTTGCTGGTCGAGGAGGTGGCGGCCGGTCCGGCCGTCGATGCAGCGGGTGAGCCGGGCGATGATCGGTTTGGCGTTCTCGGCGACGACCAGGGCGTGCTTTTCGGGGAGTTGGCGGACTTCTTCGGGGCGCAGGATCAGCATGTCTTCGCCGTGTGCGGAGCGGCCCATGGAGGAGCCGAGTTGCCAGTTGGTGCGGGTCACCCTGACGGTGCCGACCAGGTCGGACACTTCCTTGTTGAAGCCGACGTCTTTGGAGCCGCCGAACATCACCAGCACATTGGTGAGCCCGAACAGGGCGCGGGCTTCGGCGTCGCCGAAGATCGAGGCAAGCTGCCGCCACGTTTGGGCGGCGTAAATGAAGCTGATGCCGAGGGCGCGTTCGTTGGCCATCCGGGTCCGCAGGGTGGGGAGCGGGGCGGTGGAGGGGAGTTCGTCGAGGCAGGCCAGCATGGGCGGGCAGAGTCGGCCGTGGGGGCTGTCGTTGGCCAAGCGCAAGGCCACATCGAGGATGTGTTCGGCCAGGGCGGTCATCAGCGGCGAGGCGGAGGCGTAGGGGTCTTCGCGTCCGAGCAGGTAGAAGGTGCCGCGGTCGCGGATGATCTGGGCGATGTTGGTGGCGGGCCGGCCCGGGCCGGGCACGCACCGGTTGCGGATGCCGGGTTGGAAGAACAGCGACAGGGCTTGTTGGACGGTGGTGATGGTGTTGCCGGAGGTGCGGTCGTCGCCGGTCAACGCGCCTTGGAGGAGGCCGTGCCAGAAGTGGGCGGCGGTGGGGTGGTTGAGCAGGATTTCTGCGGGTTCGTGGGTGGCGCGCGGGTTCGCCACCCAGCGCAGCATGGCGTCGAGGTCTTGGCCGGTGAGGGCGGCTGCGTGCAGGTAGCACTGGAGGACTTTGGCGGCTTCGGCGGCGTAGAAGCGGGCGGCGGCATCGCCGGAGCCTTGGCTGGTGGCTTTGATGGTGCCGGCGGTGAACGCTTTGGCGCGGCGTTCGGCGACGATCGGGTCGTCACAGCCGGCGACCGGATCCCACACTAGTTCGGGTAGGCCGGGGGCTTGGCTGAACGGGTCCAGCACCACCGCCGGCCGGTCGCCGGCCTGCCGGGCGGTGATCGACAGCAGCAGGTCGTCGGTTTTGGTGAGCGTGACCAGGGCGGCGCCGGGTGCGGCGAGCAGCGCTGGGGTGAGCAGGTCGAGGGTTTTGCCGGAGCCTTGAGGGCCGATCACGCCGGCGGTGCGGTCCCATGGGCACCACAACTGTCCGGCGCGCGGTTCGTGGCTGTCACCGATCCGCCAGCCGACCTGGGTGGGGTCGAACGACGTCTTGAGGGTGGGCATGGTTAGGCTCCTTCGGCGAGGGTCAGGGTGTCTTGGGCGAGGCGGCGGGCAGCTTTCTCGCATTGGTCTTCGCGTTGCTCGAACAGCACCGCCCGGCAGCCGGCGAGTTTCGCCGCGACCCCGGTGGTGCCGGAGCCGGCGAACAGGTCAATCACCAGCCCGCCGGGTGGGCAGCCGTAGCGGATCAGCAACTCACACACCGCGACTGGCTTCTCGGCTTCGTTGACGGCCTTCCCATGCCGGGACGCGGCCCGCAGCACCGACCGGGCCAGCCTGGGTCCGCCCTCGTCGGAGGTGTAGCGGGCCGCGTCGATCTGCCCGGTGTGGGTGGGCCGGGTCCTGCGGCGCACCGTCCGCCGGGTGGCGTCGGCGGTGGTGGGTGGCTGGTGGTACCGGTCGGACCACCGTCCCTGGTACCAGTGCAGGGCGTGTTCGTGGACCCGTTTGAACCGGTCGGCGTGAAATCCGGAGCCGTTGTGCTTCTCCCACACCACATCTTGGGAGAGCCGCCAGGAGGTGAACTCGCCGCCATGGGTGAGGAACATGCGCATGGACCCGAAGCACCACATCGCCTCGGCATGGGCGGCCGCCTGACCGGGCCAGCCCGGCAGCCACCGATCCCACTTCAGGGAGGTTTCCCCATACGGCGGGTCGGTGACGATCAGGTCGGCGTGCAGGTCCCCGATCAGCTCCCGCCAATCTCCGTGGAACAGCAGCACCTGGTCGTCGGCGTAGAAGGCGGACGCCGCGGCGAGGGTGGCGATCATGATCGGTGAGGGTGCCTTTCGTTCAGAAGCCGATGCCGGGGCCGGGGGCAGGGGGCGGGGTGGTGCTGGGTGGCTCGGGGCGGTGCCGGCCCGGGTCGGGTGGGGTGACGGTTTCCCAGGTGGGGGCGGGGGTGCCAAGGGCGGCCTGCCGGATGGCCGGGTGGGCTTCGGTGAGCCCGTCGGCGCGCAACTCGTCCCACGCCGTGGGTGGGGTGACGGTTGCGTTGAGGGTGGCCAGGATGGCGACCGGGGTCGGCATGCCGTCGGGGGTGTAGGTGACGGCCAGGTCGTGGGCGATGTTGGCGGAGGCGCCGTCGCCGCTGATCCAGGCGGCCATGCCGGCCAGGAACAGCGGTGGGGCGGCGACCGATTCGGGGCTGCGGGCGACCACCATCCGCCACAGCCGGGCATGATCGTCGGCGTTGTCGCGGGTGATGGTGAGCAGCGCGGTGTCGCGGGCGGCGGGATGGTGAGCGAGCGCCGCCAGGGTGAGCGCATCCACGTCGGTGAGCGTGCTGGCGCCGAGGGTGGCGTTCAGCACGGTGGTGGTGGCGGTGGCCAGGTCGGCGGTCTGGTTGGCCCTGGGCAGCTGGGCGACGATCGTGGTCAGGTGGGCGTCCAGGTCGGGGCTGTCGGGGCGGGGGGTGAGTCCGGCGACCAGGTCGTCGCGGGAGGCGGCCTTGGAGAGTCCGGCGTAGGTGGCGCCGGCGGCGACCCGGCTGTACCGGTCGAAGCGGCCGGTGTCCCCGTCGGGGGTGTACCAGGTGTCGCCGTCGACGAGCCCTTGGGCGATCATGGCCGGCTGGTGGGCGACGGCCCGGTGGGTGAGGTCCCAGCCGTCGTACCGGTCGCTGGTGTAGGCGACGATGATGCCGGAGCCGTCGGGTACCTGCCGCCACATTCCGTCGAGGAGGTGTTCGAGGTTGCCGGGCGGGCGGGCATCATCCAGGTCCATGCGGGCGGTGATGACAAGCCGGCCGCGGGTGTCGGTGAGGAGCACCACCAACGAGTCGGCCGGGTCGAAGCCGAGCGCGTAGGGCACCAGGTCGACCACGTCGCCGAACGATCGGAGCGAGATCTTACTGATCGGATCATTCATGGCCGGCCTCCTTCGGTGGGGTCGGCGGGTGGGATGTCGAGGAGGCGCCGTAGCACCTCACCGGTCCGGGCGGGGCACCAGGCCAGGTCGGGCCGTGGCCGGCGGTGGTGGGGGCGCGGCACACGGCCGCCGAGCAGGGTTTCGAAACGGGAGGGGCGCATCAGGGTTCCTTTCGGTCGGATG
The DNA here is from genome assembly GCA_964448385.1 of uncultured Propionibacteriaceae bacterium. Lineage (GTDB taxonomy): Bacteria > Actinomycetota > Actinomycetes > Propionibacteriales > Propionibacteriaceae > Propionicimonas. The sequence goes on along the minus strand of CAYUWV010000013.1, from coordinate 6,739 downwards.
GGTGAGGGCGATGCGAGGGCTGGAGTTAGCGGGCCGGTGACCGGTCCGGTGGGTCGGCGGCGAAGGGGGGCGGCGGTTCGGCCGGCGGGTCGGCGTGGGCGGTGGTGACGGTCTCCCAGCGGGGGTGGCCGGCGTCGTCGATCCGGCGGCGGACCTGCTCCTCGAGCGCGGCCAGGGCGGGGGCGACCAGGTCGCTGTAGAGGGCGGCCAGGGCGGCTGCGGGAACGGCTTCGACCTGGCCGAAGGTGAGCTGGCCCCGCTCCCACAGCAGGTGGGTGAGCGCGGCGACCCCGTCGAGGGTTTCGACCGACTGGTCGGGGGTGGCGGTGGCGGCGTACTGGTCGCTGCTGCCGGTGACAGAACTGGTCATGGGTGGTCGGTTCCTTTCGGGGTGGGGTTAGAAGAGGGTCAGGGCCGTGTGCGGCGCCTGCACAGCCGCCAGCGCATCCTCGCGAAACCGGGACTGCGGCGGCCCCGACGTGACCGTCTCCCACCGCGGCGTCACCGGCTCCACCTCCCCCTCAGCGGCGCCGTCCTGGGTCGCGGAATATTCCGGCGTAATAATCGGCGCCTCCACCACGGCCAACGGCGCCGGCGATCGGGTGACGGCGGCGTCGGCTGGGAGGGCCGGGTCGATCGGCTGTGCGGGTGTCGCCGCGGCCGGGGTGTGGTCGGTGAGCGTGCAGCGGGTCAGGACGGTTTGGGGGACGTCTCGGTAGTGGTCGTGGGCTTTCACGGTGCCGGTCAGGGTGACGGTGTCGCCGCGGCCGACACTGGTGGACCAGCCGGCGGTGGTGATGGTTTTGGCGATCGCGTCGCCGCAGTCGATGACGATCAGCCGTTGCGTCGGCGAGTTCCACTGGTAGCCGGGCAGGTGCGCCAGCGTGGTCACCGTGCCGGTGACGGTGATCTTCTCCCCGACCGTCCCGGCATGGTGCAGCACCCGGGGGGCGGCCGGCTCAGCTGCCGCCTGAGGGGTGGTGGAGCGTTCCCAGGCGTGGACGGCCGACACGGCCAGGCCGAGTTGTTTGACCGGCACGATGCCGGCGGCCAGGAGAGCTTTCAGGTTGCCGCCGTAACCGGACGTTTCGCCGGCCAGCTGATCGGTGAGGTCGCTGATGATCCGGGCGGCCATGGCCGCCGCGTCGGGAAGCCGGGGGCGGATGCTGTGAAGGATGTCTGTGGCGCCGCGCTGGTTCAGCAGCACCGTGGTGACCAGGTCACGGGTCGGGGTGCGGTGGAGGCCGGCCGAGGCTGGCACCCAGCCGTGTTCGGCGATGATCGCCCAGCTGTAGGCGAGCACCCCGGTCAACTCCCACGGCCCCGTCTGCGAACGGCCGGCCCCGCGCTCCAGTTGGTCGCGGACCGTGTCGGTGTCGAGGAACACTGGCATCGCCTGCCAGCCGAGGAAGTCTTTGAGGCAGGTCGACCCGACCTGTTTGAGTTCGCCGGTGTCGTCGTGGCGGACCAGCAGGGTGCGGGTGCGGTCCCGGACGGTGTGGCAGTGGTCACAGACGCCGGGCCGCACCTCGTCGTTGGGAACCTGGTCGGCTTCCTCGGTGCCGGGCGGGTAGCGCAGGATCGGCTGCCCGGCGACGTTGTCGACGGCCGCCAGGAACCGCCACCCCTCGTAGGACGGCGGTTGCCCGGTGATGGTCACCTCGAAGCCGTGGACGGTGACCGGTGGGGCGCCGGGTGCCGGCGTCCACGTCCGGGCCGCCGGTTCGGCGGTGATGTCCAGCTGGCCGGTGAACCCTTTCGCGGTGGCGCGGCGGCTGATCTGGGCCAGCTTGTGCCGGGTTGCTGCCAGCTCGTCGCCGGTCAGGAACCAGCCGTACTCCCCCTGCCCCGGGTCGGCCGGGTCACCGACCGCCGCGGTGGGTGGTGCGGTGAGGGGTTGGACGGTGCCGGTGGTGTCGTCCCAGGCGTGGCCGAGCTGGGCGACCGCCTCAGCGAGCAGCGGATACAGCCGGGGCAGGGTGGGGATGGTGTGCTGGTTGAGGAGGGTGTCGAACACCTGCCGGGGCAAGGCCCGGATCCGGGCGGCGCCGTCGACGTCGTTGACGGTCAGCTCGTCGGCGCGCTGCTCGCACCAGCCGGTCAGACCGTCGTAGGCGGCCTGCAGGTCGCGTGGGGTGCCGGCGGCGTCGGCGGTGTAGTCGAGCTGGTCAGCCATGGCGGCCTCCGGTCAGGTCGGGGCGGATGATCGGGGCGACCTTGCGGAGCCGGGACAGACCGAGGATCGCTTCGGCGTCGGCCGGTGACGCCATGCCTTTCATCCGGCCGGGCCCCCAGCGGCGCAGCACCCAGGAGGCGCCGATCCCGGCGGCGGTCAGCAGCACCACCTCGACCACGATCAGGCAGCCCCACAGCAGCGGCGCGGCGACCGTGACCGGCCGGCGGAGGCCGGCGGACGCGTTCCCGGACAGGACACCGGGGAGGCTGGTGAACAGCTGCGCCGACACCGGCCAGGTCCAACCGTGGCCGGTCAGCAGGCAGGCGACACCGCGGCCGACGTGGGTGCCGATCAGCAGCACCAGCAGCAGGCCGGTGAGGACGGCGACGGGGATTTCCCAGGTCAGCGGGTACGGGTCTTTGTTGCGGTCGGTTTGCAGCATGACGGGTCCTTTCAGCCAAGGAAGGAGACGTGGACGTGGTCGCGGTGGGCGAGGGTGGGGTTGCTGTTGCCGAGCGGATGCCGGTAGGGACGCCAGGCGCTGGACACCGACGGGTTCCATTTCTGGACGTCCCAGATGATGTATGTGACGTGGAGCCGTTTCGCGTTGGCCTGCACCCAGCGGGCGACCCGCCAGCCGAACGCGTTGCCGCCGGCGGTCGACCATTTGGGGATCATGAAGTCGACGGCCAGCCCGCGGGGATGATCGGAGGTGCCGATCGGTCTCGACCCGACCCCACCCATCGACGTGATCTGCGGGAACGCCGCCTTCACACAGCGCAACCCGTACTTGGCGGCCGGTTTCAGCCCGCGTTCAGCAGCCGACCCGGACGGGGGGCAATCGTCGGGGAACCCGGGGATCGGGCCGCCCTCCAACGGGATGCAGTCCTCGAGGCCTTCGCCGGCTTGCACGATCCGGCCCTGCCCGGCATACGCCCAGGCGTAGAACAAGACGTCGTTGCGGTAGCTGATCGACCGGTTGTACGCCCACAAGGCTTTGATCACGCCGGCCGCACCGGTGCGAACCCCGGAGGCGACCAGGTAGCGGGCGGCGGAGAAGATGCTGTCGGCGTCGTTGTGAATGTCGCGGCGGCCGTCGCCGTCCCCGTCCACCCCGTACATCGAGAAGGTGCCGGGCATGAACTGCATCAACCCCTGGGCGCCGGCGCTGGAGGTGCGGTTGTTACGGCCGTGCCGGGTCTCAGCCATCCCGATACCGGCCAGTAACTGCCAGGCCACCTTGTACTTGGCGGCGGCCGCCACGTAGAGGCTTTTGATGCGGGCCGGGATGGTTTGCGCCGGAGAGTGCAGCGACTGCGCCCGCGGGGTGCCGGGCTTGGGCAGTTCGAAGTCGGCGAGGAGGGCGGCGGCGGTGGTGTCGCCGTGGGTGTAGGCGGAGCACGGGTCGAGTTCGATCTGGTAGGCGACCGCCGGTGCCGCCACCAGGGCACCCATGGTGAGGATCCCGACCGGCACAGCCAGGAACACGATCAGCAGGATGGTGAGAACACCGGCGGTCCACTTCATGGTGTTAGGTCACCTGGCCTGTTCGAGGCTGGTGTTGGTCCAGGTGAGCTGCTGCTCGGCCGGGTGCAGGATCGTTTGGACCTTGAACATGTGCTCGCCGACAATCCACAACGCCCGCCCGGGGGCTTGTCGGCACCAGTCGGTGACCAGGTGCACGGCAATGTCGGACAAGCCCAGCAGGGTTTGGAGTTCGTCGGCGACCGCCTGATCCTGGCCGTGCAGGATCTTCGTGTCGGCCAAATGGAGCATGTCGCGGGCGATCATCGCCGCCTGCGACCCGGCATCCCCCACGCTCACCAGGTCGGATGGTTTGTGGGCGAGCGCGAACTGGATGTCACCGTCGCGGCGCGACAGCCGCAGGTCGGCGTCGAAGGACTTGACCGCGTCGACGCCGAGCCGGAGCTGCTTCCAGGATTCGTCGCGGACCACGATCCGCATATCGCCGGGGGCGGCGACCTCCCGCATCGCCCGACCCCACGAGTTGAGGCACAACAGGGCCATGCCGACCGCCTCATCGCCGAGCCCTTCCAACCTGGACAGGGACAGCGATTGGATGGGGGCGGTCCAGTCGAGGTTGATGGTGGTGTGGGTGTCGAACAGGCCCTTCAGGGTGCCGCTGACCAGCTGGCCGAGGGCGTCGCGCAGCAGCCGGGTTTCATCCAGCAGGTGCCGGGCCGACGCATACCGGCAGGTGCTGACCAGCTCCGGTGGGGGTTCATCGAGCAGATGCCACAACTGCGGGATGGTGGTTTCGGTGAGCCGGGTGTGGGCGTCGTGGTGGCCGGTCAGCATTTTCAAGGCCGCATCGACGGCGGTTTCTTCGGTGGGGCCGAACGGCACCGGCCGTTCCCCGACCTTCTGCGAGCCGACCAGGCCGCGGATCAGGGTCAGCCAGCGGGCGAACACGATCGCCGCCCTGCGGGTCGTCTCGGCCCGGCTGAGCGCATCCCAGCCCTGGCCGAGCGGCCCGAACGCGAGCGGGTTGATCCGGGCCGCCAACCCTTGCCCGATCGCGATCGGTTCCACCCCCAGGGCCCGGCACAGCGGTTCGTATTCGTCCTTGGGGTCGCCCAGGATCAGCGCGCGATACCCGAAGCCGAGCATCCGCAGCACAAACCCTTTCGCGGTGGCCGACTTGCCCATGCCGGGTTTGCCGAAGGTGAACATGTTCGGGTTCGACACCGGAATGGTCGGGTCGAGGACCCAGCCGTTGGGGTCGGCGTAGAAGGAGGCGCGGGAGAAGAAGTCGATGCCCATCTGCGCGCCGCGCGGCGGCAGCCCCGGTGAGGTCACCAACGGCCACAACACCGGCGCCTGATCCGACGTCATCCGCCACACGCTGACCGGGGCTGCTGCCGGCGACCAACCCCGCAACGCCCGCCGCCGGCCCCGCTTGGCGACCGGCTGGAACAGCCGCGCCTCCCGGACGGGTTTGGCCGGTGTGGGTTGCAGCGGCAGGTCGTGACCGAAATCGGCGAGCAGCCGGGTCACGTCCCGTCCGGCCCTACTTTTCGTGGTGGCCATCACTGGCCCTCCACCGCCCGGTCAAGGCCGACCCCGACCGGGATGGTGGCGGCAACGAACCCGGCATCCTGGGCCAGGTCGAGCCGCAGCGGGGCGAACCCGGCCCGCCGGATCGACGCGTCCAGGCGGCGGCCGAACTCGTTGATCCGCAACGACGACGGCACCGTGACGCAGGCCACCGCATACGGGCGGACCAGCGCGTTCCCGGAGGCAAGTTTGGCGTCCAACCCGCGGGTCCGGGACAGGTTGGTGGCGTCCTTCGCCCGGGTGCGCATGCCGATCTTGCCGCGCACCGTTTCTCCCATGTCGGCCGCCCACTCGGCACTTTGGGTCTGCCGGTCGGCCTGCGACTGCGGAAGGATCGGGAACACCGCCACCATCGAGCGCCGCTCCCCCGGCTCGGTTGGGGTCAGCACCGGTGCCAGGGCGCCGATCACCGCCCCCTTCGCCGGCAGCTTGATCGTCGCCGCAATCGACTGCCAGGCGTCATGGGTGTAATGGCGGACGACCAGGTCGGCGCCGGACGGGCCGGCCTGCGACCAGGGAACGTCGGCGTTCACCGCAGGGTTGGTGGCCTGCTCGGCCTGGGCGGCGATGATGCCGGCCCGGTCGGCCGGGGCGAACCCGGACCGGACCGCCACCGCCAACTGCGGCGAGGTCAACCAGTCCACGCCGGTGATCCGCAACCCGGTCCGCAGATGGCCCTCAACCTCGGCCATCAGCATGGTCATCGCCCGGGCCCGGCCGTCGACGCCGCGGCCGAACTCTTTCGCCTCCCGGGCCAGCCTGGCCTCCGGGACGACGATCGTCACGAACGCCTCGGTGCGGACGCTGGCCTGCGACAAGGTGGCAGCCAGCTGGGTGTTCACCACCTTGGCCAGGGCGGGTGCGGTGGCCGGTTGGTGGCTGTTCAGCCACTGCTGCCGTTCCGCGCCGTCATCGGGCACCGACCGGATCAGGAACAACACTTCCGACACCAGCTCGGTGCGGGCACAACCGTTCAGCAGGGCCGCCAACCCACGCCCCTGGCTGTCCCGCTCGCCGGCGTCGGCCAAAGCCAGACCCGGATGGGTGATCGCCGCGGTCGCCGCCCACGTTCGCGATGCATGGTCCTGGATGATCGCCACCCGGGTGTTGGTCGGGCCTTGCGGGGGTCCGTCGTGGATCGCGAGGCCGGCGAGCACACCGGGCAGGTCCGGCTCACCCAGCTCGCCCGGCTTCCCGACCGCCGCGTTCGCCCGCCACCGGGTCCACCGCAGCAAGGTGCCGGCCGCGTAGGCGGTCGCAGCGAGCAGCCAGCCGGTCGCCGATCGGCCATGAACCGGGACGGCGACCAGCACCAACACCAGCACCCACACCCCGGCGAACGCCGCCAACAACCCCCAAGCCCGGGTGTTGAACGCCCACAACGCCGGTGTCGCCGCCGCCACCAGGATTCCCAACTGGCCACCTGACAAGCCGAAGAAGAACCCGATCCGGTCCCGGCTGTACTCCTGATACACCGCAGCCATC
>CAYUWV010000012.1:6395-24869 GCA_964448385.1 uncultured Propionibacteriaceae bacterium | reverse complement strand
TTGAGGCTGAACGGCAGGGTCGAGGCGCCTTCGACGGCATCGACTCGGAAGATCTCGTAGGTGGCGTCACCGACAGCGAGGTCGGCCTTCGCTCGGTAGCTGTCGATGCTCATCGATCCTCCTGATCGGCCCAAACTATCTTGATGTCGAAACAATATCGCACCCCTGCACAGTGCAGGCTATCCGACCCCACGCTGCCGGACGTGATGTTCAGACCTCTCGTTGGGCCCTCCGCTGCTCGGCCCACGCCGCGCGCAGTTCGTCGTCACCCAGGGCCAAGTACACGATCGGGCAGTCATGCGGTCCGGTGACGCTCAACTGGCACAGCGTGCACGGCTCACCGGGACGCACCGGGCACTTCGGCTCCGGACGTCGGCGGGTTGCGGAGGAACTCACCCAGCAACGCTAGCGCCCGGTCGGGATCCGGCAGACCCCTGCCCGGGCGGTATCTCTACCACCCTGCGTCGGCGGGCTCGAGCAGCGCGAGGCATTCCACGTGATGGGTCATGGGGAACAGGTCGAAGGCGCGCACGGCACTCGTGACGTAGCCGAGCCCTGCGGCCGTCCGCAGGTCGCGCGCGAGCGTGGCCGGGTCGCAGGCGACATAGGCGACGGCCCGCGGCCGCCGCGCGGCGACGGCGCGCATCACCTCGGCTCCAGCGCCGCTGCGCGGTGGGTCGAGCACGACCAGGTCGGTCTGCGGGGGCAACTGCCGCAGCACCCGGGCCACGTCCCCGAGGCTGAAGCGGGCGCCCGCGACGTTGCGACGGGCGAACGCCAGCGCCCGCGCGTCCCCTTCGACTCCCCAGACGCGGCACCCGGCGTCCAGCAAGGTCGCCGTGAACAGCCCTACCCCGCAGAACAGGTCAAAGGCGGCCTCGCCTGGTCGTGGCGCCAACGCCTGCAGGACTGCGGTGGCAAGCGCCTGGGGCGCTGCGCTGTGGCTCTGCCAAAAGCCGTCGGGAGCCACCGAGAACTGCCGCTTGCCGACCCATTCGGTGACCGAGGGCGGGAGCGTGGCGGCACTCCCGATCACCGCTCCGGAGCCGGCAGCCACGGCCAGCACTTCAGCGCCGCCAGCCAGAACCTCGACAGCAGGACGGGCGATTGCCGGGGCCGCGATCCGGCAGCCCTCGGCCGGCAGGGGCACCACCTCGTGGGAGCGGTGGGCGCGCAGCCCTGGGCGCCCTTGCTCGTCGGTGAGGTAGCGCATCCGAGTCCGCCAGCCGAACTCCTCTGGCTGGACGGCCTCCACCTCACCCGTGAAGGCGATGCCTGCGGTGTGCTGCAGGAGTTCGGCGACGACCTGGCGTTTCAATTCGCGGGCCTGGGCAGGAACGAGGTGCTGGAAGTCACAGCCCCCACAGCGTCCAGCAATCGGGCAGGGAGCGGTTCGACGCGCGGGACTGGGCTCGACGACCGCAACGGCTTCCCCCCGGCAGAAGCGGGGACGCACGTCGGTGATCCGGATTCGGACCAGTTCGCCCTCGATGGCGTGCCGGACGAAGACCACCACCGTGTCGCCCGGCGTGGAGACGTCCGCCGGAATCCGAGCGACCCAATGCCCACCGTGCGCGACCGGGCCGACCCGAACGGGTGGGGTCAGGTCGCCGACCGACCATCCGGAACCGTCCGTCCCGGCTCGACTATTCCTTGCGCTCGACGTCAAGCGCCTCACCCATCCGAACCTGACCCCGACCCGGCTGCCGCCAAGCGGCCGCCGAGTCGCGACGGGCACGATCCAGGGCGTACTTCGACGACGCCAGCTGGTACGGCACCGAGGTGACCATCACGCCCTGCATGAAGTTCAGCCTCGTCTTCAGGATCAGCCCGGTCTGGTTGTGCAGCAGTTGCTCCCACCAGTGTCCGACGATGTACTCGGGGATGTAGACGCACACCACATCGCGCGGGTTGTCCGAACGTAGCCCCTTCACGTAGTTCAGGATCGGGCCCGTGACCTCGCGGTACGGAGAGGCGATCACCTTCAGCGGGATCTCGGCGTCCTGGGCGTTCCACTGGTCGACGATGCGACGCACCTCGTCCTCATCGACCGAGACCGTCACAGCCTCGATCGAGCTGGCGCGGGTAGCGCGAGCGAAATTCACCGCCCGCATCGTCGGCTTGTTCACCTCCATGACCACGATCACCGCCCGCACCCGGCTCGGGAGCAGCCGGGCGTCCGACGGCGCGACCGCCGTCTCGCGGGCGACCTTCGTGTAGTGGGTGCGGATCGAACGCATCAGCGCGAACACGACCGCCATCGCCAGCACCGCAAGGTAGGCACCGTAGATGAACTTCGAGGCGAGCACGATGATCAGCACGATCCCGGTCCCGGTCAGGCCGATGGCATTGATCAGGCGCGAGCGCTGCATCGTGGCCCGCGCCTTGGGATCCTTCTCGGTCTTGAGGTGGCGGGTCCAGTGCTTCATCATCCCGAACTGGCTCACGGTGAAGGACACGAAGACGCCCACCACGTAGAGCTGGATCAGGGCAGTGACACTGGCGTTGAACACGAGTACCAGCACGATGGCAGCACCGGCGAGGGCGAGGATGCCATTGGAATACGCGAGCCGGTCGCCCCGGGTGTGCAGGGCGCGGGGCAGGAAGCCGTCCCGAGCCAGGATCGACCCCAGCACCGGGAAGCCGTTGAAGGCCGTATTCGCCGCCAGGAACAGGATGATCATGGTGGCCGTGATCACGAAGTAGAAGCCGATGGGGAAGTCGCTGAACACCGTGCGGGCCAGCTGCCCCATGGCGGTCTCATGCGGCACTTCGATCAGCTGACCGTTCAACGTGAAATGCGACCCGCCGGTCTCTTCGATGAGCTTCAGACCGGTGAGGTTGGCGAGCGCGACGATCCCGCCCAGCATGGTGACCGAGATCCCGCCGAGCAACCCGAGGGTGGCGGCGGCATTGGCGCTCTTCGGCTCCTTGAACGCGGGCACCCCGTTCGAGATCGCTTCGACGCCGGTCAGCGCCGCACAGCCGGAGGAGAACGCACGGGCGATGAGGATCACCACCGCCATCCCGACGAAAGGCTCGTATTCCGGCGCCCCGACCACCTCGAAGCCTGCCGTGGGTGCCTGCAACGGCTCCCCCAGCGCGAGGATGCGGAACAGGCCCCACAAGGTCATGCCGAGCACACCGATCATGAAGGCGTACGTCGGCACCGCGAAGAAGGCGCCCGATTCCCGCACGCCGCGCAGGTTCATCGACATCAGGACGACGATCAGCACCGCGGCTGCCCACCCCTCACGCCCGGCCAGGAACGGGAAGATGGCCTTGGCGTTCTGCACCCCTGAGGAGACCGACACCGCCACGGTCAGCACGTAGTCCACGAGCAGGGCGCTGGCGACGGTGAGACCGGCGTTCGGGCCGAGGTTGACGGTTGCCACCTCATAGTCGCCGCCCCCGGAGGGATAGGCGTGGACTGTCTGCCGGTACGACATCACCACGATCAGCATCACGGCAGCGACGGCGAGCGCGATCTCCCAGGACAGCGCGAAGGCCGCCATGCCAGCCAGTGACAGGGTGAGCAGGATCTCATCGGGGGCGTAGGCGACCGAACTGAGGGCATCGGAAGCGAAAACCGGGAGCGCGATGCGCTTGGGGAGCAGTGTCTCCCCCAGCTGGGCGCTGGCCAGTTTTCGACCGACCAGGAGTCGCTTGACGAAGTCGGAGACCTTCACGAGTCAGCACTCTATGCCCTTCAGCAACGGTCTTGGTCGGCGTAAGCGGTGTAGCGTCCCTAGCGAAGCCGGGAATCGGTACAGTCTTTGCGGACCGAGGCGTGGCACGACAGAGCGGAGGCAGTGGCGATGCACATCGTCATCATGGGGTGCGGTCGAGTGGGTTCTTCCCTGGCCCACAGCCTGGAGCGTCGGAACCATTCGGTCGCCGTCATCGACATCATGCAGGACGCCTTTCGCCGGCTCGGCCCGTCCTTCCAGGGCAAGACCGTCAAGGGAGTCGGCTTCGACCGCCAGGTTCTGCAGCGCGCCGGGATCGAACGCGCGGACGGCTTCGCGGCCGTCTCCAGCGGGGACAACTCCAACATCCTGGCTGCCCGGGTGGTGCGCGAGACCTTCGAGGTGCACAACGTCGTGGCCCGCATCTACGACCAGGGGCGAGCCGAGGTGTATGAGCGTCTCGGCATCCCGTCGGTCGCCACCGTGCGGTGGGCCTCCGACCAGATCCTGCGCCGACTGTTGCCGTCAGGTTCCGAACCGCAGTGGCGTGATCCGTCCGGCAGCGTCCGGCTGGTCGAGGTGCAAGTCAACTCCACCTGGGTCGGCCGCACCATCGCAGACATGGAATCCCGCGGCAGGTGCCAGATCCCGTTCCTGATGCGCTTCGGATCTGGCATCGTGCCAGCCGCCACGACGGTGTTCCAGGACGGCGATCTCGTCTATGCCGCCGTCACCAACGACCAGGTCTCCGACGTCGAGGACATCTTCGGCCGTCCCCCGGTCGAACACTGAAAGGCCAGGACTGATGCGCGTTGTGATCGCCGGAGCCGGCAATGTGGGGCGCTCGATCGCCCGGGAGTTGATCGCCAATGGTCACCAGATCCTGCTGATCGATCGCGACCCCGTCGCCATCAAGCCCGAAAGCGTGCCCGAGGCGGAATGGCTGCTGGCGGACGCCTGCGAACTCGACTCCTTGGAGGAGGCCGGACTCGACACCTGTGACGTGGCGATCGCCGCCACCGGAGACGACAAGGCCAACCTGGTGCATTCGTTGCTGGCGAAGACCGAGTTCGGCGTCCCCCGCACGGTCGCCCGGGTGAACCATCCCAGCAACGAGTGGATGTTCAACGACCTGTGGGGCGTGGACGTCGCCGTGTCGACGCCGCGCCTGATGTGCGCCCTGGTGGAAGAGGCGGTCACGGTCGGTGACCTCGTGCGGCTGTTCAGCTTCCGCGGCGGCAAGGCGAACCTGGTCGAGATGACGCTGCCTGACCTGTCACCACGGGTCGGGACGCGCGTGGCCGACCTCACCCTGCCCGGCGATGCTGTCTTGGTCACGATCATCCGGGACGGCGCCGCGCGGGCGCCTGAGCGGGATGCTGCGCTGGAGGCGAACGACGAACTGCTGTTCGTGGCCGATCCGGCCTACGAGCACGAACTGGCTCAGTACCTGGTGCCCCGGCCGGCCCGTCAGGAATGACCGGGGGCCGCCCGGAGTCTCGGGTGGGTCAGGCGTTGGCGATCAGTTCGTAGCGAGGGTTGTAGATCCGGCGTTCGCCGTCCACGTAGGAAACCAGACCCTCCACGGTCATCTCGCACCCGGCCACGACACCGGGGATCTGGCGGCGCCCCATCCAGATCAGCGTGATGACGTCGGAGCCGTCACTGAACTGGGCTTCCATCCACGGGGTCCCGCTGCGGGGTTTCAGCGTGAGTACCGTCACGAAGCCGCGCAGCCGAACCCGCTGCCGGTCGACGACGTCATGGATCTGGGTCGCACCGGCGGCCTGCGCCAACCGCTGTCGCTCCTGCGCCTCCAGTTCGGCGTTCGAGGCACCCCAGCGCTTGAGCGCCCGGATCAGCGGGTTGGTGCTGGCCATCTACCCCTCGTTTCCCTGCGGGAGATCCATCCCGAGCAACTCCCCGGGCACCATCGGCTTGGTGCCGCGCCGCACCACCAGATTACGGAAGAACTCCACGAACGGGGCAGCCTTGGGATCGTCGACGTCGCCGAGCGCCGCCTCGCCGAGCAGGGTGGCGCGCAGCAGCCAGCGGGGTCCTTCAGCGAACCAGATCCGGGACACGTGGAAGAACTGCTCCCCCGCCGGACCCTCCTGGGGCAGGACCCGGCGAACCTCGGCGCCGAACGAGCCGTTGACCACCTCGGCGCTGCCGCCGGCCTGCTCAGCCTCCTCGATGATGTCCTCGCGCAGTTCTTCGGCCAGGCCACCGGTGGCCGGGGCGGCGAACAGCGCGACTTCGAGCCCGGAGCTCTGCCAGATCGCGGTGACGGCTTGGACCTTCCTGGTCGCTTCGTTGACGTGCAGCTGCAACCCGAGGCCGTCCCAGGGCGTCACCACGAGCGCCCCCAGGTCAACCCGCTCCACCCCGTCGTGGGTCAGGTCCACCTCGTCGATGTCGAAGGGCCCGTCCGCCCGGTGGTCGACAGCCCCATCGATCTCGGCGTCCTCGTACGCAGCTTCCTCTGCGTCCTCGTGGGCCGCCACCCCAGCGCTGAACTCCCGCACCTCAGCAGTCTCCTCGTCATCGGGCTCGCTGCCGGCTTCGTCCGATCCCGCGGCATCGGCGTCGTCGCCAACGATGGCGAGCGCCTCGTCATCGGTGTCCACCGGCTCGCTGTACCCCCGCTTGCGCTTCAGCCCAAAGATCACTGTGTTGTCTCCTGTACGTCGTACGGGGCGCCCGTGCGCGCGGTGTCCCATTGGTGGATTCCACCAGTCGATCCGTGCCCGCCGGCACCTCGTTCGCTGGGTGGCAGATGGTCACTGATCACGAAGTGTGCTCGGGCAACCGGCTGCACGACCAACTGGGCGATGAGGTCTCCCCGGCGGAGCCGCACCGGCTGGCTGCTGTCGGTGTTCAGCAGGCAGATCCTGATCTCCCCGCGGTAGCCAGCATCGACCGTACCCGGTGAGTTGACGATCGTCAGGCCGTGTCGGGACGCGAGACCGGACCGCGGATGGATCAGGCCCACCCAGCCCGGAGGCAGGGCGACAGCGATGCCCGTCCCTACCAGACGACGCTCCCCGGGTGCCAAAGTGCAGTCCTCGGCGATGGCGAGGTCCGCCCCTGCGTCACCAGGGTGGGCGTACCGTGGCGCGGGCATGCCGGGGTCGAGCAACTGCAGGTCAACCTCGACCTCTCCCGGATCGTTCACCGCGGCATCCTAGCGCGGGCCTCCTCGATGGCCGCGACAAGTTCACGGGGGTGCCGGGTCGACACCAGCCAGTACGGATGCGGGTCGTCGGGGTCAGTCACCGCCAACTCCACGGAGGTGGGGATGTAGCCACGAATCACCAGGTGCACCCGGTGGTCGGCCTCGGGTCCAAGGCGACGCTTGGTGGCGTCGGCGTCGCGCGCAGTCGCCGTCCCGAGCCATGCCCACTCCAGCACTGCGCCGGCGGCACTCACGCCCCGCTCATCCACGGCCACTTCCGCCGAGCCGAACCAGCGCAGAAAACCTGCCACGCCCACCGCCGTGAGGCCGCCAGCGATCATGCTGACGAGGCCGCTGATGGAGAAACCGACCGCTGTCACGAAGCTCACCGCGAAGAACAGCCCGATCAGCCACCACGCCGCCGGAACCCTCAGACGCTCCCGATAACCCACCGCCCCAACCTAGCCCACCTAGGATGGGCGGAAAGGGTCTCACTAGAGCGCCACGGGGAAGGACAACCGCGATGCAGATATCACGCAAAGTGCTGTGGAACGCGTACGCCACAGCGGTCGGCGCCCTCACCGCCGTCGTCGCCACCAAAGCGCTCGAGGGAGCGTGGCGACTCGCGACAGGTGGCGAACCACCCGAACCCACAGACCCCAACACGCCCCTGCGGCAGGCCCTCGCCTGGGCGGTGGCGAGCGCACTGGGTATCGGTGTTGCGACGGTCATGGCGAACCGGATCGCCGCGATTCAGTGGGAAAGGGCGATGGGTGAACCGGCGTCCGGCGAGGGCAGGGTCTCAGCCTGAGCCCCCCCGTCAGACGAGTCCGCTGACCGAACTGGGGCTCAGCCGGCGCAGTCGACGCAGTAGATCTGACCGTTCCTGGTCGCCGCAATCTGGCTTCGGTGCTTGACCAGGAAGCAGGAGGCACAGGTGAATTCGTCCGCCTGCCGCGGGAGCACACGAACGGTCAGTTCCTCGTGCGAGAGATCTGCCCCGGGCAACTCGAAAGTCTCTGCCGCCTCGACCTCGTCCTCGTCAACCTTGCCCGAGTTCTTGTCGTTGCGCCGGGTCTTGAGTTCCTCGATGCTGTCTTCGCTCTCCTCGTCGGTCTTTCGAGGGGCGTCGTAGTCCGTTGCCATAGTGCGTGTCCACCTCATCCCGCCGGACGGGTTTGGTGAACGTCCGGCATTTCCTGAATCCCACCCTGTGCGAAGGCATACATACCACATCAAGCCAAGCAAAGCGCCCTAGCCGACCCGAGGTGGGCGAAGAAAATTCCCATACCCTCACGCCCCGGCGCCGATGGGTCCACAACGGCGGTCGGCTTGGTAGGTTACCCCCCATCAAGCAGTGCCGTTTTCCACCGGAGATCCACACGGTCAGGAGCAGGAGATGAACAGCGCTCTGACGCCACGCGAAATCCAGACCCGGATTCGTGGCGGTGCCTCCGTGGCCGAGGTAGCCCTCAGCGCGGGAGTCACAGCCGACGAGATTGAGGGCTTCGCCGCTCCGGTCCTCGCCGAACGGGAATTCGTGGCAGGAATGGCGCAGAGCCATCCGGTCCGGCGGGGCGGGGAGACGATCGCCCACCACACCCTGGCTTCGGTCGTTTCCGACCGGCTGGTCGCCCGCCAGGTCGATGCCGACTCGGTGACGTGGGACTCGTGGAAGCTCGAGGGGCGACGCTGGGCGGTGCGAGCGGAGTACGGCGCGGCCGGGATCCATCATGACGCGCGCTTCATCTACGATCAGGCGGGTCGCTTCTCCGTTGCGGACAATGACGATGCCCGGTGGTTGCTGGGCTTGCACTCCGTAGCCGCAACCGCCGCCGCCCGCAACCCGCGTGGCGAAGCCGAGCCGACCATCGGCCTCAACGACGACCTGGCGCTGGTGCGGGTCGTTCAGCCGGGGCCGGTCTACGAAGACACCCAGCCGCTCGACGTGTTCGATGACGCCGAATCGGATTCCGACGACGCCTACTCCGAGGCCGAACTGGCCGAAGTCGACGGCCTCTACGACATCGTCGCCAGCACCTCTTCGCAGATCGACGTGCTCTACGAGATGCTGACGGGTTTCGATGAGGATTCGGTCCAGATCTACGCGGGGCTGGTGCGTCCTGCCGCCGAACAGCCCGCCACCCCGGTCCTGAACGAGGCCCCGGCCGCCGTGGAGCACGATCCGGCGACCGAGCTCGAGCCCACGCCGGAGGCTGGGCCGTTCGCAGAGGCCCTTGAACCCGAGCAACCCTCGCTGGTTGACGAACCCGAACCGTCCGGGGAACCGAAGCCGGCCCCCAAGGGACGCCGCAAGCGCGCCCAGGTGCCCTCGTGGGACGAAATCGTGTTCGGCTCCCCCGGCGCCCCGGGAACCCCGAAGCCCCGCTGACAGCCAGTCACGCTCGAGCGACGAGGTCAGGACCAGTACGACGGGTCAGACCAGGGCCACGGCCTCCTCGAAGCCGAGTCGCGGGTTCCGTGGGAACTGGCCACCCTCGGCCACTCGTCCGATATTGACGACCAGGAAAGTCCGCAGCGGCGAACCCGCGAAGAACTCCGCGTCGATGGCAGCTGCGTCGATGCCGCCCATCGGCCCGGCATCGAGCCCGATCGCACGGACAGCAAGGATGAACCCACCCGCCTGCAGCCAGGCGTTGTTGATGGCCATGGCCGCCCGGCCCACCTCGTTGGCCGCGAGGCGCTCCTTCGCCCCCGTGGACTGGGGAGCGACCTTGGGCAGGAACTCGTGAAAGTCGGTATCGGCGGCCAGAATCGCGACCACCGGGGCGGAGGCCGACTTCTCCCGGTTCGTCTCCCTGAGCAGCGGGAGCAGCCGGGCCTTCGCCGCAGCGGTGCGGACGAACGTGACGCGCAGCGGCTGGCTGTTCAGGGCGGTGGGGGTGAATCGTGCGAGGTCGTAGATCGCTGCCAGTTGCTCATCGCTGACCGGTTCGGACGTGAATCGATAGGCGGTGTGGGCGTCGCGGAAGATCGAGTGTGCGGCAACGGGGGTGATCGTGGCAGTGGTGTTCATGGCGGCGGATCCTTTAACCCGGGAATGGTTTACACTTCAACTATACCCGGTCCCCGGCAAGGGGCCCGCCATGGGACGATGGCCTGGATGCGACTCACCGACCTGTTGCCGCCGACTGGCGCCACCGACCCTGATGCCCTCTACGACGCGTTCGTCACCTGGGCCGCCGCCGACCGCATCACCTTGTACCCGCACCAGGACGACGCCATCATCGACATCCTGACCGGCGCCAACACCGTCATCACCACACCCACCGGGTCGGGCAAGACGTTGATCGCCACCGCGGCCCACTTCGCAGCCCTCGCCGGGGGCGGCCGGACGTACTACACCGCGCCCATCAAGGCGCTAGTCAGCGAGAAGTTCTTCGCCCTGTGCGACATCTTCGGTGCCGAACTCGTGGGCATGGTCACCGGCGACGCAGCCGTGAACCCCGATGCGCCCATCGTCTGCTGCACCGCCGAGATCCTGGCCAACATCGCGCTGCGCGAGGGACGAGACGCAGAAGTCGACCAGGTCGTCGTCGACGAATTCCACTTCATCGCCGACCGAGACCGGGGCTGGGCTTGGCAGGTCGCGCTCGTGGAACTCCCCCAAGCCCAGTTCGTCATCATGTCCGCGACCCTCGGCGACGTCACCGAACTGGCTCGTGGCCTGACGCAGCGCACCGGTCGACCCACGAGTGTGATCGAGAACGCCGTCCGTCCGGTTCCGTTGCTCTACTCCTGGTCGATGCGCCAGGTCGCCGACACGGTGGAACTCCTGCTGCGTGACCAGAAGGCGCCCGTCTACATCGTCCATCCCACCCAGGCGGCGGCCGTCGAGCGAGCCCAGGCCCTGCTGAGTTCTGGACTGGCGGATCGTTCCCACCGCCAGGCGCTGGCCGAGGCGCTCCGAGGGTTCCGCTTCAGCTCAGGTTTCGGACGCACCCTGGTCAAGCTCCTCACCTCGGGCATCGCCGTCCACCACGCGGGGATGCTGCCCCGCTATCGTCGCCTGGTCGAGACGCTGGCCCAGCGCGGGCTGCTCAGTGTCATCTGCGGCACCGACACCCTCGGGGTGGGCATCAACGTTCCGATCCGGACGGTGCTGTTCTCGAGCCTCTCCAAGTTCGACGGACGCCGGCAGCGACTGCTGCGAGCCCGCGAGTTCCACCAGATCGCCGGACGGGCGGGGCGGCCCGGCTTCGACACCGTGGGCTACGTGGTCGCGCAGGCTCCCGATCACGTCATCGAGAACGCCAAGGCGCTGGCCAAGGCAGGCGACGACCCCAAGAAGCAGCGCAGGGTGCAGCGCAAGAAGCCGCCGGAGGGATTCGTCAACTTCACCGAAGACACCTTCAACAAGCTCATCGAGGCGCCGCCGGAGCCGCTGGTGGCGCGCATGAAGATCAGCCACGCGCTGCTGCTCAACCTGCTGCAACGTGACCAGGACACGGTGCAGGCGGTGGTGACGCTGGTCGATTCCTGCACGGCCGATCCGGCCACCCGCCGCAGGTTGTGGCGGCGAGCCCTCGCGCTGGGCCGCTCTCTGCTGGCGTCCGGGGTGGTGGTCCGACTGCCGGAACCGACTCCTGGCGGGCGTCGCTACGCCCTCGCCGTCGACCTGCAGCACGACTTCGCGTTGAACCAGCCACTGTCGGCCTTCGCCTTGGCAGCCCTGTCCCTGCTCGATGTCGACTCCCCCAGCTACGCCCTCGATGTCGTGAGCATCATCGAGTCCACGTTGGAGGATCCGCGGGCGGTGCTCGTCCAGCAGCAGTTCCGGGCCCGCGGCGAGGCGGTGGCCGAACTCAAGGCCGACGGTGTGGAGTACGAAGAACGCCTCGAGGTCCTGGACCAGGTCACCTGGCCACGACCACTGGCCAACCTGCTCGAACACGCCTTCACCCTCATGCTGTCGAACCACCCGTGGCTCGCGGAAACCCCGGTCTCACCCAAAGCTGTGGTGCGTGACATGTACGAACGGGCGATGACGTTCTCGGAGTTCGTCGCGTTCTACAAGGTGCAACGCAGCGAGGGGCTGCTGCTGCGCTACCTCTCGGACGCCTACCGGGCGCTCCGGCAGACCGTTCCGGAAGCGGCCCGCACCGAGGAGTTGGAAGACCTCATCGAATGGCTCGGGGAACTCACCCGCTTGACCGATTCCTCGTTGCTGGACGAGTGGGCACGGCTGGCCGGCCTGTCCGGCGCGCTGCCCTTGGACGAAGCCCCACCCCCGACGCGTCCGGTGACCGGTAACCCGCGGGCGTTCCGGGTGCTGGTGCGCAACGCGCTGTTCCGGCGGGTCGAGCTTGCTGCGAACGACGACGTGGCCGGCCTGGTCGAGTTGGACGGAACCGATCCCGATCGATCGATGACCTATGCCGCCTGGGACGCGGCGCTGGAGGCGTACTACGCCGAGCATGACGAGATCCGGCTGGGTCCCGACGCCCGAGGGCCGTCGTTGCTGGTCGTTCAGAGCGAGGGCAGGCTCTGGGCGGTCCGGCAGATCATTGACGACCCCGAAGGCAACCATGACTGGTCGATCACCGCCACGATCGACCTCGACGCCTGCGACGATCTCGGCGAGCTTGTCCTGCACGTCACCGGCCTGGGACGCCTGGATTCCTGAAGGCCTCACTCCCCGAACGGCAACGGGTCCGGAGTGAGGTCGATCGCGGCAACCTGAGCGGTCATCCGGCGGCGGTGATGACGTCGGCAGAGCACCTGGTACGCGACCTCGGCCCCAGTGTCGACCGTATCCCCCACCACGACCTGGTTGCCCTCGGTCACCATCGTGCCGTCCACCGTGCGCGCGTTGTGGGTCGCCGCCGCACCGCACCAGCACCGCGGACGCACCTGCAGTACCTCCATCCGGTCACACAGCTCGACCAGCCGTCGCGACGCGGGAAACAACTGGGTTCGGAAGTCGGTGAGGATTCCGAAGCAGAACACCTCAATCTGCAGGTCGTCGGCCACCCGCGCCAACTGGTCGATGTGGGCCGAGGTGAAGAACTGGGCCTCGTCGCAGACGAGGTAGTCGATCCGATGGCCGGACGTCAGCTGCCCGATCACATAGGCCCAGAAGTCGAATCCCTCGGTCACCTCGATGGCTGGGGAAGCGAGGCCGATCCGGGACGAGATGATGGCGTCACCTGCCCGATCCAGGCTGGTGAAGAGGCGTCCCTGGCGTCCGGCCGCGTCCTCGGTGTACGCCGTCTGCAGGGCCAGAGTGGACTTGCCGCAGTCCATCGGCCCGGTGAAGAAGACCAGCTCAGCCATCGCTTCCCTTCCGTCGTCACGCCACCAGCAGGGGCACGGCCATCTCCGCGGCCGTGAGCGACCCGTGCATTCCGACCAGGTCGAATTCCTTGGCGAGCGCCCGGCTCATCACCGCACCGTCGTTGCGCATCGCCACCAGAACGTCCCCGAACCGGTCGGCGACCCTTGGGTTGCAGGTCCCGAACCAGCCCTGCTCGAACGCCTCGTCGCGCGTCAGCACCCAGGCGGTCTCCCCCATGCGGCCGCGCCAGCGGGCCGCCACGGACTCACGTTGCCCCTCGTCGGTGTACAGCTGGCGCAGCCGTCCTTCCCCGCCGAGCATGGCGACACCCTGCAGCAGGTCGGGCTCGTCCTCAACAACCAGCCGTGCTGATGCGGGAACGTTCACCATGCCGTGGTCTCCGGTGATGACCAGCCGGACGTCCGGCGGGAGCGCCTGCCGCAGCCTCGCGGCCAACTCGTCACTGCGCCGAAGCTCCGCCAGCCACTCGGGTGCGCCCACGCCGTAGGTGTGGCCAGCGTGGTCGAGGGCCCGTTCATACACGTACACCAGGGCCCGTTCGCCACCGGCGACGGCCGAGGTGGCGAGTTCGACCCGGCGCGGCAGGTCCCCTTCATCGGTCACCGGGACGAAGCGGGGATCCCGCAAGGCTGCGATCGTCAATCCGGTACCCACGAACCGGGCAGGCGCCACCGTCGAGGTCCACACCCCGGAGTTCGACAGGCGTTCGAAATAGGTGAGTTGCGGTTGCACATCGAGGCCGTGGACGCCATCTGCCCACAGCAGGGCGTTCAACACCGCCCCGATCGGCGGGTAGCGAAACGAGTACCCGGCCATCCCGTGCTCACCGGGGGTCAGACCGGTACCGAGGCTGGCGATGCTGGTGACCGTGGTGCTGGGCACCCCGCAGGTGATGGACCGGCCCGACTCGGCCAGCTCAGCCAGGAAGGGCGCCGCCTCAGGCCACCAGGCCCGTTGGTGCCAGCCCAGCCCGTCCACCAGCAGGACAAGGTACCGCTCCGCGTGCGGGATCCCGAGGCGATCGGCTGCCCCGGGCACCTTCACATGGGCGCCGAGGCTCGGCAAGAGGTCGGCCAAGGTGTCGCTGCCGTAGGACGGAACGACGGGTTGGCTCATCGGGTCCGGCCGGTGGTCATCTGCAGGACGGTGCCAAAGGCGATCAGGTCGCGGACCTTCGACTCGCCGTCCGCCGCCGCACTGATCCGCACGGTCAGGTCATCGGCGGTGAGCATCCCGGTGAATCCGTGGTCGGCCTCACACGCAGGATCGCCACACGTCGCGGGCTCAAGGTCGACCCTTCGCACGGCGCCCCACCCGATTGTCAACCAGGTCTCGAGCACCTTCGCCCGCCGGCTGCCGTAGTGCTGCGGGTGTGAAACCACCTGGCTCAAGGACACCGCCGTGATGCCAGACAGCGCCACCGATTCGGTGGTGGTGAGCGCTTGGGCAGGCTCGCCGGGAGCATCATTCTCATCGGTGTGCCCCACGATCAACCGGGTGGGCGTCACCACCAGCACCGTCAGGTGGCGCTGGATCTCCTCGTGGTTGAACGTCGCCTCGTGATGCACCAAGTGATGCTCGATGGCTTCGTCGCCCACGGCGAGCGCCAGAGCGCCGGCGATCAGTTCCGGAAAGTAGCCACAGTCGCGGATCTCGTCAGTGAGCGTGGCGGGCAACGCGAGACCGTGTCGTTGGGTCATTGCGCCATCTTTCCACGGGCCCGCGCGCCGACGGCAATTCCCGCCACTGCCCACCCCCCTCCACCCACTAGGGTGGGGAGCCGTGACCACACGTCCCTTCTTCGCTGCGCGGCTTGAGGAGCGCTTCGATCGTTGGATCGAACGACTGGCGCGCTCGATCGGCTGGCAGGAACGGGTCACCTGCTACACCGGGTACGGCACCGGGACCACTCTGCGAGTGATGGGGCGGGTGGTGCTGGGCCCGAACCGGACGGGTTCTGGGCTGGCCAAGGCAACCGAGGACTTCGTGAAGCGCCGCGGATTTCGTAACTTCGTCACCGTCGCGTGCGTCCGTGCCCCCGTGTCCATCACGGTGGGCGACCGGGTCGTCCACACCGTCGCCGACCGCGGCGGCTACATCGACCACCGGGTCCGCAACCACGGTCTCGAGCCCGGCTGGCGGACCATCGAGCTACGCAGCCGCGAGTCCAAGCGCGCCCGGGCGGACATCCACGTGGTCGCCGATGACCAGTCGTTCGGGCTGGTGTCCGACATCGACGACACCATCATCACCACGCTGCTGCCGCGCCCCATGATCGCGTTCTGGAACAGCTTCATCCGGGACGAGTCCGCCCGCCAGGCCATTCCGGGCATGGCTCGGATGTACCAGCGGGTGTTGGCCGAGCACCCGGGTGCGCCGGTCGTTTACGTGTCCACCGGTGCGTGGAACACCCATGACTTCCTGACGCGGTTCTTGAAGCGGCACGCGTACCCGCACGGCCCGATGCTGCTCACGGACTGGGGCCCCACGAACACCGGCTGGTTCCGTTCGGGCTCGGCACACAAGCGCGCCACGCTGCTGCAGCTGACGCGCGACTTCCCGAACATCCGGTGGCTGCTGGTCGGGGACGACGGCCAACATGACCTGGAGCTCTACTCCGAGTTCGCGAGTGTCGCGCCCGACCGGGTCCGTGCCATCGCCATCCGTCAGTTGTCACCCGCCGAAATGCTGCTGGCCCACGGGCCGATTCCGGCCCCAGCCGACGAGGGTGGCATGCCGCCTGAGGTCCCGCTGGTCGCCGCGGCGGACGGACGCGGGCTGCTCGCCCAACTGCGGGCGCTTCCCGGGATCCTGTGAGGCAGAGGCAGAGGAGGAGGGGTCATGGTCGCGAAACCACCGCCGCCCGATGACGACGTCGCCGAGCGGATCGTGGATGTCGATGTCTCGACCGAGATGGAGACGAGCTTCCTGGAGTACGCCTACTCGGTGATCTACTCCCGCGCCCTGCCCGATGCCCGCGACGGGTTGAAGCCCGTCCAGCGCCGGATTCTGTACACGATGGACGAGATGCGCATCCGTCCGGACGCCTCGCACGTGAAGTGCGCCCGCGTGGTCGGCCAGGTGATGGGACAACTGCATCCGCATGGCGACGCAGCCATCTATGACGCGCTGGTGCGACTGGGCCAGCCGTGGGCGTTGCGCCTGCCGGTGGTGGATGGGCACGGCAACTTCGGTTCACTGGACTCAGGCCCAGCAGCGATGCGCTACACCGAATGCCGGATGGCCCCGGCGGCAGTCGCCATGACCGCCGGCCTGGATCAGGACACAGTCGACTTCCGTCCGAACTATGACGGCAAGGAGTCGGAGCCTGTCGTCCTGCCGGCCGCCTTCCCCCACCTGTTGGTCAATGGCAGCACCGGCATCGCCGTCGGCATGGCGACCAACATCCCGCCCCACAACCTTGTTGAGACCGTGCAGGCGTGTAAGTATCTGCTGCACCACGCCGATGCCGACGTCGATCAGTTGATGCGCTACATCCCCGGGCCGGATCTCCCCACCGGGGGAAAGATCATCGGCCTCGACGGCATCCGGGAGGCCTACGCCACGGGACGCGGCAGCTTCAAGGTGCGGGCGACCGCCCGGATCGAGCAGGTGCACGCGCGTCGCAAGGGCATCGTGATCACCGAGTTGCCGTACATGATCGGACCGGAACGCATCATCGAGCAGGTCAAGACGCTCGTCCAAGCCAAACGTCTCACGGGCATCTCGGACATCAAGGACCTCACGGACCTCGCGCACGGCACCCGGCTGGTGGTCGAGGTGAAGAACGGGATCAATCCTGAGGCCCTGCTCGAAGAGTTGTACCGGCTGACCAAGCTCGAGGACTCGTTCGGCATCAACGCCGTCGCCCTAGTGGACGGTCAACCCAGCACGCTCAGCTTGAAGCAGATGCTGGAGGTCTACCTCGACCATCGCCTGCAGGTGATCAATCGGCGATCCACCTTCCTGCTCGGCAAGGCCCAGGATCGGCTGCATCTGGTCGAGGGCCTGCTGCTGGCGATCGTCGACATCGACGACGTCATCGCCATCATTCGTTCCAGCGACGACGTGGCTCATGCCAGGGCGCGGTTGATGGACGCGTTCGACCTCACCGAGACCCAGACCAACTACATCCTCGACATGCAACTGCGCAGGCTGACCAAGTTCAGCCGGATCGATCTCGAGGCTGAGCGCGACCAGCTGTGGCAGACCATCACCGACCTTCAGGACATCCTGGGCAGCGCGGCGCGGCAGCGCGAGGTGGTCAGCAGCGAGCTGGATGACGTTGCGCGCACGCACGGCACCCCGCGTCGTACCGTGCTGCTGGCCTCTGCCGGGACCGCGGTCTCCGCGGCGTCGGCGCCCCTGGAGATCGCCGACGACCCGTGTTGGGTGATGCTCTCGGCGACCGGCCTGCTGGCCCGGGCCGACGTCACCGGGCCGCTGCCTTCCAGTGGCCCGCGCAGCGCCCATGACCTGATCACGTCGACCGCCCGGACGACGGCACGCGGCGAGTTCGGTGCCTTGACGAGTCTCGGTCGGCTGATCAGGTGCCAGGCGATCGATCTCCCCTCGGTCCCGATCACGGCGACGGCCCCCCATCTGCAGGGCGGTTCCCCCGCCGTCGAACTGCTCCCCCTGCAGGCTGGGGAGCGCCTTCTCGGCCTCACGAGCCTGAACGCCGACACCTTCGGCTGGGCGCTGGGCACCGCGTCCGGGGTGGTGAAGCGGGTGAACCCCGAGCTGCTCGGCAAAGACAGTTGGGAGATCATCCGGCTGGACGAGGGGGACTCGGTGATCGGTGCCGTCGAGTTGGCGCACGATCTCGACGAACTCGTCTTCGTCACGTCTGATGGCCAACTGCTGCACTTCCCAGCAGCCGGCGTACGTCCCCAGGGACGCACCGGGAGCGGGATCGCCGGCATCAAGCTCACCCCGGGAGCCCGGGCGATCCACTTCGGGACGTCGCGGACGAGCGACGCCGTCGTGGTCACGGTGGCGGGTTCCTCCAGCGCGCTGCCCGGCACGGATACCGGCAGTGTGAAGATCACCCCGTTCGACCTGTACCCGGCGAAGGGTCGAGCGACCGGCGGCGTCCGCTGCCAGCGATTCCTGAAGGGCGAGGACGTGCTGCTGCTGGCTTGGGTGGGCCCGGAACCGGCGATCGCCTCGGCAGCCAGCGGTTCACCGATCGACCTGCCTGCCCTGGACCGGCGTCGGGACGGCTCAGGCACCCCTGCCAGCCAGCCGATCTCCGCGATCGGGTCCCGCTACCACGGCTGAGCTGC
>CAYUWV010000012.1:1939-6295 GCA_964448385.1 uncultured Propionibacteriaceae bacterium | reverse complement strand
CCCCTGCCAGCCAGCCGATCTCCGCGATCGGGTCCCGCTACCACGGCTGAGCTGCGCGGGGTGTTCAGTTACCCACCGAAGTCGGTATCCAACTGAACAGCGAAGCACCGGCACCGCTTAGGGTGTGGTCATGGAAGCAGCCTTTGACGATCTCCTCGCGGCCAACCAGCGGTATGCGAACTCGGCGCCACGGAACTTCGACGGTTACGCGCACGCGGGTGTCGCTGTGGTGACCTGCATGGATTCGCGGCTGCAACCCCTGGAGATGATCGGGCTCTACCTCGGCGAAGCCAAGATCCTGCGGACCCCCGGTGGTCACGTCACACCGGACGCCCTGGGTGGCTGCATTCTGGGTGTCCACCTGCTCCATGTGAACCGGATCCTGGTCGTCGCGCACACCCGCTGCGCCATGGCCAGCAGCACCGACGCCGAGATCGCCGATCGAATCCATACCCAGACCGGCCTCCCGCTCGACGGGGTCCACTTCGGCGCTGATCCCGACCAGTTGACGCGCCTGCGCGCCGACGTCCAGCTGTTGGCCAGCCATCCCCTCATCGCCGGACGGGCCAGCGTCGGCGGCTTCCGCTATGACGTCGACAGTGGCCTGCTGGAGCAGCTCTGCTGACCGACCTCAGACGTCGATGCGGTCGGCTTCCAGGGCGTAGGCGCCTGCGATGATGAACTGCTTGCGCGGCGCCACATCGTTGCCCATCAGCTTCTCGAACACGGCCTCGGCCGCGACCGCCTCGTCGACCGTGATCCGGCGCAGCGTGCGGTGCCGCGGGTTCATGGTGGTGTCAGCCAGCTGGTCGGCGTCCATTTCGCCGAGGCCCTTGTAGCGCTGCGGCTCCTTGAACGCTTGGCCCTTCTTGGTGAGCTCGGCGAGCTTGCGCCGGTATTCGGCCTCGGAGTAGGTGTAGGTGTACTTCTCCTGGCCCTTGCGCGGGTTCGTCAGCTCGAACCGGTGCAACGGCGGCACGGCGGTGTAGACCCGGCCCGCCTCGACCAGCGGTCGCATGTACTTGAAGAAGAGAGTCGCCAGCAGGCAGCGGATGTGCGCGCCGTCGGAATCGGCGTCCGCCATGAAGATCACCTTCGAGTAGCGTGCCGAGTCGAGCTCGAAGCTGCGGCCCGACCCTGCTCCCACGACCTGGATGATCGAGGCGCACTCGACGTTCTTGAGCATGTCCCCGACAGACGCCTTCTGGACGTTGAGGATCTTGCCGCGGATGGGCAGCAGCGCTTGGAACTCCGAGTCCCGAGCGAGTTTGGCCGTCCCCAGTGCCGAGTTCCCTTCCACGATGAACAGTTCGGTGCGATCCAGGTCCGTACTACGGCAGTCGGCCAGTTTCGCGGGCAGGGTGCTTGATTCCAGCGCATTCTTCCGTCGCTGCGCCTCCTTGTGCGCACGAGCCTGGACGCGGGTGCGGGATGCCCCCACGACCTTCTCCATCACCGCCCTGGCCTGGGTGCGCAGCGCGGCCCGGGACGAGGTGAGGAACTCGACGAGCTCGTTCTCGACGATCCGAGTGACCAGCCTGGCAACCGGCGGCGTCCCCAACACCTCCTTGGTCTGGCCTTCGAACTGCGGCTCGGCCAGCCGGACGGTGACCACGGCGGTCAGGCCCTCCAGCACGTCGTCCTTGATGACTTCCTCGCCCGCTTTCAGCAGGCGGGTGCCGTCGAGGGCACGGGCGAAGGCCCGGGTGAGCCCGCGCTCGAAACCGCTGACGTGGGTACCACCCTTGGGCGTGGCGATGATGTTCACGAAAGACACCACCGAGGCGTCGTAGCCGGTCCCCCAACGCACCGCGACATCGACATCGAGCTGACGCTCGACATCCGTCGCGGTCATCGCGCCCGAATCGTCCAGCATCGGAACGGTCTCGGTGAACTGGTCGGATCCATGCAGCCGGAGCACCTCCGT
Source organism: uncultured Propionibacteriaceae bacterium (assembly GCA_964448385.1). GTDB lineage: Bacteria > Actinomycetota > Actinomycetes > Propionibacteriales > Propionibacteriaceae > Propionicimonas. The sequence continues at coordinate 4,368 of CAYUWV010000012.1, read as the reverse complement.
CACCGGTGGGTCGCTGGCCAGGAATTCACAGAACTCCGCAATGCCCCCGTCATGCCTGAACGTCTCGACCGTCGGCTCCCCCGAACGCGCGTCGGTCACCACGATCTCCAGGCCGGGCACCAGGAAGCTCGTCTGTCGGGCACGATCCAGCAGCTGCTTGAGCGAAAGTCCCGCCTCGGTCAGGAAGATCTGCCGATCGGGCCAGTACCGAACCCGCGTGCCGGTGACGCCGCGCGCCACGCGTCCCACCTGCCGCAGCCCACCGCCAGGGGTGAAGGGCGCTTGCGGACCGTCACCGGCGAACACCCCCGGAACCCCTCGTCGGAAGCTCATGGCATGCGTGGCACCGTTGCGGTCGACCTCGACATCGAGCCGCACCGACAGCGCATTCACCACCGAGGCACCCACGCCATGCAACCCACCCGTGGCGTTGTAGCTGCCGGCGCCGAACTTGCCGCCGGCGTGCAGCTTGGTGAAGACGACTTCAACCCCACTCAGGCCGGTCTTGGGCTCGATGTCGACCGGGATCCCGCGAGCCCGGTCGGCCACGAAGACGCTGCCATCGTCACCGAGCCGGACATCGATGCTCTCGCCGTACCCCGCCAGCGCCTCGTCCACGGCGTTGTCGATGATCTCCCACAGGCAGTGCATGAGACCCCGGGTGTCGGTGGACCCGATATACATCGCCGGACGCTTCCGCACGGCTTCAAGACCCTCAAGCACCAGTAGGTGCCTGGCCTCGTAATCGCGACCCTCACCAGCGCCCGGCTTCTTCATCGTCACCGGGCGAGATTATCTCGCGGATGTAACAGTTGCGCGGAGGTTGTGCGACGGTGTCGGGCCGCAGCTGGTTCTCACAGACGGGCCACCTACACTGAAAGTCATCCGGTACAGCGCTCGGGAACAAATCCGCAGCCCAAGCGTTGTACTGGCCGGAATGACCGAACGTGATCGCGTGAGAGAGTGAGGAACCAAGATGAGCACAACCGTCCTCGAACCACTGACCGCAGCAGACCGCTGTGATCGCTGTGGCGCCCAGGCCTATCTGCGAGTAACCCTCCCCTCTGGCGGCGAACTCCTGTTCTGTGGGCATCACGGCCGTGCCCACTCCGACAAGCTGAACCAGGTGGCGCTGAGGATCCACGACGAGACCAGCAAGCTCGCCTGACCCCCGAATCGCCGCGCAGGAACGAACGCAGGGCCCCGGCTCCGGCCGGGGCCCTGCTGCGTCCGCCGTCGCGCCGCGGGCGCGTGGCTACAGTGACTCCCATGCCGCAAGCACCCTACGGATCGTGGCCCTCGGCGATTCAGCCCGAGGACCTCACCGCCGCGACGGTCGGCCTGGGCGTGGGACGCACCTGCGCGGGCTCGCGCTTCTGGACGCAGTCCCACCCGGAACAGGGTGGGCGGGTCACCCTGTGGCGGGAGGATCCGGACGGGTTCCGCCGGGAAGTCACGCCGGGACACTACCTACGCTCCGGCGTCAACGAGTACGGCGGCGGCGAATGGGATGTCGCGCCGGGCCTGGTGGTGTTCAGCGACTGGCCGAACGGTTCGATCATGGTGGTGGAGGACGAGCAGCCGCCCCGCCAACTCGCACCCGGCGGCGCCTTCCGCTACGCCTGCCTGAACATCGTTCCGCAGCGGCGGTTGGTGCTGGCGGTCAGGGAAGACCACTCCGCCGACGCCGCCGAACCCGAGACCACGGTGGTGGCTCTCGACTTGTCGTCCGACAACAACGACGGCGGTCGCGTCCTGCTGCGGGGGGCGGACTTCTACGCCCACCCGTGCCTGAGCGCGGACGGGCGGTTGGCCTGGTGCGAGTGGGATCACCCAGCCATGCCCTGGGACTCCAGCCGCATCGGCGTGGCGCCCCTGCACGAGCTGGGCGCCGTCCGTTACGTCGGCGGCGGACCCGAGGTCTCCGCGCTGTACCCAGCCTGGAGTCCGGACGGCGCCCTGCTGTTCCTGAGCGACGCCACCGGGTACTGGAACTTCCAGCGCTGGGACGCTGGGGAGGCCGCCCCGCTGCACGTGGCCCCCTACGATTTCTGCGGCCCGTTGTGGACCCTCGACCCCGTCCCTTACAGCGTCATCGACCACAACCGGGTTGGCTGTACCTGGCTCGAGGAAGGCAAGGCCCGGCTCGGCGTGCTGCAGCGCGATGCTGCGGGAACCGTCAGGTTGACGAGGATCGACACCGCTGCGGTGGCGGCCTCGCTGGGTGGGGCCGGAGTCCGCTGCCTGGCGGTGCTCGGCTATGCCGAACACCCAGCCCGGTTGGTGGAGCTCGACTGGGAGTCAGGTGGCCAGCGTCCGATTCAGGCCGCCGCAGCCACGGTGCTGGAGTCACGTCAGGTGTCGCGGGCCCGGCCGATGACCTGGGACTCCCCCGACGGCCCCGTTCACGGCTGGTTCTACCCGCCGAC
>CAYUWV010000012.1:0-1839 GCA_964448385.1 uncultured Propionibacteriaceae bacterium | reverse complement strand
TCCAGGTCTGGTCCCACGGTGGCCCGACCGGCTTCGCCAGCCCGGAGTTCCGGATCGGCGTGCAGTTCTGGACGTCGAGGGGCATCGGCATCCTCGACGTCAACTACGGCGGCTCCTCGGGCTACGGCCGGGAGTACCGACAGCGGCTCAACGGCCGGTGGGGCATCGTAGACGTGGCTGACTGCGTGGCCGGCGCCCAGCACGTTGCCGCTCAGGGTCTGGCCGATCCTGCCAGGTTCTCGATCCGCGGCAGTTCCGCGGGCGGCTTCACCACCCTTGCCGCCCTCACCTCCAGCGACCTCTTCGCGGCAGGCATCAGCCTGTACGGGATCGGTGACCTGGAAACCCTGGCTACCGACACCCACAAGTTCGAGCGTCACTACCTTGACACGTTGGTGGCCCCCTACCCCCAAGGCCGGGCAACCTATGTCGAGCGCTCTCCGATCCACCGACTTGACCGGCTCAGCTGCCCGATGCTGATCCTGCAGGGAGCAGACGACAAGGTGGTGCCGCCGAGTCAGGCCGAGGCCATGGCGGCGGCCGTTCACGCGAAGGGTCTGCCGGTCACGCTCATCATGTTCGCGGCAGAGGGCCACGGCTTCCGGCGCGCGGAAACGATCACCGCGACCGCCGAGGCGTGCCTAGCCTTCCTCGGCAGCGTCCACGGGTTCGATCACCACTGAACCGGAGGGCGACCAGGTCGGTACGGGTGGTGCCGTCGTCCAGGTCGGGCGGACGACCCGTCACTCAGGCGTGGGGGTCGTGAGGTCCACCACCGAATGCTCCTGCGCGCTCAGCCGGGCGGCATCCAGTACGCGGAGCACCTCGACCGCCTCACTCACCGGTACCGGGACGGTGTCCAGGCCGGCGACTGCCGCGGCGAACCGGGTGTAGTAGTCCTGGTGCCGGCCCTGGCTCGAGGGGATGGTCTGCCTGCCGCTGGCCGTGTTGAGCTCGCCCCAATGCTGCGGCGGCTCGTACCCCCACGAGTCGGGGTCGTTCAGCGGACGGCGACCCGCCTTGATGTCGGCGCTTTGCACGTCGCTGGACGTGGCCCGGTAGGAACCCCCCGAGCCGTAAACCCGCAGCGTCCTCGACTTCAGGCGATTGACCTTGCTGGCAGACAGGTGCGAGACCACGCCGTTGGCGTGGGTCAGGCAGAGCACGAACCCGCAGTCGGTCGGGCCAGACTCCAGGTCGATGTGATCCAGGTGCCCGTGCACCCGGGCACCGGGGCCGAACAACCACAGCGCCTGGTCGACGAGATGGCTGCCCAGGTCGCGAAGCAGGCCGCCATCCGGGCCGGCGTCCAGGCTTGTGGGTTCGTCGAGGTCGAACCGGGAATGGAACCGCCAGATGGTTTCCAGCTTGCCGGCTTCAAGCACAGCCTTCACCGTCTGGATGTCGGCGTCGAGCCGGCGCTGGTGATACACCGAGAGCTTCACCCCAGCCGCGTCAGCCGCAGCGCCCATGGCCGCCGCCTCGCTGGCCGTCCGCGCGAACGGCTTGTCGGCAACCACATGGACGCCAGCCGCGATCGCCTCATCGACGAGTTCGCGTCGGGTGTGAGGCGGGGTCGTGATGGTGACTGCGTCCACCCCGGCGGCAAGCAGGTCGGTCAGCGAGTCGTACACCGGCATCCCGGGCCGATCCGCCGCCAGTTCCGCGCGGCGCTGGGGTGACCGTGTCACGACGCCGACCAGCTCGACGCCGGTTGCGGCATCGATGTAGGGGGCGTGAAAGAGGCGACCTCCGGCCCCGTAGCCAACCAAGCCAAGTCGCATGACAATCCTCCCGCGTCGTGAGGCGAACCCTCGCTGCGGGCAGATTACCCCAGTG
>CAYUWV010000011.1:12288-25909 GCA_964448385.1 uncultured Propionibacteriaceae bacterium | reverse complement strand
TTTCGCCCATTGCGCAATATTCCCCACTGCTGCCTCCCGTAGGAGTCTGGGCCGTATCTCAGTCCCAGTGTGGCCGGTCGCCCTCTCAGGCCGGCTACCCGTCGTCGCCTTGGTGAGCCGTTACCTCACCAACAAGCTGATAGGCCGCGAGCCCATCCTTGACCGTCGGGGCTTTCCAACTCCGAAGATGCCTAAGGAGTTCGTATCCGGTATTAGCAGCTGTTTCCAGCTGTTATCCCGGAGTCAAGGGTAGGTTGCTCACGTGTTACTCACCCGTTCGCCACTGATCAGAAGAGCAAGCTCTTCGTCACCGTTCGACTTGCATGTGTTAAGCACGCCGCCAGCGTTCGTCCTGAGCCAGGATCAAACTCTCCGTTGAAAACTTTCGGATGTGGGCTTACGCCCATGACCGTCAACTTCAGTTTGAGCACTGACGCAGACTCATTGCTGAATCTGCTCAATAATCAAAGGAATCCGTCCAAAGAATGTTCGACTTGCGTCGCGCACTCCCCGGTACGGGGTTTGTTGCACTCCGTGGAGTGCATTATTGTGCATTGACTTTTAAAGCACGCTGTTGAGTTCTCAAGTTTCGGGTGCGCACCTCGCTTTGGCTTTCACCGCCGCTTGGGGCAACTCGACTTACTTTACTTCTTTCGAAGCCCCGTGTCAAATCCGGCGCTTCTGGCTGTTCCCCCCACCCGCGACGAGTCACGGACGTCGATGGGTCCTGGCATGGACGCACACCGTATCCGCACTAGTCAGTGGTGGTTTGGCGCTCCGATCCGTCCGCATCAGGTCTTCCCTGACTCGTCCGTGTCACCGGCAGCGCTCGATGAACATTACGCAGGTGTTACGTGAGGGTCAAATCGAGCCGGGGGCCGGGCGTGTCGCGCCGGCGTCAGCCGTGCACCTCGAGGGCGCCGACCGTCCGCTTCCCCCGGCGCAGGACCACGTAGCGCCCGGCCAGGAGGTCACCGGGGAGCACGCGGGCCTCGGGATCGGTGACCTTGACGTTGTTGAGGTAGGCCCCGCCTTCCATGATCGCGCGACGGCCCGCTGACTTGCTGGGCACGACGCCTGAGATCGCGAGGGCGTCCACGACCAGGGGTAGCTCCGCCCCACGTGGCTGCCTCGGGGCGCCGAGTTCGGCGCAGACGGACGCCAACACCTCGGCGCCCAGCCCTTCCAGCTCGGCGCGTCCGAAGATCGCAGCCGCAGCCTGGGTCGCGGCCTGCCGGGCTTGGGGTGAATGCACCAAATCTGTGACGTCATCGGCCAGAGCTCGCTGGGCAGCCCGCAGGTGTGGCGCCTCACGCGTCTGGCGCGCCAAGTCGGCGATCTGCTCGGCGCTGCGGGTGGTGAAGATCTTCAGGTAGGTCTCCACCATGGCGTCCTCGGCATTCAGGAAGAACTGGTGGAAGGCGTACGGGCTGGTCATGGCCGGGTCGAGCCACACCGTCCCCGACTCGGTCTTGCCGAACTTCGTCCCGTCAGCCTTGGTGAGCAACGGCGTCGCCAGGGCGTGCACCCGTCCGCCTTCCGCACGGCGAATGAGGTCGACGCCGGCGGTGAGGTTCCCCCATTGGTCAGAACCACCCGTCTGCAGGGTGCAGCCGTGCCTCCGAAACAGCTCGAGGTAGTCCAAGGACTGCAGCAGCACGTAGGAGAACTCGGTGTAGGAGATGCCCGTCTCGAGGCGCGCCCTCACCACGTCACGATCGAGCATCCGGTTCACGCTGAAGTGCTTGCCGATGTCGCGCAGGAAGTCCAGCGTCGACAACTCCGCCGTCCAGTCGTAGTTGTTGACCAGGATGGCGCCGTTGGGTCCGTCGAAATCGACCAGCTTGCTCACTTGGCTCCGGATCCGATCGACCCAGTCACCCACGACCTCCTTGGGGTTCAGGACCCGTTCGGCGCTCTGTTTGGGATCGCCGATCAGGCCCGTCGAACCCCCCACCAGCAAGATCGGACGATGCCCAGCCGCCTGGAGCAGCCGGACCAGCATCACTTGGACCAGGTTGCCCATGTGGATGCTCGGTGCCGTGGGGTCGAACCCGACGTAGAAACACACCGGGCCATTGGCCAGGTGGTCGCCCAGCGCTTCCAGATCGGTTGAGTGGGCGATGAAGCCCCGCCAGGTCAGTTCGTCCAGTACGCCAGTCACGACGCCCAAGCCTAATGCCGGGGGTCTTGGGTGCGGGAATCGCTGTAGCTGTCAGGGTCGCTCCGTAGCGTGGGGACACCCGAACCAGGAGGTTTGCATGCCGTCGTTCCGAGCCAGCGTCGCCGTCGTGGGCACCCGCGCCGGCGTCGCGCCCCCCGACGTCCTGCAGGCCGCCCGGGCGTCTGTTGGCGCCGTGAGCCACGTCGAAGATGCCTTCCTGGACGTCTCCGGGCTGGCACGCGGCGCTGGTCTGCCGAGGGTCACCGTGCGCTTCTTGGTGCCCACTGAGAACGAGCGCGTGGAGGACGCTGCCGCCCGGCGGATCGGACGGGCCCTGCAGGCAGGGGTTGCCGACGTCGCCGAGTGTCATGACCTCGTCGTGCTGCGGCGCCGCAAGGGACGGTGGATTCCGCTCGACCCCTGGTGAGTCGCGAGCGCTTCCCGGGTGACTCAGGAATCCAGCACGCCGGAATCCAGCACGCCGCGGAGTTCGGCGAGCTGGGAGCGCACCGCGGCGGGGGCGGTGCCACCGCGGGCGTTGCGGGCTGACACCGACCCCTCGACCGTCAGGACGTCGCGCACGGAGCCGTCGAGGTGGGGCGAGATGCCTGCCAATTGCTCGTCGTCGAGATCTCCCAGCTCAAGTCCGTGCGCCTCGCAGTAGCGGACGGCAGCGCCCGCGATCTCGTGGGCGACAACGAACGGCACTCGGCGCCGCACCAGCCAGTCGGCCAGGTCAGTGGCGAGGGAGAACCCCTGGGGAGCCAGCGACGCCATCCGGACTGTGTCGAACCTCAAGGTGGCCACCATCCCGGCCACCGCCGGCAGCAGCACCCTCAGCTGATCGAGTCCGTCGAAGATCGGTTCCTTGTCCTCCTGCAGATCCCGGTTGTAGGCCAGTGGCAGCCCCTTCAGGGTGGCCAGCAGGCCAGCGAGATTGCCGATCAACCGACCCGCCTTGCCCCTGGCGAGCTCGGCGACATCGGGGTTCTTCTTCTGCGGCATGATCGAACTACCGGTGGACCAGGCGTCGTCCAGCGTGGCGAAGCCGAATTCGTGGGTGCACCACAAGATGACGTCTTCGCTCAGCCGTGAGATGTCCACCCCGATCTGGGCCAGCACGTAGGCTTCCTCGGCGACCAGGTCCCGGGCGGCCGTCCCATCGATGGAATTCGGGACACTGCCACTGAAGCCGAGATCCGCCGCGACCGCCTCGGGATCGAGTCCCAGTGAGGTCCCGGCCAGAGCGCTGGAGCCGTACGGACTCAGCGAGAGCCGTGCCTCGAGGTCGGCGAGACGTTGCAGATCCCGCACCAGCGGCCAGGCATGCGCCAGCAGGTGGTGGCTGAGCAACACCGGCTGGGCGTGCTGCAGGTGGGTCCGGCCCGGCAGGATGGCACCCAGGTGAGCTTCGGCCTGGCCGGCGAGCGCCCCGATCACCTGCCGCACATCAGCGGCCAGATCTTGGTTCGCGTCGCGAAGGTAGAGCCGAATCAGGGTCGCGATCTGGTCATTGCGCGAGCGACCGGCCCGGAGCCGGCCTCCCAGTTCCGTCCCGATCCGCTCGATGAGTCCACGTTCCAGGGCACCATGCACGTCTTCGTCGCTGGCCGCGGGCACGAAAGTCCCGGCGACCACATCAGCCTCAAGCGCGTCGAGGCCGGCCACCATCTCCGCCAGTTCCTGGTCACCCAGCAATCCGGCCGCCTGCAGCGCACGGGCGTGGGCGCGGGAGCCGGCAAGGTCGTGGCGCGCCAGTCGCCAGTCGAACTGCGTCGACTTGCTCAGGGCGAACATCGCCTCAGCCGGGCCGCCCGCGAACCGTCCACCCCACAGCCGACCGTCAGCCACTGATGATTCCATCCGTCCGCCCTTCAATGGTTCAACTGCTGTGCAGGCCGAGGAACGTCTCGGCCATCGCTGCCCCGCCCACCGGGTCGCGGGTGATGATGACGACCGTGTCGTCGCCGGCGATCGTACCGAGGATGGATTCCCACGCGACCTTGTCGATGGCCGAGGCAAAGAATTGGGCGGCTCCCGGCGGAGTACGCAGCACGGTCAGGTTCGCCGAGCCCTCCGCGGTGAGGAGTAACTCACCACACAACCGGGATAGCCGGCTGAGCGCCGGGCCGCCGGAGCCGCCGTTGGGGTCCCGGGCGAGCAGGGCGTAGCGGAACTGGCCATCGGTCCCGCGTACCCGAACCGCGCCGAGTTCCAGCAGGTCCTTACTGAGCGTCCCCTGCGTCACGACCACGCCCTCGTCGGCCAACCGCTGCGCCAACTCGGTCTGGGAACCGATCCAATCCCGCTCAATGAACTCGGCGACGCGAGCCTGGCGTGCGGACTTCGTCACCGGGCTGCGCGGCTCGCTCATTGGGCACCGTCGAGCAGTCCGGGCAGGGCGGCGACGAAGCTGTCGAGTTGGCTCGAGCCGACAATCAGCGGCGGCGCGATCCGCAGGACATGGGGTCGAGGAGCGTTGATGACGAAGCCTGCCGCCAAGGCGCGTTCCGCGACCGCCGGACCGATCGGGTCGACCAGCACGATGCCGCGCAGAAGCCCACGACCGCGAACCGTAACGATCTGCGGGTGGCCCAGTGCCAGTACGGCCGCCGCTAGATCGTTGCCCATCGCCGTGGCGCGTTCCAGCAGGCCGTCCCTCTCGATGATGCCCAACACGGCCAGGCCGGCGGCGGCGGCCACCGGATTCCCCCCGAAGGTAGTGCCGTGCGAACCCGGTTGCAGCAGATCGGCCGCCGCCCCGGTCGCGACACAGGCCCCGATCGGGAAGCCGTTGCCCAACCCCTTGGCGAAGGTGACGATGTCGGCGGTGACACCGGACTCGGCTGACGCCAGCCAGGCGCCACAGCGCCCGATCCCGGTTTGCACCTCGTCCAGCCACAGCAGGGCTCCGCAGTCGCTGGTGAGCTGCCGAACGCCGGCGAGGAAGCCGGACGGAGGCTCGACCACACCGTTCTCGCCCTGGATCGGCTCGACGATGACGGCGGCGACACCCTCGTCGAGGACCGCGGCCAGCGCTGCCAGGTCGCCGTAGGGCACGAAGTCGACGATCCCGGGGAGCGGTTCGAACGGGATCCGGTAGGCCGGGTTGGAGGTCAGCGCCAGCGCACCCAGGCTGCGGCCGTGGAACGAGCCCTCCATGGCGATCAGCCGCTTGCGGCCCGTCAGGCGGGTGATCTTGAAACCGGCCTCGTTCGCCTCGGTGCCGGAGTTGGCGAAAAAGACGCGCGCCGGAGTCTCGGGGTGGTTGGCCACGGTCATCGACGCCAAGCGCTCGGCCAGCGCAATCTGGGTCGGGGTGGCGAAGAAGTTCGACACGTGTCCGAGCGTGGAGAGCTGGGCGGAGATCGCACCGAGCACCTGGGGGTGGGCGTGGCCGAGCGCGTTCACGGCAAGCCCGGCGAGCAGGTCGAGATAGCGGTTGCCGTCGGCATCCCACAGCCAGGCGCCCTCGCCCCGCACGAAGACCCGCTTCGGGGCGCCGAAGGTGTTCATCATGACGGAGCCGTAGCGGGCCGTCAGGTCGGCGCTGCTGGAACCCGTGGCCTGCACGCTCACCGGATCAGCTCCGACTCGGCCTTGGCTCCCAGCACCATCGTGCCGGTGCCCTCGTCGGTGAAGATTTCGAGCAGCAGCGAGTGCGCGACCCGCCCGTCGATCACCGTGGCCTTGGGGACACCCTCGCGGACAGCCTCCAGGCACGCTTGCATCTTGGGGATCATGCCTGAGGCGAGGCTCGGCAAGAGTGCGGCGAGGTCGTCGGCCGTGATCTGCCGGATGATCTCGGTGCTGTTGGGCCAGTCGGCGTATAGGCCCTCGACGTCGGTCAGGACGATCAGCCGCTCGGCACCCAACGCCGTCGCCAACGCGCCGGCGGCGGTGTCGGCGTTGACGTTGTGGATCTGCCCGTCCTCATCGGGAGCCACGGTGGCGATGACCGGGATCCGTCCGGCGCTGATCAGGTCCAGGACCGATTCCGGGCGCACCTGCGTCACCTCCCCGACCAGGCCGAGGTCGACTTCGCGGCCGTCGACCTCAAGGCCCCGTCGTTCGGCCGTGAGCAGGCCAGCGTCCTCCCCCGAGAGGCCGACCGCGAGCGGCCCATGGGCATTCAGGAGGCCCACCAGTTCGCGGTTGACCTGACCCATCAGCACCATGCGCACCACGTCCATGGCTTCTGGCGTGGTGACCCGCAGGCCGCCACGGAACTCGCTCTCGATGCCCAGCCGCTTCAGCATGGCCGAGATCTGCGGGCCGCCACCGTGCACCACGACCGGCTTCACGCCCACCAGTCGGAGGAAGACGATGTCCTGGGCGAAGGCCGCCTTGAGCTCGTCGTCGACCATGGCGTTGCCGCCGTACTTGATGACCATGACCTTGCCGACGTACTGCTCCAGCCAGGGCAGCGCCTCGATCAGGATGGCCGCCTTGGTGAGGGCATCCGGGCTCATGAGGAGTACTCCGCGTTCTCTTTGACGTAGTCGTAGGTGAGGTCGTTGGTCCAGATCGCCGCCGATTCGTTTCCCGCGTGCAGATTGACCTCGACCAGCACCTGGCGTCCGCTCAGGTCGACTTCCTTCCGATCAGCGCCCAACTGCCCGTCGAGGAAGACGGTCACCCCGTTGAAGGCGACGTCCACATGCTCGGGGTCGAAGGGAGCCGTGACGGTGCCGGCTGCCGCCAGCACCCGTCCCCAGTTCGGGTCGTTGCCGAAGATGGCGCACTTGAACAGGTTGCTGCGAGCGATGGCCCGGGCGACTTCGAGGGCGTCGTCCTCGCTGGCTGCCCCATCGACGCGCACCTCGATGTCGTGGGCCGATCCCTCGGCGTCGGCCAACAACTGCTTGGCGAGCGAGGCGCACACCCCCGTCAACGCTTCGGTGAATTCCGCAGGGTCGGCAGCCTCCGCCGCGCCGCTCGACATCAGGATCACGGTGTCGTTGGTGGACATGCAGCCGTCGGAATCGGTGCGGTCGAAGGTGAAGCCGGTGGCCACCCGGAGCGCTTCGTCGAGGGTCGCCGGGCTGACCACGGCATCGGTGGTGATGACGACCAGCATGGTCGCCAGGGCTGGGGCGAGCATGCCCGCACCCTTGGCCATCCCGCCAATCGTCCAGCCGGACGGGGAGACGTGGCTGGCCAGCTTCGCCACGGTGTCGGTGGTCAGGATCGCCTCGGCGGCCGAAGCCCCGCCACCTCCCGAGAGGTCCTGCGCGGCGAGTTGGATCCCGTTGAGCACGGCGGCCATGGGGAGCCGGACCCCGATCAGGCCGGTCGAGCAGACGGCGACGTCGGAGGCCGCACAACCGACCTCGGCCGCGACCCACGCGGCTGTCTGCTTCGCGTCGGCGAGGCCCGCGGCACCGGTGCAGGCGTTGGCGCCGCCGGAGTTGAGGACCACAGCGGCGAGCCGCGGCGTTGCCATGGCCTGTTTCGTCCACACCACGGGTGCTGCCTGGAAGCGGTTGGACGTGAAGACGGTGGCGGCGTACGCCTGCGGGCCCTCATTGACCACCAGCGCGAGGTCCGGCTTCCCGGAGGCCTTGATGCCGGCCACCACCCCGGCGGCGGTGAAGCCCTTGGCTGCGGTGACACTCATGGTGCGACTCCGATCGTGGTGAGGCCGGTGGTTTCCGGCAGCCCGAGCGCCAGATTCATCGACTGGATCGCCCCTCCCGCCGTGCCCTTGGTGAGGTTGTCGAGCGCCGCCACGACGACCAGCCGTCCGGCGGCCTCATCGACCGCCACCTGGAGCTGGACGGCGTTCGAACCCAGCACCGACTGGGTCTGCGGCCACAGCCCATGGGGCAGCAGGGTGACGAAGGGCTCGTCGTCGAAGGCCGCAGCGTAGGTGGCCCGGACGATCTCGATCGGCGCACTGGTGGCCAGCGGTGCGGTGCAGGTCGCCAGGATCCCCCGCGACATGGGCACGAGGACCGGCGTGAACGATACCGAGGGGTTGACAGCCCCGAGCAGGCGGAAGTTCTGCAGCAGTTCGGGCACGTGCCGATGCACTCCCCCGACGCCGTAGGCACTGGCTGAACCCATCAACTCCGCACCCAGGAGGTTGACCTTGAGCGACTTGCCCGCTCCCGAGGGACCGCTGGCGGCGACGGTCACCACGTCCGAGCCGCTGATCAGGCCACCCGTGAGGGCGGGCAGCAGCGCCAGCGTGATGGTCGTCGGGTAGCAGCCGGGTACCGCAACCCGCTTCGTGGCCGCCAGCACCTCACGCTGCCCCGGCAATTCCGGAAGCCCGTAGGGCCAGCTGCCCGCATGCTCGGTGCCGTAGAAGGCCTGCCAGGCGCTGGGGTCGGTGAGCCGGTGATCAGCGCCGGCATCGATCACCAGCACATCCGGTCCCAGTTGGGCGGCGATCTCGGCCGATGCCCCGTGCGGCAGCGCGAGGAAAACGACGTCGTGACCGGCGAGATTCTCAGCCGTGGTGTCGACGACGACGCGATCCGCCAAGGGGGTGAGGTGCTGGTGGTGCTGGAGCAGGCGAGTTCCGGCACTGGCCTTGGCGGTCAACGCGCCGATCTCGACGTCGGGGTGGCCCAGGAGCAGTCGCAGCAGCTCGCCGCCGGCGTAGCCGGTCGCCCCGGCCACAGCAATGGTGTATGTCACGAGCATGACTATGCCGTATCAGGAATGAATATTCCAAACGAACCGGAAGGTTGAGCCGGACGCGACGCGTCCGCTGACTCTGCCGGTTCACGGTGAACAGGAGAATCAGCGGACGCCACAGCAGGTCGGCCGCTCAGATCATGGCCGCCAGCGCGTCCACCCCCGGCAGCACCATGTCGGGTCGGAACGGGTAGGTCTCGATGTCAGCGGTCGTGGTGACCCCGGTCAGGACCAGGACGGTGAGCAGCCCGGCCTCCATCCCTGCCACGATGTCGGTGTCCATCCGGTCACCGATCATGGCGGTGGTCTCGGAGTGTGCTTGGATCCGGTTCATCGCGGAACGGAACATCATGGGGTTGGGCTTGCCGATCACGTACGGAACCCGGTTGGTCGCCGCCGTGATCATCGCGGCGACAGCCCCGGTGGCCGGCAGAATGCCGTCCTTGGACGGACCGGTGGCGTCCGGGTTGGTGACGATGTAGCGGGCGCCGTCGCTGATCAGCCGGATCGCCTTGGTAATCGCCTCGAAGGAGTAATTGCGGGTTTCGCCCAGCACCACGAAGTCCGGATCGACGTCGGTGAGGACGAATCCGGCCTCGTGCATAGCCGTGGTCAGTCCCGCCTCGCCGATCACGAACGCGGTCTTGTTACCCGGTTGGCTCTTCAGGAAAGCCCCGGTGGCCAGCGCTGAGGTCCAGATGTTCTCTTCGGGAATCGGCAGGCCGGAACGGGCCAGCCGCGCCGCGAGGTCTCGCGGCGTGAAGGTGGAATTGTTGGTGAGGACGAGGAAGCGGCGCGACGTGGTGACCCAGCGGTCAATCAGTTCGGCGGCGCCCGGCAGGGGCACCTCCTCGTGGACGAGGACCCCGTCCATATCGGTCAGGAAGCATTCAATATCGCGAACAGTTCGCATGGCTCCATTCTCTCATCTCGTGATCGGAGTTCCTGCATCGGTCGGGAGTGGGGCAGGATCGGCCGCGTGCACACGTCGGATTCTCTGCTCGGGCGGCGGATTCTGCTCCCGCAACGCGGCGATCCGGGCATCGCCCAAGCGCTGCGAGACCTCGGGGCAGTCGTCGACGAGGTCGCCCTGATCACCCGTACCCCCGTCCCTGGCGTGGCCCTGGATGAACTGGCGCTCGACCTGCGTGCCGGTTGGTACGACTGGCTCGCCATCACCTCGGCCTTCACCGTCGAGGCCCTCGCGAGGCTGTCCCACCCGTTGTACAGCCTGATCAGTCCGGAGCTGAGGATCGCCGTCGTCGGACGGGCCACCGCAGCGGCGGTGCTGGCGTGCGGCGGCCGCGTCGACCTGCTGCCGGCGGACGGCATCGGCGGGGCAGCCCTGGCCGCCAACTGGCCCGCCGGCTCCGGACGGGTCGCCATCCCCGGAGCGATCGACTCCGCCGACGCCCTCCCGCAGAAGCTGCGCGAACGAGGGTGGGACGTGACCAGCGTCGGGATCTATCGAACCTCCCCGGTCGCGGCGTTGCCGGCCCCCATCGTGGCCGCGTGGCGGGGCGGGGAGTACGACGCGCTCGTGGTGACCTCCGGTTCCGTCGCCCAGGCGGCGGCAGCCTTGCTGTCCCCCACCGTCCCGGTGGTGGCCATCGGCAACCCCAGCGCGCAGGCCGCCAGTCGGGCAGGATTCCGCACTGTCGCGGTCGCCCGGACGACGGCCACGAACGACCTTGTGACGGCGTTGGTGGCGGCGGTGGGCTAGCCTGCTCCTGCTTGAGCAGGAGGCCTTTCGTTGAGTTCCATCATCCGTCGCCCCAGGCGACTCCGGACCACCGCGGCGATGCGCCGGATGGTCGCCGAGACCCGAGTCCATCCCGCGCAACTCGTGTTGCCGGTGTTCGTGGCGGACGGCCTAGCGGCGCCGAGCGCGATCAGCAGCATGCCCGGCGTCGAACAGCAGACCCTCGCTTCCCTCCCTGCGGTGCTGACCGCCGCGGCGGCAGCTGGGCTAGGGGGCGTGATGCTGTTCGGAGTGCCCCGCGATGAGGACAAGGACGCCTCCGGTTCGCACGCGTTGCGCGCCGACGGCATCCTCAACCGTGCCGTGGCGATCGCGCGACAGGCCGCCGGGGGTGAGCTCCTGGTGATGGCGGACACCTGCCTCGACGAGTACACCGACCACGGGCACTGTGGCGTGCTGGATGCGTCCGGCCGAGTCGACAATGACGCCACGGTCGCGCTGTACGTCGAGCAGGCGATCGGCCAGGCCGCGGCGGGCGCCGACGTGGTTTCTCCTTCCGGCATGATGGACGGCCAGGTCGCGGCGATCCGAGCCGGGCTGGACGGCGCCGGGTTCCACGACGTGGCGATCCTCGCCTACGCGGTGAAGTACGCCTCAGCCTTCTACGGGCCCTTCCGGGAGGCGGTCGCTTCCTCGCTCCAAGGCGACCGGCGCAGCTATCAGCAGGATCCCGCCAACCGGCGCGAGGGTCTGCTGGAGGCGGCTCTGGACGAGGCCGAGGGCGCCGACCTGGTGATGGTCAAGCCGGCTGGGTACTACCTCGACGTGGTGGCCGAGGTGGCCGCCCGGTCGTCGGTCCCGGTCGCGGCGTATCAGGTCTCCGGCGAGTACGCGATGATCGCCGCCGCCGCTCAGCGCGGCTGGCTGGACGGTCCCGCCGCCCTGGCGGAGTCGGTCACGGCCATCGCGCGCGCCGGCGCGGACGTGATTCTCACCTATGCGGCCCTGGACCTGGCCACCCGGTGGCACGCATGAGCATGGTCGAGCAGTACGAACGAGCGTGCGAGGTCATCCCCGGTGGGGTGTCATCGCCCGTCCGCGGCTTTGGCTCCGTGGGCGGCACCCCGATCTTCATCGCCTCAGCGGCGGGGCCACGGGTCATCGACACCGACGGCCGGCCCTACGTGGATCTGGTCGGTTCCTGGGGGCCCGCGCTGCTGGGCCACGCCCATCCCGAGGTGGTCGCCGTGGTGCAGGCCGCCGCAGCGCGCGGGCTGTCCTTCGGGGCGCCCACCCTGGCCGAGGTGGAACTGGCCGAGCTCATCCGAGCCAGGGTGCCGGCCGCCGAGAAGGTGCGCTTCGTCTCCACCGGGACGGAGGCCACCATGACGGCCATCCGACTGGCTCGTGGCGCCACGCAACGCCAGCTGATCGTGAAGTTCGCCGGCTGCTACCACGGCCATTCCGACGGCTTACTGGCCGCTGCCGGCTCTGGACTTGCCACCGCCGGACGGCCGGGTTCGGCCGGCGTCACGGCCGCCGCGGCAGCGCAGACCCTGGTGCTGCCGTTCAACGACGTTGCCGCCCTGGCAGCGGCCTTCGAGCGGCACGGCGAGCACATCGCGGCCGTGATCACCGAACCGGCCGCCGCCAACATGGGGGTGGTGCCCCCCGAGCCGGGCTTCAACGCGGCGCTGCGAGGGATCACGGCCAAGCACGGCGCCTTGTTGATCTACGACGAGGTGCTCACCGGGTTCCGGGTCGGCCCTGCCGGCTGGTGGGGCCTGGAGAACACCGCCGCTGAGCTCGACCCCGACCTGTTCACGTTCGGCAAGGTGGTCGGCGGAGGGATGCCTCTGGCAGCGCTCGGCGGGCCGGCAGCCATCATGGACCTGCTGGCACCGCTGGGTCCGGTGTACCAGGCCGGCACCCTGTCCGGGAACCCGCTGGCTACGGCCGCCGGCATCGCCACCCTGACGCTGGCTGACGACTCGGTCTACGCCCACGTCGACGCAGCTGCGGCGCGCCTGTCGGCGAGTGTGGGCGCTGCCCTCGACGCTGCCGGGGTGCCCCACCGCCTCCAGCGCGCCGGGTCGCTGTTTTCGGTGTTCTGGGGCGACTCCCCGGCGGCCGCCCCGATTCGCAACTATGCCCAGGCCCAGGCGCAGGAGGCGGAACGCTACCGGGCGTTTTTCCACGCCATGCTGGCCGGCGGGGTCGCGCTGCCGCCGTCCGCCTTCGAGGCCTGGTTCCTCTCTGCCGCCCATGACGACGAGGCGCTGTCCGGCATCGAAGCCGTCCTGCCCGCCGCAGCCGAGGCGGCAGCCCGGGTGCGGCCAGCCCCTCGTCCGGCTTCGACGGCGAGCCCGGCGCGTACCAGCGGCTTGGTGACCCTGGTGGGCGGGGGCCCGGGAGATCCGGGGCTGCTCACCTTGGCCGGGGCCGACGCCCTGGCCGAAGCGGACGTCGTGCTCTACGACCACCTGGCTCCGCAGGAGAGCCTTGAACTGGCCCGCCCAGGGGCGGAACTGGTCGACGTCGGGAAGCTGCCACGGGGCCAGTTCACCCCACAGCAGGAGATCAACCAGTTGCTCGTCCAGCACGCTCGAGCCGGCAAGAACGTGGTGCGCTTCAAGGGTGGGGACGTGTTCGTGTTCGGCCGGGGCGGCGAGGAGTGGCAGGCCTGCAGCGAAGCCGGCATCCCCGTCCACGTGATCCCAGGGGTGACCTCGGCCACGTCCGCCCCCGGACTGGCAGGCATCCCGGTCACCCACCGGGGCCTGAGCCAGGGGTTCACCGTGGTCTCCGCCCATGTCGGTCCCGAATCTCCCCACTCCACCCTGAACTGGGACGCGCTGGCCACCAACGCGACCACGCTGGTGGTGCTGATGGGGGTCAAGACCCTGCCAGAGGTCTGCGCCGGGCTCATCGCCCGCGGCATGGACGCGGCCACGCCCGCAGCCATCATCGAGAAGGCGGCCAGTCCCGAGATGGCGGTCGTCCGTGGCACCGTCGGCACCCTGCCCGACCTGGCGGCGGCGGCCGGGATCGGGGCACCGGCGATCACCGTGATCGGCGCGGTGGCCGGGCTTCAGCTGGCCTGAGGC
>CAYUWV010000011.1:0-12188 GCA_964448385.1 uncultured Propionibacteriaceae bacterium | reverse complement strand
GCATCCCGGGCGGCGGCCGTGTCCGCGTCGGTCAGGGTGCGGTCCGGCGCCCGGAACCGCAGCGCGAAGGCGATCGACTTCTGGCCCGCAGGCACGTGCCCGCCAGTGAACACGTCGAACAACGTCACCGATTCGAGCAACTCGCCAGCCCCATCACGCAGCGCCCGTTCGACCTCCCCAACGGGGATGTCCTCGGCCACCACCAGGGCGACATCCTCCTTGGCGACCGGGTGACCCGACACACTGACGATCGAGCCCCGCTCCGGAGCGAGCCGCAACAACTCGTCCAGGTCGAGTTCCACCGCCGCGGTCCGCGCGGGAAGCCCGAACGCCTTGCACACCCGGGGGTGGAGCTCGCCGGCATGGCCTACCACGACGCCGCCCAGCAGCAGCGCGGCGCAGCGCCCAGGATGCCATGGGGTGTAGTCCGCAGCCGCCCGGGACAACGCGGCACCGAGGGTGCCGGCCACGACCTCGGCGAACGCGATGGCCTGCTGCCAGCCGGCAGCTTGGCCGGCTCCCTGCCAGCCAGGTCGCCGCCACTGGCCGCACAGCACTGACGCAAGGTGCAGCGGTTGCACGGGCAGCGCCGCTTCGATCGCGGCGAGTTCCGCTGCCGAGGGGCGCCCGGCGACCGAGGGGATCGGGGCAGCGCCACCGGAGCCGGTGAAGAAGACACGGCCCGCCTCGAACAACGCCAGGTCGTCATTGCCGCGCGAGGTGTTACGCGCGACGGCTGCGAACAACCCTGGAAGCATCGACGTGCGCAGGTACGGCTGGGTTTCGGCCAGCGGGTTGGCCAACCGGACCAAGCGACGCCGCCCGTCGTCACCGGGAACCCCCATCCGGTCCAGGTCCTCGGTTGAGCCGAACGGGAAGGTCAACACCTCCACGAAGCCGGACGCCGTCAACGCCGCGTTGATCGCGCGACGCGCCTGCTGGCCGGGCGTGAAGCCCCGTCCGACCGGGGCCGGGGGCACGACGGACGGGATCGACTCGAAGCCCAGCTTGCGGCCGACCTCTTCGACGTAGTCGTACGGGTCACGCAGGTCGGGACGCCACGTGGGCGGCAGGAGTTCCAGCCCGGACTCGACCTCGCTCACCGCGACCCCGCTGGCCCGAAGGATGCCCACCACGCGTTCCGGGGCCACCTCGACCCCGAGGACACGGGAGGGCAGGTCGATGGCGATCGCCTGCACGGGCATCGGGGGGATGGCCCCGGCCACGGTCTCAGCGGTCGACAGGGTTCCGCCAGCCAGGTCGACCAGCAGCGTGGCTGCCAGGTGCGCAGCGCTGTACGCGGCGTTCGGATCCACGCCGCGGTGGAACCGTTTGGAGGCCTCCGAGGGCAGGTTGTGCCGACGCAGGGTGCGCGAGATCGTGGTCGGGTCGAAGTGCGCAGCCTCGATGATGACCGCGGTCGTGGACTCCCGCAGCTCGGTGCTCTCGCCGCCCATCACACCAGCCAGACCGATCGGGCCGGTGTCATCGGTGATCAGCAGGTCGTCGACGTCGAGACCACGGGTGACCGAATCCAGGGTGACGAGTTGCTCGCCCGGCGCCGCCTTGCGCACCACGATCGGTCCGTTCAGCAGCGACGCGTCGTAGGCATGCAACGGCTGGCCGGTCTCGAGCATCACGTAGTTGGTGATGTCGACCGCCAGCGAGATCGAGCGCATCCCCGCCATCGTCAGTCGCCTGGCCATCCATCGCGGCGTGGGCAGGGACGGATCGATCCCGGTCACGCCCAGCGCCACGAACAGTGGGCAGGCCTCATCGGCCAGAACCACCGGATACCCGTCGGCCTTGCCGGCCGGAGTCAGGCGGTCGACGACGTCGGTGTAGGCAACCCCCAGGTTCTGACCGGCCTCGCGCGCCAACCCACGGATGCTCAGGCAGTAGCCGATGTCAGGCGACACGTCGATGACGAGCACGTCGTCGCGCAACATCAGCGCCACGGACGGGTCGTCGCCGGGGCTCAGCACGGTGCCGTCGGCCAGCACGGGCGGGAGCACGATGATGCCGGTGTGGTCATGGCCGATGCCGAGCTCGTCCTCGGCGCAGATCATGCCGTCCGACACATGACCGTAGGTCTTGCGGGCCGCGATCACGAAACCGCCGGCCAGCGTGCTGCCGGGCAGCGACACGACGACAAGGTCGCCCACCGTGAAGTTGTGCGCGCCACAGACGACGCTGCGACAGCCCTGGGGGAAGCCCGGGTGCGGCTCATTGTGGGCAGGCCCGACATCCACCTGGACCCAGCGGATCACTTTGCCGTTCGACTGCGGCTCGTCGACGGTGGCGAGGATCCGCCCCACCACCACCGGACCGGTGATCTCGGCGCCGACGGCGTCCACAGCCTCGACCTCAAGTCCTGCCCGAATCAGCACCTCGGCGAGGTCACGACCGGTGATGCCGTCGGGCAGTTGGACGTGCTCGGCCAGCCACCCCAGCGGTGCCCTCATCGCGCAACTCCCTTCAGCGAGCGGCTGAACCGTACGTCGCCCTCGACCATGTCCCGCATATCCGCGGCGTTGTTGCGGAACATCAGCGTCCGCTCGATCCCCATCCCGAAGGCGAAACCCGAATACACCTCGGTGTCGATGCCACAGGCCGCCAGCACCCGCGGGTTCACCACGCCGCAGCCACCCCACTCGATCCAGCCCTGGGACTTGCAGGTGCGGCAGGGGGCGTCGGGGTTGCCCACCGACTCGCCGTGGCAGACGAAGCATTGCAGGTCGACTTCGGCCGACGGTTCGGTGAACGGGAAGTAGTGCGGCCGCATCCGGGTGCGAATACCCTCGCCGAACATTGCCTCGGCGAGATGATCCAGGGTGCCGCGCAGATGGGCCAGGGAAATCCCCTTGTCAACACACAATCCCTCAATCTGGTGAAACACCGGGACGTGCGTGGCGTCGAACTCGTCGGCCCGATAGACCTTGCCGGGGCAGACCACGTAGACCGGCAGGTCACGATCCAGCAGCGAACGGATCTGGACCGGCGACGTGTGCGTCCGCATCACGATGTGGTGGTCAAGAGGGTCGACGAACAGGGTGTCGGACGTGCCCCGGGCGGGGTGGTCTGGCCCGATGTTGAGCGCGTCGAAGTTCAGCCACTCACCCTCGGCCTCCGGGCCTTCGGCGATCTCCCAGCCCATGGCGACGAAGACGTCGCCCATCCGGTCCATCAGGGCGGTGATCGGGTGGGGCGCACCGCTGGGCACCAACTCGACGGGCAGGGTGACGTCGACGCGCTCGTCGACCAGGAGGCGTTCCAGTTCGACGGCCTCGATCTCGGCCTCCCGCGCGGTGAACGCGGCCGTGGCCTGCCCCCGGGCGGCCCCGAGCAACTGCCCGGCCTGCTTGCGCTGGGGGCCGGGCAGCGTCCCGATCTCGCGGTTCGCCAGGGCGAGCGGGGACCGCTCCCCCAGGTGGGCCAGCCGGGCTGTCTTCAGCTCCGCGCTCGAAGTCGCTGCCGCAAAGGCGGCGCTGGCCTCGGTGACGAGTTGCTCGATGGCTTCCGGGCTGAGGCCCATGGTCTTCCCTTCCGTTGGTTCGCCAGCGCTAGTTGGACGCGCGCTGCGCGCTGGCGCTGGCGTAGAGGCACACCGCCGCGGCGGTGGCCAGGTTGAGGCTTTCGGCTTGGCCGTAGATGGGGACGGCGACCGTCCGATCGGCCAGAGCCAGGTGTTCCACCGGCAGACCCCAGGACTCGTTCCCCATCACCCAGGCGGTGGGCTTCTCCAGGTCCTCGTCGAGGTCGGTCAGGTCGGTGCCGGCCGCGCCGTCGGTGGCGAAGATCTGCATGCCGGCCTGGCGACAGGCGCTGATCGCCTCGGCCAGGTCGACACCGACCACGATCGGCAGGTGGAAGATGCTGCCCACGCTGGCCCGGACCGTCTTGGGGTTGTACACCTCGACCGAATCCGAGCTCAGGATCACCGCGTCGGCGCCGAAGGCATCAGCGCAGCGGATCACCGTCCCGGCGTTGCCCGGATCGCGGACCTGAGCGCAGATCACCACCAGGGAGACGTCCTTGCGGCGGTGTTTCTTCTTGACCTTCGCGGTCTTGTCCTTCGGCTTGCCCAGCACGCTCGCCAACGGGACGTCGATCGCCTTCGCAACCGCCACGACGCCCTGCGGCGTCACGGTGTCGGTGAGGGTGGCGAGGTTCTGCTCGCTGACCCCGTAGTAGGTCACCCCCGCGGCCTTGGTCGCCTCCAGCAGATCCGCGTTGGCGACCGCCGCGTCCCACCGGAAGTAGACCTCCTGGATCACTCCCGGCAGATTCAGGCCTTCACGGACGGCCTGACGTCCTTCGACCAGGAACAACCCGGTCTGCTGCCGGCCGGCCCGCCGCTGCAGGGCCCGGGCAGCACGCAACACCGCCTGGGAAGGCTGAGGTAGTTCAATGGGCGCGGCGGCCATCGGCGCACTCCTTTGTCCGGAGGTTCCGATCGGGAAAGGGATCGGGTAGCTGGGTTAGGTGCCGACGCGGGTCAGTACCAACGTCGAGCATGCCACCAGCGCGGTCCCCGGACGCCGGGGCCGCGCTGGTGGCATGCGGCGGATCAGGCGACCTTGGGCTGATTGGCCTTGGCGATCTCGACCAGAGCGGTAAACGCCTTGGGGTCGTTGACGGCCAGATCGGCCATGATCTTGCGATCCACCTCGACGCCGGCGTTCTTGAGGCCGTTGATGAACCGGTTGTAGGTGATGCCCTCTTCGCGGGCCGCCGCGTTGATGCGCTGGATCCACAGCGCGCGGAAATCACCCTTGCGCGCCCGACGGTCGCGGTAGGCGTAGGTCTGGGAATGGAGCAGCTGCTCCTTGGCCTTGCGGTACAGCCGCGAACGCTGGCCCCGGTAGCCGGATGCCTGCTCGAGGACTTCACGACGCTTCTTTTGCGCGTTCACCGAACGCTTCACGCGTGCCATGTGGGTACTCCTTGTTGATGATGGGATCGCCACGATCCCTGCGCCCGAGGGCGCGGACGGTCAGGGAATCAGTTGGCCTTGTAGCTGCCGAGGAGACGACGTGCCTTCTTGGCGTCGCCCTTCGCCACAACCTTGTCGCCGTCGAGGCGACGGGTGCGGCTGCTCGCCTTGTGCTCGTTGAGGTGCATCTTGCCGGCCTGGCGGTGCATCACCTTGCCGGTGCCGGTCACGCGGAAGCGCTTCTTGGCCCCGGAATGGGTCTTCATCTTGGGCATGGTGTCACTTTCTCCTGGTACTACAGATCGATGTCGGGGTCCATGTTGTCTGCGGGCCCCCGCTTCTTCTTGGTTTCCGGTTTGGCCTCGTGCCTGGCCCGAAGCTCTTCCAGCTGCCGGCGCTCGAGTTCGGCGAGTTCGGCCCGCTCGGCGGCACGGGCAGCCTTGGCGGCCTCGACCTCGACCTTGGCCTCGGTCTTCTTGCGGGTCGGCGACAGCACCATCAGCATGTTGCGACCGTCCTGCTTGGGAGCCGACTCGATGAAACCGTCCTCGGCGACGTCATCGGCGAGCTTCTTGAGCAGATTGAACCCGAGTTCTGGCCGGCTCTGCTCACGGCCGCGGAACATGATGGTGATCTTGACCTTGTCGCCGGCCTTGAGGAACCGCACGACGTGACCCTTCTTGGTCTCGTAGTCGTGGATGTCGATCTTGGGCCGGAGCTTCATTTCCTTGATGACCGTGTTGGTCTGGTTCCGGCGCGACTCGCGCGCCTTCTGGGCAGCTTCGTACTTGAACTTCCCGTAGTCCATGAGCTTGGCGACCGGGGGTCGGGCCATGGGGGCAACCTCGACCAGGTCGAGATCGGCCTCGCGCGCCAGCCGTAGTGCGTCCTCGATGCGCACGATGCCGACCTGTTCGCCGGCAGGGCCGACCAGACGCACCTCATTGACATGGATGCGATCGTTGATACGCGGTTCGGTGCTGATGTGTCCTCCAAAGAAAAACCGGTGGGTGGACCGCCCAATCGAAAAGGGCCCCCGCACATGCGGAGACCCTGAATCACGCCCGGAAACCCCGGGCGGGGACCGACCCGAGACGCCATGAGCGACCAGGTGGGAGTTCAGGACTCCACTTGGGGGCCAGCCTCGGCTGACCGATCCCGGGAAGTCTATCAGGAGCGAACGGGCCGCAGCACGTCGTCGGGAACGCCCGGGTGCTGATGACCCGCACCGGGGCCGTCCTGCCGGAACAGCCAGCCGAACCCGCCGTCCTCGAGTTCGATGAGGCGACGCCCCGCAGCGAGTTCCGCGATCAGCGGGGCTTCGATGACCAGGCTCGCCGGTCCGGCGACGTCCACCACGATGGCGCTGCAGCCCGTCTCGACGGCCGTGGCGGCGACGTCGTCGAGGGTGCAGGGCACCGGGCGGGCCTTCGGGTTCCAGACCTGGAGGGAGTCAAGCCCGGTGAACACCAGGAGTCCGGTCTTCCCAGAGCCTGACTGCATCATCACGGCCGAGAGGTTGGCCTCGGGATCTTCAGCGATCGGCAGCAACAGCCGACTGCCGCACAGCGCCGCAACCGCTCGGGCGTAGCTGACATCGTCGGTGACGGCAGCGAGCAGCGCCCGGACCTGTGCGTCCGGCTCGCCGCGGTCGCCTGCGAAGGAAGCGTTGGGCTGGCCGAGCGTCCTCATGCCTCGTCCCTCACCTCGGGACTTGGACGGGACTCCACCCAGGCGGCACGCAGCGTCGCCACCGCCTGGTCGGCGCGCTCCCCGTCCGAACGCTGGACGGCGAGCAGCGGACGGGTGTCCGGGTCGCCCTCCAGCTGCACGAAGGCCCAGGCGTCGTGCTCGGAATAGCGGATACCGCGGACGTCCGCCCAGTCGATCCGGTGGCGACTCACCCCGTTCCGGACCTCGAGGCCACCGGCGTCGATCCGGACGGTGCTGAGCCCGACGGCGAGCATGATCGCGATCATCACCGCCACGAAGAAGCCGAGGGTCGCCAGCTGAGGCCCCGTGAACAACACCTGGATTTCGGGCGGCAGCAGCATCCAGCCGAGCACGCACGCCAGCACGAGCACGCTCGACAGCACGATCCCGGTCAGCAGCACCGCCCGGGGGCGAAGCACCTGACCCACGGTTACAGCCGGCACGCGTGGATCGACGTCACCAGAATGCCGTCGGCGCCGGCGTCCCACAGGTCGTCCATGATTCGCTGCGCGTCGCGCCGGGGAATCATCGCGCGCACCGCCACCCATCCCTGCTTCGCCAGCGGGGACACTGTCGGGGAGTCGACCCCGGGAGTGATGGCGCAAGCCTGCTCGAGCAACGCCTGCGGCACGTTGTAGTCAACCATGAGGAAGTTGCGGGCCGTCATCACGCCGCTGAGGCGCCGCAGCAGCAGCGGCAGCTCGGCGGGGGCCTCCTGACCGCTGCGCTGGATCAGGATCGCCTCGGAATGCATGATCGCCTCGCCGAACAACTCCAGTCCGGCGCGCTTCAGGGTGGTTCCGGTCTCGACGACATCGGCGATCACGTCGGCGACCCCCAACCGGACCGAGCTTTCCACGGCCCCGTCGAGTTTGATCAGGCGTGCCGTGACGCCCGCCTGCTCCAGGTAGGCCTGCACCAGCCCGGGGTAGGAGGTTGCGATCCGCTTGCCCGCCAGATCCGCCACGTCCATGGCTGAGCCGCCCGGCGCGGCGAACCGGAATCGCGTGCCGCCGAACCCGAGGGCGAGGACCTCGGTGGCCGCGGCCCCCGAGTCGAGCAGCATGTCGCGTCCGGTGATCCCCAGGTCGAGCGTCCCCTCGCCCACGTACACGGCGATGTCGCGGGGGCGGAGGTAGTAGAACTCGACCCCGCTGGCGTCGTCGACGAGGACGAGGTCCTTCGGATCGGTGCGCTGGCGGTAGCCCGCCTCACGCAGCATCACCGTGGCGGATTCGGCGAGTGACCCCTTGTTGGGCACCGCAATCTTCAGCACGTCAGATCCCGTTTCGTTGGAGGTCGGTTCAATCGGCGAGGAACGCCAGATCAGAGGTACTCATAGACATCGTCGAGGTCGAGTCCCAGCGAGATCATCAGCACCTGCACGTGGTACAGCAGCTGGCTGATCTCTTCGGCGGCCTCGTCCTTCGACTGGTACTCCGCGGCCATCCAGACTTCGGCCGCCTCTTCCACGACCTTCTTGCCGATCGCGTGCACGCCGGCGTCGAGCGCTCGGACGGTGCCGGAGCCCTCAGGACGAGTCGTGGCGCGGTGGCGCAACTCAGCGAAGAGGTCTTCGAAGGATTTGCTCACCGCGGCAGTCTAGCGGCTGGACGCCTCGGCACTCCCGGGGTCGAAGCCAAGCAGGGCGTCGGCAGCCCTGGCCACCAGGCCGGGCGCCGCATCGTCCGTGCCCTGGCTGGCGGCCCAGTCGTCGATGATCGCCAGGGCCGCAGGGGAATCGAGATCGGCCCGCAGCGCCGCCCGCAGCGCCGCCACGACAGGCTCGCCGGCAGCGCCCGCACGGGCGCCGAACGCCGCTCGCCAGGCCGTCACGCGTGCCTCGGCAGCGGCCAGGTCGGCGGCGGTGTACTCCCAGTCGGCCCGGTAATGGTGGGCCAGCAACACCAGCCGGATCGCCATCGGGTCGACGCCGTCGTCCAGGAGCCGACTCACGAAGACGAGGTTGCCCAGCGACTTGCTCATCTTGTCGCCGTCCAGGCCGACCATGCCGGTGTGCAGGAAGACCCGGGCGAAAGGTTGGCCGGTCGCGACCCTGGCACCGGCGGCCGACATCGGGTGGTGAGGGAAGCTGAGGTCGCGTCCCCCGGCCTGGACGTCGAAAGCCTCACCGAGCGCGTGCAACGCGATGGCACTGCACTCGATGTGCCAGCCTGGCCGTCCCCGTCCGAGCGGAGACTCCCAGGACGGCTCGCCGAGCCGGGCCTGCCGCCACACCAGTGGATCGAGTTGGTGCCGCTTGCCCGGACGGGTCGGGTCCCCGCCCCGCTCGGCGAAGACCTGCTCGGCCTCGGCCACCGACAGGCCGGTGCCCTCCAGGAGATTCGAGGTGCGCGTGACCGAGAAGTACCAGTCGGGGAAGGCAGGGTCGGGCAGCTGGTAGACCGCCTGCTGCTGGCGCAGCACCTCGATCAGGTCGGTGACGACGTCCAGCGATTCGACGACGCCGACGTAGTGCTGCGGGGGCAACACCCGCAGGGCCTCCATGTCCGCCCGGAACAGGTCGATCTGGGCCGCGGCAAGGGCTTCCCAGTCGACGCCGGTCGCGGTGGCGCGCTCGAGCAGCGGATCGTCCACATCGGTCACGTTCTGGGCGTACCGGACAGTGAGTCCGGCATCGAGCCACACTCGGTGCAACAGGTCGATCGCGACGTAGGTGAAGGCGTGGCCGAGGTGGGTCGCGTCGTAGGGCGTGATGCCGCAGGCATACAGCCGGGCCTCGCCGGTATCCGGCCCGGCGGGCTGCAGGTGGGAGCTGAGACTGTCGAAGACCCGGACGGGCGCGTCCGAAGTGCCCGGCAGTGACGGGACGGCGACAGGAGCCCAAGCGCGCATGGTCCGCAGATTACCTCCCGCGTTGGGCCATTACGCTGTCGGGGGACACGGAAGGGGAACCAGATGGGCTGGTTGGAGGCGATTGTGCTGGGCGTCGTGCAGGGACTGACCGAGTTCCTCCCGATTTCGTCCAGCGCCCACCAGTCGATCGTGGGGCAACTCTTCTTCGGTGGTCACGACCCCGGCGCGACCTTCACGGCCATCACCCAGCTCGGCACCGAGAGCGCGGTGATCATCTATTTCGCCCGTGACATCGGGCGAATCATCAAGCATTGGGCGCTGTCGCTGGCCGGAAAAGTACCTAGGGACGACCCGGACGCCCGGATGGGCTGGTTGGTGATCATCGGCTCGATCCCGATCGTGGTGCTCGGTCTCACCTTTCAGGATGCGATCGACACCTCGCTGCGCAACCTGTGGATCACCGTCGGGATGCTGGCCGGGTTCGGCGCCGTGTTGTGGGTCGCCGACAAGTTGGCCCGCAACGCCCTCGAACTGACCCAGCTGACCTGGCTGGACGGCATCGCACTGGGCTTCGCCCAAGCGCTCGCGCTGATCCCTGGGGTGTCCCGCTCGGGTGCGACGATCGCCGGCGGTCTGTTCCTGGGCTACAAGCGTGCGGCAGCCACTGAATATGCCTTCCTGTTGGCGGTGCCGGCCGTGTTCGGCTCGGGGTTGTACAAACTGAAGGACATGAGCGAAGACCCGGCTCTTTCCTGGGGTCCGACCCTGCTCGCCACCGTGATCGCGTTCGGTGTCGCACTGGCCGTGATCCACTGGTTGCTGCGGTACGTCAGCAAACACAACTTTTCGATCTTCGTCTGGTACCGCTTCGGGCTGGCCGCGCTCGTGTCGGTGCTGCTGCTGACCGGCCGACTGCAGCCCTGAGCCGATGCAGCGTCGATTCGTTGGCCACAGCGGCCTCCAGGTGTCCCAGCTCGGGCTGGGCACTCTGACGTGGGGCCGTGACACTCGCCTGGACGATGCCAGGGCGCTGCTGCGCACCTTCGTGGAGGCAGGCGGCTCGCTGGTTGACACCGCCGCCGCCTACGCCGGAGGCGAGGCGGAACGAATGCTCGGCAAGATCCTGCGGGTCGACCTGCACCGCGGGGACGTCGTGATCGCCACCAAGGCAGGGTTCGGGATTCGGGACGGCGAGCGCGTGGTCGACACCTCCCGCCAGGCCTTGTTGACCGACCTGCGCGGCTCACTGCGTCGTCTCGGCACCGATCACATCGACCTGTGGCAGTTGCACGCGTGGGGGTCGGCGCCCTTGGAGGAATCGCTGGCCGCGATCGACACGGCCGTCACGGCCGGCGACGTCCGATATGCCGGGATCTGCAACTTCGTCGGCTGGCAGACCGCGCAGGCCGTTACCTGGCAGGCAGCGTTTCCGGGCCGGACGCCGATCACCTCGGCCCAGGTGGAGTACTCGCTGCTCGCCCGCCGCGCCGAGGTGGAGGTGATCCCGGCGATCCGGGCCTTCCGGCTGGGGTTCTTCCCGTGGTCACCGATCGGACGCGGGGTGCTGACCGGCAAGTATCGCTCGGGCATCCCCCGTGGCTCCCGAGGCGCGGCCCCGCACTTCTCATGGTTCGTCGAACCGTACCTGGAGACCCGGTCTCAGGCGGTGGTGGACGCGGTTGCGGTCGCTGCCGACGGCCTCGATCTCACCCCGGCCCAAGTCGCGTTGCTGTGGGTGCGCGACGCCCCCGCAGTCACCGCGCCACTGTTGGGGGCGCGGACCGTCGCCCAGTTGGAGCCCTTCCTGGCGGTGGCCGACGCGACCCTCCCCGCCGAGATCGTGGCGGCCTTGGACGACGTGTCGGGTGGCCCGAACGCGGGCCGCGAGCCCGAATCGGGAGGCTGACATGGGAATGGCTGACGCCGAGCAGTTCCAGCCGGAGTCCTGCGCCGACTGGCATGAATGGCTGGCGGCCAACCACGATCGCGGATCGGGGGTGTGGGTCGTGATCTGGCGGCCCGCCACCGGTCGCGCCCAGCTCAGCTACGAGGAGTTGATCCGCGAAGCCCTGTGCTGGGGCTGGGTGGACGGCCAGGCCGCCCCGCTGGACGACGAGCGCTCAAGGCTGTGGTTCACCAGGCGGAAGCCCGGCAGCCCGTGGGCGGCCAGCAACAAGGCCAGGGTGGCCGAGCTGGAACGCGAGGGACGCCTGCAACCGTCCGGTGTTGCGGAGATCGAACGAGCCAAAGCAACTGGCGCCTGGAGCGTGTTGGATTCGTCTGAAGCACTGCAGGAGCCCCCTTCCCTGGCGGCAGCTCTGGACGCCTCCCCCACGGCCCGCTCGGCCTGGGACGCGTTCCCGCCCAGCGTCAAGAAGCAGGCGCTCGGGTGGATCGCCCTGGCCAAGCGGGAGGACACCAAGGCCAGGCGCATTGCCACGATCGTCGAGAAGGCTGCGCGGGGCGAGCGGCCTGCCTGACTTCCTCACCGAGCGTCAGCGCGGAGGGTGGTCTGCTGACGCGGGTGGTCGGCCTGGCAGCGCTCAGGCCTCATCAAGGAAGCGGTCGAGCACTCGACACCCGAACTCCAGCGACTCGATCGGGACCCGCTCGTCCACCCCATGGAACAGCGCCACGAAATCGAGTTCGGGCGGCAACCGCAGCGGGGCGAACCCGAAGCAGCGGACGCCGAGCTTCGACCACGCCTTGGCGTCGGTGCCGC
>CAYUWV010000010.1:24436-26382 GCA_964448385.1 uncultured Propionibacteriaceae bacterium | reverse complement strand
GCGAGGCCGAGGTCCTTCAGCGGACCGGTGCCCAGCACGAAGGCGCCGGTGAACAACAGGGCGGCCACTGGGAGCACGCCGATGATCGTCGTGTTGAGCGAGCGGACCAAGACCTGGTTGACGGCCAGATTGGCAGCTTCGGAGTACGTCCTCCGGCTGTGTTCCAAGTCCGCGACGTTCTCTCGGATCTTGTCGAAGACCACCACGGTGTCGTAGAGCGAGTAGCCGAGGATTGTCAGGACGCCGATCATGGTCGCCGGAGTCACGGCGAACCCGGCGAGCGAGTAGACGCCGATCGTGATCACGAGGTCGTGCAGCAACGCCACGATGGCCGAGATCGACATCTTGAAGTCGCGGAAATACCCCCAGATCAGCAGCATCACCAGCACCAGGAAGACGACCAGCGCGATCAATGCCTGCGTCGTGATCTGCTGGCCCCAGGATGCGCCGATCAGCTGATAGGCGACCTCGTCAGGTTGGATTCCTGCCACCGTTGCGATGGCCTGCTTGACCTGCGTGACTTCGGGCACCTCAAGGGCCCTGGTCTGGACGCGAACCGTCCCGCCGCCGATCGTGGTGACGGTGAGTTCATCGTTCTTGGGCAGGTTGAGTTGCTCGACGGCCGTGCGAACCTCGTCGACAGTGGTCGCAGTGACGGTGATCGGAGCCTGGAAGTCGGAGCCACCGCGGAACTCGATGCCAAGGTTCAGCGGCCTGATGATCAGGGACAGCAGCGAGATCAGCAGCATCACCGCAGAGATCGTGTACCAGAGCTTGCGTCGACCGACGAAGTCGTAGGAGATGTCACCGGTGTAGAGCCGGTGTGCAATGCCGTTGGCGCGGGACATCAGGCCACCCCTCCTGCCTTGACCGGGCGTCGATTGCCGCTGTGCAGGGGTGCCGTCGTGGCACCCAGGTGCTCGGCCTCAAAGCCTGAGAAGCGGTGTCCCTCGCCGAAGAACTTGGTGGCTCCCAAGAGCGTCATCATCGGCTTGGTGAACCAGAAGACCACGGCGATGTCGATCAGGGTCGTCAGGCCAAGGGTGAAGGCAAAACCCTTGACGGCGCCGATCGCGATGACGAAGAGCACCACGGCCGACAACAGGGATACCGAGTCGGCGACCAGGATGGTCTTGCGGGAACGAACCCACCCGGTCTCGATGGCGGTGCGCAGGCTGCGTCCCTCGCGCACCTCGTCCCGGATTCGTTCGAAGTAGATGATGAACGAGTCGGCAGTGACACCGATTGCCACGATCGCACCCGCGATGCCCGGCAAGTTCAGCGCAAAGCCCATCGATTGGCCGAGCAGGACGATGAGGGCGTAGGTGAGCGCGAACGCGATGGTGAGCGACGCCACGACGACAATCGCCAAGCCTCGGTAGTAGATCACGCTGTAGAGCACGACCAGCCCGAGACCGATCAGGCCCGCGATGATGCCCGCCTGCAGTTGCTCGCCGCCCAGCTTTGCCGACACGTTGTCGACGCTGGAGACCTCGAAGGACAGCGGCAGGGCGCCATAGGACAAGATGTTGGCCAATTGCGTCGCGCTGGCCTGGGTGAACGATCCGGAGATCTCGGCGCGCCCACCGGGGATCGGGTTGGCGACGCTCGGAGCCGAGATGACGCTGCTGTCCAGCACGATCGCGAATTGGTTCAGCGGCGCTGTCTGGGTGGACAGGTGGGTGGTGACGGTGTTGAAGTCCGTCGCCCCCTGCGAGCTGAACTCAAGATTCACGACCCAGGCCACCGAGTTGTCCGGGACGCCTGCCTGGGCCCGGGTGACCTCTTCGCCCTTGATGAGGACCGGTCCGAGCAGGTACTTGTACGCGTTGGTGTCATCGCAGGTGATCAGCGGCTGGTCGGACACGTCCGGGAAGGGGTCGCCACACTGGAAGGCGCTGAAGTCTGCGGTGTCGCGGTCGCTAGGTTCCCACTTCAGCAGGTCG
>CAYUWV010000010.1:6076-24336 GCA_964448385.1 uncultured Propionibacteriaceae bacterium | reverse complement strand
AGGCTGTCAGGGTCGACCGTGCCGGTCCCGGAGCTGTTCTCGGCGGTGAGGGTGATCGTGGTGCCGCCACGGAGGTCAAGCCCGAGCTTGGGCGTCCAGACACCGGAGAACCCCATGACGGCGTAGAGGACTGCTATCAACAGCCCGAAGAGCGCGAGCGTGCGGACCGGATGGCCGTGTTTCCTACTGGTGGTTGCCACGATTGCCTTGAGTCGAGGGACGGGTCAGTTCTTGGACTGCGTGGTGTCCTCGGAGCTGGGGGGAGTCGGGTCGAAGGTCACGTCGGCATCGACGGCGGGCGCCGAATCGCTGGGCTCCTGCTCGTCGACGTACTCGAATTCGTCCTCGACCGGCTGCGTCGAGATCGCTGCCTTGACGACGGTCATCTCCACACCGGGAGCGACCTCGATGATGGCCTGCTTCTCGCCGAGGTGTCTCACCGTGCCAACGATCCCGGAGACCAGCATCACCCGTGAGCCGTCTCCGAGGGCGCTCAGCACCTCTTTCTGCTCCTTGGCCCGGCGCTGCTGCGGCCGGATCATCAAGAAGTACAGCGCAGCGCCCATCATGGCAACCATCAACAAAGTGGACCCTAGATCGCCCATGTGTGTGTTTCCTCAATGTTCGAGATCAACCGACGGAACTCCGCCGACCCAGAAGCCTAGCGCCGCAAGCCGGGAATCCCCATTCCGGACCCGCCAGGCCACCGTAACGGCCTCACAACTCTTGGTCGGAGAAGAGGTCCGCCGTCGCTTGCGGTGCCCGCAGCCCAAGGTGTGCCCACGCCCGCTGGGTGGCCACGCGCCCGCGCGGCGTCCGCATCAGGAACCCCTGGCGAACCAGGAAGGGTTCGGCCACCTCCTCCACCGTTTCGGTCTCCTCCGCCACGGCCATCGCCAGGGTCGTGATCCCCACCGGACCGCCTCCGAAGTGGCGACACAGCGCGTCCAGCACCGCTCGATCGAGCCGGTCAAGCCCCAACGGGTCGACTTCGTACAACTCCAGGGCGGCGGCGGCCACCGATACGCTCAACCGCCCGTCGGCCCGCACCTGGGCGAAGTCCCGCACCCGCCGCAGCAGGCGATTGGCGATTCGGGGGGTCCCGCGGGAGCGGGAGGCGATCTCCTGTGCCGCGCCGATCCCCAGTTCGATCCCCAGCAGGGCTGCCGAGCGCCGAATGATGCCTTCCAGTGCCTCGGTGTCGTAGAAGT
This sequence comes from uncultured Propionibacteriaceae bacterium, assembly GCA_964448385.1. Taxonomy (GTDB): domain Bacteria; phylum Actinomycetota; class Actinomycetes; order Propionibacteriales; family Propionibacteriaceae; genus Propionicimonas. Next base: position 23,125 of record CAYUWV010000010.1, on the reverse strand, counting down.
CGAGTTGACCGGTGAAGCCGAACCGGTCACGCAGAGGCCCGGGCAGCAGGCCCGCCCGGGTGGTGGCCCCCACCAGCGTGAACGGCGGGATCTCCAGCGGGATGGCCGTGGCGCCCGGTCCCTTTCCGACCACGACGTCGACTCGGAAGTCCTCCATGGCGAGGTACAGCATTTCTTCGGCCGGTCTTGACATGCGATGGATCTCGTCAAGGAAGAAGACTTCCCCCTGATTCAGCCCGGACAGGATGGCGGCAAGGTCCCCGGCGTGCTGGATCGCCGGACCGCTGCTGATCCGCAGCGGGGCGCCGAGTTCGGCGGCGATGATCATCGCCAAGGTGGTCTTGCCGAGTCCGGGTGGCCCCGACAACAGCACATGCTCGGGGACGGTGCCGCGATGCCGGGCGGCGTCCAGGACGAGCCCAAGCTGGTCGCTCACTCGTGGCTGGCCAGCGAATTCCGCCAGAGACCCTGGCCGCAACGCGGATTCGGCCGCCTGCTCGTCGGTGTGGACGAAGGGATCCAGCGGATCGGAATCGGCAGCGGGGCGCGGCGCGGGGGTCATCGGGACAGCCTCACATACCTCATGGTCAAGGGCTTCACTTGGCCAGGCTACGCAGGGCCGCGCGCATCAAGGTGGCGATCGGCACCGCCGGATCTGCTTCGGCAAGCTCGGCCACTCGGTCGCAGGCGGCCTCGGCGTCCCGGCTCGACCAGCCCAGGCCGATCAGGCCAGAGGCAACCTGCTGGCGCCACCCCATCAGGGCCTGTTGGGTTGGCCCGGACGGGCCGGCCAACCCTCCGATCTTGTCCTTCAGTTCGATGACCAGGCGCTGGGCGCCCTTCACCCCAATGCCCGGGACTCGAGTCAGCGCGGCGATGTTCTCGGCTGCGACGGCCGCCCTCAGTTCAGCCGGGTTCAGGACCGAGACCACGGACAGGGCGATCTTGGGGCCGATCCCGGTCGCGGTCTGGACCAGCTCGAAGCAGTCACGTTCATCGGCGTCGGCGAAGCCGAACAGGGTGAGGGAGTCCTCGCGCACCACCAGCGAGGTATGCAGGGTGGCGGGCTGCCCGAGGCGCTGCGCGCTGGCGGTCGACGGGGTGCACAGCACCTTGAGGCCGATTCCGGTGACGTCCACGACCAGCCAGGTGCCCCCCAGGGCCACGACGGTGCCGCGCACGAGGGCGATCACGCCGGCCGCCTGGACTGCTGGCGGGCGGCCTCTTGGGCCACTGCCGCAGCGATCCGATCGGCCCCGGCGCTTCGCCAGAGGTGGCAGATGGCCAGGGCGACCGCGTCCGCCGCGTCTGCGGGCTTGGGGGGTGCGTCAAGCTTGAGGATCCGGGCCACCATGGTCGCCACCTGAGCCTTGTCGGCCCGGCCCGAGCCGCTGATCGAGGCCTTCACTTCGGTGGGGGTGTGGGTGTGGACGGGTACCCCGCTGCGGGCGGCCACCAACATGGCGATGCCGGCCGCCTGGGCTGTCCCGATCACCGACAGGACGTTGTGATCGGCGAAGACCCGCTCGACCGCCACCACATCGGGGGTGTGCTCCCCCATCCACTCGATGAGACCCCGCTCGATGGCCACCAACCGATCTGCCAGGGGGTCACCGGCCGGCGTCCTGATCACACCGACGGCGATCAGCTTCGGCGGGCGTCCGGGCGTCCCCTCGATAACCCCGATCCCACAGCGAGTCAGGCCGGGATCGACCCCCAGGACGCGCATCAGCACCTCATTCCGTCCGAACAGATGTTCGGATACTAACCATCGTCACGCACCTGGCCTAGCGGCCACGCCGAGGGCCGCGATCTCGCGGCGGTCAGTCCTCCAGTTGCTCCAGGATCTCCTCAGGCACGTCCTCGTTGGAGTACACGTTCTGCACGTCGTCCAGGTCTTCGAGAGCGTCCAGCACCTTGAAGATCTTGCCGGCCGTGTCGGCGTCGGCGACCGGCTCGGTGAAGGAGGGCACGAAGTTCACTTCCGCCTTGTCGTAGTCGAACCCCGCCGCCTGGACCGCCTGGCGGACCGCCAGCAGGTCGGACGGGTCGCACAGCACGGTGATCACGTCGCCGTCGTCGCGCACCTCCTCGGCATTGGCCTCGAGGGTGGCCTCCATGACGTCCAGTTCGGTGACGGTCTTGCCGCCGGACTTCGCGTCGACCTCGACGACACCCTTGCGCGAGAACAGCCGCTGCACCGAGCCGACATCGGCCATGCGCCCACCGTTTCGGGTGACCGCGACCCGCACGTCGGAGGCGGAACGATTGCGGTTGTCGGTGAGGCACTCGATCAGGACCGCCACGCCGCCGGCTGCGTAGGCCTCGTACATGATCGTGATGTAGTCGGCGCCACCGGCCTCGGTGCCCCCGCCGCGCTTCACCGCGCGGTCGATGTTGTCGACCGGAACCGACGTCTTGCGGGCCTTCTGGATCGCGTCGAAGAGGGTCGGGTTACCAGCCGGGTCGGCACCTCCGGTGCGGGCGGCGACCTCGATGTTCTTGATCAGCTTGGCGAAGAGCTTGCCGCGCTTGGCATCGATGACTGCCTTCTTGTGCTTGGTGGTGGCCCATTTGGAGTGACCGCTCATGAACGTCCTGCCTGCGAGTTGAAAAGTGCCTCCCCTACTTTAGGCCACGCTGACCTCCGTCAGCTCCGGCTACGCTGGCCCACCATGAGCGAGCGACGACACGGCGAGTACAAGGTGCCGGGGGGCAAGCTGGTTGCGGTCGACCTGAGCGTGGTGGCGGATCACCTCTCCCACGTCACCGTGAGCGGGGACTTCTTCCTGGATCCGGACGAGGCTCTGGAGGTGATCGATCGCTCCCTTGCCGGTCAGCCGGTGACCGCGGGCGTCGGTGACCTGGCCGCCGTCATCGACGCCGGTCTGGAACGCGCCCGGGTCGATGGCTTGCTGGGGGTCGGCGTCACGATGGTCGGCTTCGACTCCCGGGCCGTGGGAGTGGCGGTGCGACGGGCGCTGGGACTCTCCACTGGGTGGAGCGACCACACCTTCACCTTGCTCGACCCCGGACCACTGACTCCGGCCGAACACTGCGCTTTGGACCAGGTGCTCTCCCAAGAGTTGGCCGCCGGGCGTCGTGGTCCCACCTTCCGGTTCTGGGAGTGGGAAGAGCCAGCGGTCGTGATCGGCTCCTTCCAGTCGCTGCGCAACGAGGTGGACGCCGAGGGCGCCGCCCGCCACGGCATCACCGTCGTGCGTCGCACCTCCGGCGGCGGGGCGATGTTCATGGAGGCGGGCAACTGCATCACCTTCTCCCTGGTCGTGCCGGCGACCCTGGTCGACGGTATGAGTTACGAGGCCTCGTACGCCTTCCTCGACGAGTGGGTGCTGGCAGCCCTGGCCGAGGTCGGGGTCGAGGCGCATTACGCCGGACTCAACGACATCGCCTCGGCGGCGGGCAAGATCGCCGGGGCCGCCCAGAAGCGGTTCGTGGGCGGCGCGGTGCTGCATCACGTGACGATGGCCTACGACATGGATGCCGAGAAGATGTTGCAGGTCTTGCGCATCGGCCGGGAGAAGCTGTCTGACAAGGGCACCAAGAGCGCCAACAAACGGGTGGACCCGGTTCGCTCGCAGACCCAGTTGCCGCGCCAGGAGGTGATCGCCGGGTTCGCAGCCACCTTCCGCAGCCGCTACCGGGTCACCGACGGTGAGCTGACGGCGGCCGAGCGGAGTGCCATGACCCTGCTGGTCGAGGAGAAGTTCGCCACCTCAGAATGGACGGCGCGGGTGCCCTGAGGTCCCCTCGGCTTCAAGGTCCGCGGTGACTGGGGCGGCGTGGCCTCAGTTCGTCCGGTTCATGCCGTAGACGAGGTTCACCAGCACGATGCCCACCCAGGCGATCAGCAATCCGGCGATGCCGCTGGTACCAGCACCGATGGCCGACAGCGGGATCCCGAGCGCCAGGGACACGATCGCCAGGACAAACCGCTTGTCGGACGGCCCCGACCGCTTGGCGATGGGGGCAGCCCGCGGCGCCACCATCGGCGGCACCATCGGCTGCTGCGGGGCCGGGACGAGCTGCTGGGAGGGCGGCACGGCGCTCGGGTCGACCGGAGGCTGTACCCACAACTGTTCGTTGGTGGGCTCCTGGTAGTCGGAGTTGCTCATGGCGCCAGCCTAGGCTCGTCGACCGCGAGAACCCCTGCTGCCCGGCGACCCCGATTCAGGCAGGCGCGTGCCACCGCGTCCGCCTCAGGAACCGCTCACCAAGAATCCCGCCTGCGGCCCGACCGCGCGCTCAGCCCGCAGCGACCGCCAGCGCCTCTTCGAGGGTGAAGTTGCCCACGTACAGCGCGGTGCCGATGATGGCTCCCTCGACTCCCAGCGGCACGAGGTCTCGCAGCACCCGCACGTCCTCCAAGTGGGCGATGCCGCCACTGGCCACCACCTTCGCGCTCGTCCGCTCACACACCTGACGCAATAGGTCGAGGTTCGGGCCGGTCAGCATGCCGTCGCTGGCCACGTCGGTCACCACGTAGCGTGCGCACCCGGCAGCGTCCAAGCGCGCCAACGTTTCCCACAGATCCCCACCCTCCCGAGTCCAACCGCGAGCGGCCAGCCGGGTGCCCTTGACATCCAGACCGATGGCGATCCGGTCGCCGTGTTCGCCGATGATCCGATCACACCAGGCGGGGTTCTCCAGGGCGGCGGTACCGATGTTCACTCGGCGACAGCCCGTCGCCAGCGCCCGTGCCAGGCTCGCATCGTCGCGGATGCCGCCGGAGAGTTCGACCTTGAGCTCGAGTTCGGCGACGATCCCGGCGATGAGTGCCGCGTTGGAACCCCGGCCGAACGCCGCATCGAGATCGACTAGGTGAATCCATTCGGCCCCGGCCTGCTGCCACCGCAAGGCGGCGTCTCTGGGAGAACCGAAGACCTTCTCACTGCCGGCGACTCCCTGGACGAGCTGGACGGCCTGGCCGCCTTGGACGTCGACGGCCGGCAGCAGTTCCAAGCCCGTCACAGCTCTGCGCCCTTCGGGTGCAGGGTCCCGACCCAATTGCGCAGCAGTCGAGCGCCTGCTTCGCCCGACTTTTCAGGGTGGAACTGGGTGGTCCACAACGGGCCCTGCTCTACCGCCGCGATGAACCGATCGCCGCCGTGCTCCGCCCAGGTCACCCGGGCGCTGGCGGGCCAGTCCGGCGTCTCGTGGACGCCATAGGAATGCACGAAGTAGAACCGCTCGTCTTCGATCCCGGCGAACATGGCCGATGCGACCGGAGGGTTGACCGTGTTCCAGCCCATGTGGGGCAACGGAACCGCGTCCAACTCCTCGACCACGCCGGGCAGGACACCGAGCCCTTCGGCCGGTTCGCCATGCTCGACGCCCAGACCGAACATCACCTGGTGGCCAACGCAGATGCCGAGCACTGGCCGTTTGGCCGCCAGCCGAGACAGGATGATCCTGGGCCCACCGACGCCGACCAGGCCGTCCATACAGGCGGCGAAGGCGCCCACCCCGGGTACCACCAGGCCGTCGGCGGCGCCGCAGACCGCAGGGTCGGCGGTGAGCACGACCTCAGCCCCGGTGGCGGCCACGGCGCGGGTGACCGAGTGCAGGTTGCCCGATCCGTAGTCCAAGACGGCAACCGTCACGGTCACAGCGCCCCCTTGGTGGAGGGGATCTGGCCGGCGATGCGGGGATCGAGCACCACGGCGTCGCGCAGCGCGCGAGCCAGGGCCTTGAACTGGGCTTCGACGATGTGGTGTGGGTCACGGCCAGCCAGCACGCGCAGGTGCAGGCAGATCTGGGCGTTGAGGGCGAACGACTCGATCACGTGCCGGGTCATGGAACCCGCGTAGGGCACCCCTGAGCCGCCGATCATGGCGTACTGCTGGCCTTCGGGCTCGCCGCTGTGCACGACGTAGGGGCGCCCAGCGAGGTCGACCACGCAGAGAGCCACTGCCTCGTCCAGCGGCACCGTCGCATCGGCGAACCGGCGGATCCCGGCCTTGTCGCCCAGAGCTTCGGCAAAAGCCTGCCCGATCACGATGGCGGTGTCCTCGATCGAATGGTGACCGTCGATGTGGAGGTCGCCGGTTGTCGTCACGTCAAGGTCGATCAGCGAATGCTTGCTCAGTGCGGTCAGCATGTGGTCGTAGAAGCCCACCCCAGTGCTGATCGTGGATTGACCGGTGCCGTCGAGGTTCAGTGCGACCCGCACTGACGACTCACTGGTCGACCGTTCCATCACGGCGGTGCGCGCCCTCATCTGGTCTCCTTCAGTACCTCGGCTAGTGCGGTGTAGAACTGGCCGGTCTCGGCGGGGGTGCCCACCGATACCCGCAGGAACCCAGCGGGGCCAGTCTCGCGGACCAGCACGCCACGGGCGAGCAATCGTTGCCAGACATCATGCCGGTCTGCGAACTGCCCGAACAAACAGAAGTTGGCGTCGGAGTCGATCACCTCGACCCCCAGTTGAGGCAGGCGAACCAGCATCTCGTCGCGCACCGACCGCAGCAGGTCGACCTGGGCGAGCATCTCGGCTGCGTGCGCCAGCGCCACCCGCGCCAGTGCCTGGGTTTGCGCCGACAAGTGATAGGGCAGGCGGACGATGCGGCAGGCGTCGACGATGGCCGGAGTCGCAGCGAAGTAGCCGACCCGCCCGCCGGCAAGCGCGAACGCCTTGCTCATCGTCCTCGACACCACCAGGTTCCCGAACTCCGGCAGCAAGGTGAGGGAGGTGTCCCCCGGATTCCTCGCGAACTCCTGGTAGGCCTCGTCTACCACCACGATCGCCTCGGTACCGGCCACGATGTCCCGGATGGTGGCCAGGGGCGTCGTGGTGCCCGTCGGGTTGTTGGGCGTCGTGATCACCACGACGCTCGGGGCATGCTCGGCGATGGCCGCCAGGGCGGCAGCAGGGTCGATCCCGAAATCGTCACGCCGCGGACACGTCACGTAGCCGCTGTGGGTGTTCCGCGCGTATTCGGGGTACATCGAGTACGTGGGAGGGAAGGACAGCACCGTGCGTCCCGGCCCGGCGAACGCCTGCAGGAGGTGGGTCATCACCTCGTTCGAGCCGTTGGCGGCCCAGATCTGGTCGGCGGTCAGGTCGTGGCCGAGATAAGCCGCCAGATCGCGGCGCAGGCCGAGCGCCTCACGGTCGGGATACCGGTTCACCTCCCCCGCCACCGTGGCGATGGCCGCCGCCATGTCGGCGACGATGGCCGGTCCCGGCGGGTAGGGGTTTTCGTTCACGTTGAGCCGCACCGGGACGTCGAGCTGCGGCGCCCCGTAGGGCTCCTCCCCGATCAGTTCCGGGCGCAGGGGCAACTCCGCCAAGGTCACGTCGGGCCTCATGCTGGTGCCACCTCCCGTCCCCGGCGGACGGTCACCGCGGCACCGTGCGCCGGCAGGTTCTCGGCAGCGGCGAAGGTTTCCACAATCCCGGCCACAGCGAGCAGCGCGTCCCGCGAGTAGTCGATGACGTGCACGGCCTTGCGGAAGCTCTTCACGTTCAGGCCAGAGGAGTGGCAGGCGCACCCCGCCGTGGGCAGCACGTGGGTGCTCCCCGCCGAGTAGTCGCCCAGGGACACCGGTGACCAGGCGCCGAGGAAGATGGCGCCCGCATTGCGGATCTGACCGACAACCGCAGCCGGGTCGGCGGTCTGGATCTCGAGGTGTTCGGCGGCATAGGCGTTCACCACGTCAATCCCGTGCGCGAGATCGTCCACCATCACGATGGCCGACTGTTCCCCGGTCAAGGCGGTGCGAATCCGGTCGGCATGGCGCGTGGCCGACACCTGAGGTGCCAACGCTTCGATGACAGCATCAGCAAGGTCCTGAGACGGCGTCACCAGCACGGCAGCGGCCATCGGGTCGTGCTCGGCCTGCGAGATCAGGTCGGCGGCCACGAACGCCGGATCGGCAGTGTCGTCGGCGAGAATGGCGATCTCGGTGGGCCCTGCTTCGGAGTCGATGCCGATTCGGCCGCGCAGCAAGCGTTTGGCAGCCACCACGTAGATGTTTCCCGGTCCCGTGACCAGGTCGACGGGCTCGCACAGGCCAGACACCCCATAGGCGAACATCGCAATCGCCTGGGCACCGCCGACGGCGTAGACCTCGTCCACGCCGAGCAGCGCACAGACCGCGAGGATGCTCGGGTGCGGCAGGCCGCCGAACTCGGCCTGCGGCGGCGAAGCGACCGCGATGGACGCCACGCCGGCGACCTGGGCAGGGATGACGTTCATCAGAACGCTGGAGGCCAGCGGCGCGAGCCCACCGGGAACGTAGAGCCCAACGCGCGAGACCGGCAGCGATCGTTGTTCAACGACCGCCCCGGGCGCCACCTCGACCCGGACGGTATCGGCGTCCCGCTCCCGCTCGGCGACCAGTCGTCGCCGTCGGATCGACTCGACGAAAGCGGCGCGAAGCTCGGGCTGCAACTCGGCCTGCGCCTCAGCCATGGCCGCCGCGGGCACCCGCAGGCTGACTGGCACCACATGATCGAACTGCTGCGAGAATTCGCGCAAAGCGTCCGCACCCCGCGCCGCGACGGCATCGCAAATCGGACGCACGCGCTCGACGGCCTGTTCGACGTCAAGCGGTGCCCGGGGCATCACGCTGCGATAGTCGATCACTCGACCGCGAAGGTCCAAGGTTCTCAGCACAGCGGCGATTCTACGCGGGACGGTCCTTGGGCAGCGTCCCGGCCACGACCGCAAAGGTGATAGACAATCCCCCATGTTCATCGGGGCTGGGACTGTGATCAATGCCGTCACAGTGGTGATCGGCAGCCTGGTGGGATTGGCGATCGGTCACCGGCTGCCAGAGCGGACGCGCACCCTCGTCACCCAGATCCTCGGTTTGATCTCGCTGGTGATCGGCGCGCAGTCCATCGCGTCCGGGCTCTCGGACGCCTTCGCCGCCGAGGTCGGCTCCAACGCGCGACTGCTCGTGGTCCTCGGTTCGCTGCTGATCGGCGGGCTGATCGGGTCGGCGATGCGGCTGGAGGATCGCCTCGACGGCAGTGCGGCCAGGTTGCGTTCCCGCTTCGCCAAGGACGCCGACGAGAACACCTTCATCGAAGCGGCGGTGACCGCCACCCTGATCTTCTGCGTGGGGCCACTGTCGATCCTGGGCTCCTTGTCGGACGGGCTGGGCACGGGCGCAGACCAGCTGATCGTCAAGGCCACCATGGACGGCTTCGCCTCGATCGCGTTCGCGTCCAGCCTCGGCATCGGGGTCATCTTCTCGGTGATCCCGCTGGTGATCTACCAGGGGTCGCTCACCCTGCTGGGCCTGTGGCTGGGCAATTTCCTGCCCCTGGGACAACTGGACGCCCTGACCGCCGCCGGCGGGGTGATCCTGCTCGGCCTCGGCTTCCGCCTGTCCGGCATCAAGCAGATCCCGATCGGCGACATGCTGCCCGCGCTCGTGGTCGCGCCGCTCTTGACGGCAGTGGTCGGCCTGATCTTCTGAGGCGGCCGGGCGGACCGGTGGTGCCGAAGGCCCCCGGCTTGCCTCCTGGACCGGTTGTCGCTCAGGAACCCAGCAGGTCCTGCCCGGCAGCGAGCGCTTCATCGAGTGCCGCACGGCCTTTCGCCAGCGATTCGACCGCTCGCTCGGTCTCGTGGGCGATCAGCGTCTCAAAGCTGGCCGTCGACATGGTTCCAGCGGCTTGACGGGCGATACCGGCCAGAAGGTCACACGCGACGGCGGAATCCTGGACCTCACCGAAGGCCTCCGTCACCTGGGTCCAGGACTTGGCCAGGGATCGTGCCGCTGGGCCGAAGGCAGGCGCCAGGGCTTCGCAGCCGTAGCGCATGGCTTTGGCTTCCTTGCGACACTCGTGCCAGCCGTGCAGGTCTTCGGGGTTCAACACCGCGGCCTCGCGCGCCCGCACGACCCGGGCCCTGGTCCGCTCCAGCATGCCCGGCAGGATGTCGCGAGCCGGCCGTGCCGCTCGGGGCCGCAGCGGGGGGGCGGCTAGGAAGCCGGCCAGCGCTCGGTGTAGGTCGTCATAGCGCGGGGTGCCCATGGTGGCGACAAGTTCGGCATGGGCTTGGGCGTGCGTGGCCGCGAGGGTGTCCAGCATGAGCTCGCGTCCCGGCTCCCCAGCGGGGATCCCAGCCTGCTCGAGGGCCTCTGTCAGCCGATCGCGCAGCACTTCGGCATCCCGTGGCACCCCGAGTTCGCCGGCATGCCAGGCCAATTCGGTCCGCAGCGCAGCGACCACGCCGGCATCGTACAACCGCGCAAAGGTGCGCAACGCGCTGCGCCACCGCCGGGTGGCCACCCGGCTTCGGTGGACGGCGTCCGGCTCGTCGCGCAGGACCGCGGCCTCCTTGGCTTGAAGCGTCCCGAGCTGCACGGCCAGGTAGTCAGCGATCACCGAACTGGCCGGGCCCTCCACGCCGACGATCGCGGCATCGTCAGAGGAAATGGCCTCCTGCAAGGCACGACCGATCTTCGACTGCAGGACCGCGGGACGAATCCCCGCAGCAGCCAGCGCGTCGGCGACGTCGTCGATCAGCGATTCAGGCCCGTCGACCAACTCCACCTCGGCTTCACGCCAGCTGTGGGCGATGCCCGACACCACGACCCGGACCGAATCTTCACAGACCAAGGCGAAGACCTGTCCGTCCGGTCCGAGCAGTTCGGTCTGACGTCGCTGGGTCGCCACCTGTGCCACCGGAATCAGGGGCTGGTCGCGCAGGGTCTCGGCCACCAAGGCACGCAACTCCTCCGGCGGTCTGGGCAGTTCCACCGCCGCCTGAACCTCGCTGCGATGCCCGGCGTCGGCGCCCGGGAGCTTGACGTGCCACCCTTCATCCACGCCACCGACGCGATGCCGCAGGACTTGATGCGCCCGGGTGAGTGCGAAGTGCGGGGTGTCGAAGTAGCTGGCCGCCAGCGGCAGCTCCACCGTCTGGCCCACCAGCCCGACGTGTTCCAGTCCGGGCAGCGACTGGGTGTCGTCCAAGGCGAACTTCCGTTCTATCTCGGCGCTCACCGGGGGCTCACCGGGGAACTTGTGACCGTCACGACGCCGCGTTCGTCCACGGTTTCCTCCTCGAGAGTGACTGGGGCTTCCGGCTGCCCACGACGTGGCCGTGGCGTGACCTCCTCAGGCCCCAGCGCAGAGGCCAGCAACACGGGGGCAACGGCCGCGAAGGGCCAGACGGCCAGCGCTGACAGCGACCTGAGCTGCAGCGAGATCGGCACCAGGTCGTCAGGAGCTGCGGTCGCCAGCCGGTCCTCGAAGGAGCCAGGGCCGAGCAACTGACCCAGCAGCCAGCAGACCACGGCGGCCAACAGCCCGGCTCCGGCCGCCAGTAGTGCCGTGGGCCATCCCATGGGCTTGAACCAGCGCCAGGTCACGACGCCCAGGCCAAGACCCACCATGGCCCCACAGATCACGAACCATGCGTCGGCCGCCACGAACTGGGTCAGCGCCCGCTCCGAGACCGTCGCCGAACCGTCGGCCAGGATCCGGTAGGTCGGTAGGTCGACCACATTCACCCAGAACACCGCGCTCAAGCCGCCGACCACCACGGCCAGGGCGGCCAGGAGACCAACCCATGGCAACACCTCCGAGGCGGGCCATGTCTCTGGCTCCGCTTCGGTGAAGGTGTCCTCCGACAGCGTGGTACTCACGGCCTTGAGCCTAGACGTTCACGCAGGACGGGCCTAACAAGGCCTTGAGATCGGCCACCAGCGGTCGGGACGGGGCCACCTTGAGCCCGTCGTCCAGCCGCCAGACTTTGCTTCGGTTGGTCTGGGTGATCAGCTTCACCCGGACCTCGGTAGGCCCGGGGTGAGCCCGCAACACGCTGCGAAGTTGTTCCACCACGGCTGGGGTGCACCGAACGGCGGGCATCGAGATCACCAGTGGTCCCGATGGGCCTTCGGCAACGTCCGGGAAGTGCACCTCGTTGCCCTGCAACTCGATGCTGTCGTCCTTCGAGCGGACCCGACCCTTGATCCGCACCACCGTGTCGGTGGCGAGCGAGCCGGCCACGAGTTGGTAGACCTTCGGGAACAGCAGCACCTCCACAGTTGCTTCGAGGTCCTCCACGCTCACGATGGCCCACACGTCTCCGGCCTTCGTCTGCTTGCGCACGACTTGCGTGATCATGCCGGCGATGGTGACCTGGCCATCGCGCGGGCCGTCGTCGGACCGCAGCATGCCGATGCTGAGGTCGCGCTGCGCCTCGAGGATGCGCTCCAGCCCCTGCAGGGGGTGGTCGCTGACGTACAGGCCGAGCATTTCGCGCTCGAAGGCCAACCGGACCCGCTTGTCCCATTCGGCGAGTTCAGGAACCGGCGTCCCCACCAGCTTGGTCTCAGCTCCCCCGAAGTCACCGAACAGGTCATCCTGGCCGTTGGCCTGGTTCCGCTTCAGGTCGATGACCTCGTCGACCTTCTGCTCAAAGCACTCCATCAGGGAACGCCGGGTGTGACCCATCGAATCGAAGGCCCCAGCCTTGATGAGGGACTCGATGACGCGCTTGTTGCACGCCACCAGGGGAATCTGGTCGAGGAAGGAGTTGAAGTCGGGCGCCTTGCCGTGGCTTTGCCGCGCGTCGACGATGCCTCGCACCACGTTTTCGCCCACGTTCCGGATCGCCGCCAGGCCGTAGCGGATGTCAGCTCCGACGGGGGTGAACATCCCGTCCGACTCGTTCACGTCGGGCGGCAGCACGCGGATTCCCATCCGGCGACATTCCGCCAGGTAGATCGCCGACTTGTCTTTGTCGTCCTTCACCGACTGCAGCAGGGCGGCCATGAACTCAGCCGGGAAGTGCGCCTTGAGATAGGCCGTCCAGTACGAGATCAACCCGTACGCGGCGGTGTGAGCCTTGTTGAAGGCGTAGGCGGAGAACGGAATCAGGATGTCCCACAGCGTCTGGATCGCGGAGTCCGAGTACCCGTTGGCACGCATGCCGGCCTGGAACGGAACGAATTCCTTCTCGAGTACCTCCTTCTTCTTCTTTCCCATGGCCCGCCGCAGCTCATCGGCCCGGCCGAGCGTGTAGCCGGCGACCCGCTGGGCGATCTGCTGGACCTGCTCTTGGTAGACGATCAGGCCCTGGGTGATGTCGAGGATGTCGGCCAGCGGCTCGGCCAGTTCCGGGTGGATCGGCTCCACCTTCTGGCGGCCGGTCTTGCGGAATGCGTAGTTCGTGTGGCTGTCGGCCCCCATCGGACCGGGGCGGTAGAGCGCGAGGGCGGCGGAAATGTCCTCGAAGGAGTCAGGCTGCATTTGTTTGAGCAAGACGCGCAACCCGCCGCCGTCCAGCTGGAAGATCCCCAGGGTTTCCCCGGTCGCGAGCAGGTCGTAGGTCGCCTTGTCGGTCGGATCCTTGCTGAGGGCATCGAGGTCCACCTCCAGACCACGGTTCGCCTTCACGTTGGCCAGGGCGTCGTCCAGGATCGTGAGGTTGCGCAACCCGAGGAAGTCCATCTTCACCAGCCCGAGCGCCTCGCAGCCGGGGTAGTCGAACTGGGTGATGATCGCCCCGTCGTTCTCCCGCTTCATGATCGGGACGATGTCGATCAACGGTTCGCTGGACATGATGACCCCGGCGGCGTGGACGCCCCACTGCCGCTTCAGTCCCTCGATCCCTCGCGCGGTGTCGACCACCTCCCGGATCTCAGGATCGTTGTCGTACAGGGCACGGAACTCGCCGCCCTCGAGGTAGCGCTCGTGGGAAGGGTCGAAGACGTCGGCCAACGAGACATCCTTGCCCTGGACGGGGGCGGTGAAGGCCTTGGTGAGTTGCTCACCGAGGGAGAACGGTTTGCCCAACACGCGACCGGCGTCCTTGATCGCCTGTTTGGCCTTGATGGTGCCATAGGTGACGATCTGGCAGACGCGGTCGTCGCCGTACTTCTGGCTGACGTAGTTGATGACCTCACCGCGACGGCGCTCATCGAAATCGATGTCGAAGTCGGGCATCGAGGGGCGTTCCGGGTTGAGGAACCGCTCGAAGATCAGCCCGTGCGGAATCGGGTCGAGGTCCGTGATCCGCATCGCGTAGGCGCACATGGAGCCGGCTCCCGAACCGCGGCCCGGCCCCACCCGGATCCCGTGATCCTTGGCCCACGTGATGAAGTCGGCCACCACCAGGAAGTAGCCGGCGTACCCCTTGTCGATGATCACCTGCTGCTCGAAAGCTGCCTGCTCACGCGCGTAGTCCGGCACCCCGTCTGGGAAGCGGACGGACAGGCCGCGCTCCACTTCCTTGATGAACCAGGACGACTCGCTCTCGCCCACCGGGACGGCGAAGCGCGGCATGAACGTGCCGACGCCCTCATCAAACGTCGTCGAGCAGCGCTCGGCAATGGCGAGGGTGTTGTCACAGGCCTCGGGCAGTTCGGCGAAGAGCTGCCGCATCTGCTCAGGTGACTTGAGGTAATAGCCGTTGCCATCGAACCGGAACCGATTCGGGGTGTCCTTGTTGGAGCCGGACGAGACGCACAGCAGCACGTCGTGGGCGTCGGCGTCGGAGGCCTTGCAGTAGTGCAGGTCGTTGGTGGCTACCAGGGGCAGGTCCAGCTGCCGGGCCAGCCGCACCAGGTCCTTGCGCACCCGGTTCTCGATGTCGAGGCCGTGGTCCATGAGCTCGACGTAGAAGTTCCCCGCCCCGAAGATGTCGCGGAACTCCGCGGCTGAGGCCACAGCCTGGTCGTACTGGCCCAGGCGCAGATACGTCTGCACTTCGCCGGAGGGGCAGCCCGTGGTGGCGATCAGCCCGGGCGCGTAGCGGCCGAGGAGCTCCCGGTCGGCCCGTGGCTTGTAGAAGAAGCCCTCGAGCGAACTCAGCGAGCTCAGCCGGAACAGGTTGTGCATCCCGACACGGTTTGAAGCCCACATGGTCATGTGCGTGTAGGCGCCCTTGGAAGCCACGTCGTCGCCAGTGCCGTCCCCGAACTGAACCCGCTTGCGCTCGCTGCGGTGGGTCTTCGGGGTGAGGTACGCCTCCAGGCCGATGATCGGCCGAACTGAGGTTCCCTTGGCGGCCTTGTAGAACTCGTAGGCACCGAACATGTTGCCGTGGTCGGTCACGGCCAGGGCCGGCATCTCCATCTCCTCGGCAAGGCTCACCAGCTCCTTCAGGCGTGCCGCCCCGTCGAGCATCGAGTACTCGGAATGGCAATGCAGGTGCACGAACCCAGCTGACACGGGAGAACCACGACCTCCAAAGGCAGGTGACGATCAGGTGTGAGTGCTGGGGGAAGTCAGCGAATGCCTAGCGTAACCCCCGCCGCCGGCGAGTCGCCCGCCCGACTCGCTGGGCGGTCTCAGCCGTCAGCCTGCGCGGTGAGTTTCGCCGCGACCGTGGTTACCGTCCGCAGGTTCCGGACGGTGACCACGGCTGGCCGCAGCACCACCGGCAGCTTGGCGGCCAGCGCGGAACGGGCCATCCCGGCGCCGAAATCCACGACCAGTTCGGGTGCCCGGAGTGCCAAGCGCTCACCGGGCGCGCGCAGTGCGTCCAAGCGTTCCAGCTGTTCGACAGAGATCGTCCCGTCCACGAACGCCACGCAGACCTGCGACGGGTCGCCGTCCGGGTAGGGGTTTGCGGCCAGGACGGCCTCCAGCTCGGCTGAGCTGCGGACCACCACCGCTACCTGGAGTCCGAACCGCTCCGTGATGGCGGTGCCGAGACTGGCAGCCAACTCCGCGGCCCCGGCGTCGGCCCGGAACAGCAGGTTCCCCGAATTGAGGTGGGTCGACACCTGGGTCCAGCCCAGGTCGACGGCCACCCCTCGCAGTTCCGCCATGGGTACCCGCTGGTTCCCGCCGACGTTGACGCCCCGCAGCCAGGCGACCAGGCCGGATCCGGTTTGCGGTACGGGTGTGGTCATGGTTGCATCGTGCTCGACAACGCCACGGAAGGCCAGCCAATGCACCACGTCAGTCTCATCGGTGCCCCCACCGACGTCGGCGCCTCTCGGATCGGCTGCCGGCTCGGGCCGCAGGCCCTCCGCGTGGCCGGGCTCGATCACGCGCTGCGTCGCTTCGGCTGCGACGTTCGCGACACTGGGGATCTCAGCGGTCCGGAGAACCCGCAGCGTGGCCCCGTGGACGGCTACCGACACCTCGCTGAGGTCACCGCCTGGAACCGCAGCGTCTTCGACGCCACCGCCCACGAGCTTGCCGAAGGTCGTCTGCCAATTCTGCTCGGCGGGGATCATTGCCTCGCGATCGGCTCGATCAGTGCCGTGGCTGCCCACTGCCGGGCGACCGGACGCAAACTCCGGGTCATCTGGGTGGATGCCCACGCGGACTTCAACACCGCAGAACTGACCCCTTCCGGCAACATCCACGGAATGCCCGTGGCGTGCCTGGCAGGTCACGGACCGGAGCAGTTGACCAGGTTGGCCGGCACGGCCCCGGCGATCACCACTGACCAGATCCGCCAGGTCGGCTTGCGCAGTGTGGACGAGGGAGAGAAGGCGTTCCTGGCCAGGGAAGGTGTCGAGGTTTTCGACATGCGCTTCTTGGACGAGATCGGGATGCGCCGCACCATGGTGCGGGCGCTGGCCGGGTTGGACGAGGCGACCCACGTGCACATCAGCCTGGATCTTGACTTCATCGACCCGGACATCGCTCCGGGCGTAGGAACACCGGTGAGGGGTGGGCCGACCTACCGCGAGGCGCAGCTGTGCATGGAGATGATCGCCGACACCGGCCTGTTGGGCTCGCTCGACCTGGTTGAGCTCAACCCCGCCCTTGACGTCCGCAACGCGACGGCCGAGTTGGCGGTGGACCTGGTCGAATCCTTGTTCGGCAAGAGCACCCTGCAGCGGCTGCACGAGAGTTGAGTCAGTCGACCGGCGCCTTGATGTAGCTCGTTGGGGTGATCACTCCGGCCACACTGAGGTTGGTGTCGGCGGCGGGCGCGATGTCGGTGTTCTGCGCACTCACGGCGAGCCAACCACCCTCTGGCAGCCGTGTGACGACAGCGCTGAACACCCCTCGTCGCGGCTCTGCCGGCTTCCCGTCTGGGTCGACCTGGCCTTCGACCCGCCACCTGGCGTGCACCACGGCCACGTCGTCGCCGA
>CAYUWV010000010.1:0-5976 GCA_964448385.1 uncultured Propionibacteriaceae bacterium | reverse complement strand
TCGACCTGGCCTTCGACCCGCCACCTGGCGTGCACCACGGCCACGTCGTCGCCGACAAGGCGCTGCGACAGCTTCTCCAGCGTGAGGGTCGAGCCCGGGAAGATCTGCTCGAAACCCCAGGCGTGGACCCGGCGGATCGACAGCTTGCTGGTCCACCAGAGCCCGACCACGTTGACGAAGTCGGCGTCATCGACGAAGAGAGCGGCCAACGCGTCAGCGTCGCCGGCGTTCCAGGCCTTGACGAAGGCGACGATCAGGTCCAGCGGCGAGGCGATCGACGAAGGCCCGGCGGGCAGCGGCAACATGTCGCCTCCGACCAACAACGTCGCCAACTGCTTGGCCGTGGCTTTCTGCTTGCCCTGCTTGGCCGTGGCTTTCTGCTTGCCCTTCTTGCCCGGTGACCCGGTCCCGCGGTTCGCGTCAGACGACAAGGGGACGCTCGGTCGGCAGGATCGGCTTGGGTAGCCGAGAGGATCCCTGCAGGAACGCGTCCACGCCGTTGGCGCACGACCGCCCCTCGGCGATCGCCCAGACGATGAGGGACTGCCCCCGTCCGGCATCCCCGCAGACGAACACGCCAGGCACGTCGGTGGCGTAGTCGTCGTTCCGGGCGATGTTGCCGCGGCCGTCGAGGGCGACACCGAGTTGTTCGACCACACCTGCACGCTGCGGACCGGTGAAGCCCATGGCCAGCAGCACGAGCCGGGCCGGGATGTGCCGATCGGTGTCGGGGATGGGCTCGAAGCGCCCGTTGGCCAGGCGCACTTCGCTGACCTGCAAGCCCGAGACATTCCCTGCCTCGTCACCCACGAACTCGGTGGTGGAGACCGAGTAGAGCCGGTCACCGCCCTCCTCGTGCGCTGACGAGACCCGGTAGATCATCGGATACGTCGGCCAGGGCTGCGACCCGGGTCGACTCGTCGGCGGTGTGGGCAGGATTTCCAGCTGGGTGACGGAGCGTGCCTCCTGGCGCAGCGAGGTCCCCAGGCAGTCAGCGCCGGTGTCCCCGCCCCCGATGATGACCACGTCCTTGCCGGTGGCGAGGATCTGGTCGTCCAACTCCTGGCCGAGCGCGACCCGGTTGGCCTGTGGCAGGAACTCCATGGCCTGGTGGATGCCGGCAAGTTCCCGCCCCGGGATGGGCAGGTCACGCGCGACCGTCGAGCCAATGGCCAGCACGACGGCATCGAATCGCTCGAGGAGGTCCTCGCCGGTGAGGTGAACACCGACATCGACGCCGGTCTTGAAGACGGTGCCCTCGAGGCGCATCTGCTTCAGCCGGCGGTCGAGAACCTTCTTCTCCATCTTGAATTCGGGAATCCCGTAGCGCATCAGTCCGCCGATGGCGTCCGCGCGCTCGTAGACCACGACGGTGTGACCCGCGCGGGTGAGCTGCTGGGCGACCGTCAGCCCGGCCGGGCCGGACCCTACGACGGCCACCGTCTTCCCGGTGTGCCACTGCGGGGTCTGGGGCACGACGCGTCGGTCGTCCCAAGCCTTGTCGATGATGGCCACTTCGATGTTCTTGATGGTCACCGGGTCACGGTTGATGCCCACCACACAGGCGGTCTCGCAGGGGGCGGGGCACAGCCGTCCGGTGAACTCGGGGAAGTTGTTCGTGGCGTGCAGGCGCTCCAGCGCTGCGCGCCAATCGTCCTGCCACACCATGTCATTCCACTCGGGGATCAGGTTGCCCAGGGGGCAACCGGCATGGCAGAACGGGATGCCACAGTCCATGCACCGACCAGCCTGCTGGCTGATGATCGGCAGCACGGCCTTGCCCGGAGAGCCCGGATAGACCTCGTTCCAGTCATGAAGACGTTCAGCCACCGGTCGCCGGTCGGCGACCATCCGCGGGGTGGTCATGAAGCCACGGGGATCAGCCATGAGCCGCCTCCATCATCATCTTGACGATCGATTCCTCGTCCAGGCCTGCCGTTTCGGCTTCGGCCTTGGCCTGCAGTACGCGCGCATAGTCGCGCGGGATCAAGGTGGTGAACCGCTCCGCCAGCTCACCGTCGGTCAGGCTGAGCAGCCGTGCAGCGACCGCCGAGCCAGTCTCTTCGCTGTGGAGCACCAGCAACTGCCGGATCCTCGCCACGTCGGCCGGGCTGGCAGGGGTCGGGTCCACCAACTCGGTGTTCAGGCGTTGCAGCTCCAGGTCGAGGACCCACGCCACACCGCCCGACATGCCGGCCGCGATGTTGCGGCCAGTGGGGCCGATGATGAGTGCCTCGCCACCGGTCATGTATTCGCACGCGTGGTCGCCCACACCCTCCACGACGGCGGTCGCACCCGAGTTGCGGACGCAGAACCGCTCGCCTACCTGCCCTCTGATGAAGATCTGACCGCCGGTGGCCCCGTACGCGATGACGTTGCCGGCAATGATCTGTTCCTCGGCCACGAAGGGAGCGTTCCGAGCGGGACGGACGATCAGCCGCCCCCCGGACAGTCCCTTGCCAAAGTAGTCGTTGCTGTCGCCGACCAGTCGCAAGGTGATGCCCCGGGGCAGGAAGGCGCCGAAGCTTTGGCCGGCGGTCCCCCGCAGGGTCAGGTCGATGGTGTTCTCGGGAAGGCCCTCGCCGTTGGTCGCCATGGTGACCTTGTTGCCGAGGATCGTGCCCACCGTCCGATCGACGTTGCGGACGGTCAGGTCCGCCCGAACCAGCTCGCCACGAGCCAGCGCCGGCTCACAGATCTCGATCAGCTGGACGTCCAGCTTGTTGCTGAGGCCGTGATCCTGCTCGACGATCCGGTGCAAGGGGGCGCCTTCGGCGACCTCGACCTGGTGGAGCACAGGGCTGAGATCCAGTCCCTTGGCCTTCCAGTGCTCGATCGCCGGCTTGGTGCGCAGCACCTCCACGCGGCCGACGGCCTCTTCGACAGACCGGAAGCCGAGCTCGGCCAGGTACTCGCGGACCTCCTGGGCGATGTACTCGAAGAAGTTCACCACGAAGTCGGCGTGACCGGAGTACTTCGCCCGCAGTTCCGGGTTCTGGGTTGCCACGCCCACTGGGCAGGTGTCGAGGTGGCAGACGCGCATCATGACGCACCCCGTCACCACGAGCGGGGCGGTGGCGAAGCCGAATTCCTCCGCACCCAGCAGGGCGCCGATGACGACGTCCCGCCCGGTCTTGAGCTGGCCGTCGACCTGGACGACGATGCGATCCCGCAGGCCGTTGAGGAGAAGGGTCTGCTGGGTCTCGGCAAGGCCCAGTTCCCACGGACCGCCGGCGTGCTTCAGCGACGTCAGCGGGGCCGCACCGGTGCCGCCGTCGTGGCCGGAGATCAGCACGACGTCGGCCTTGGCCTTCGCGACACCGGCCGCCACCGTCCCGACGCCGACCTCGGCGACCAGTTTGACGTGCACCCGGGCGACCGGGTTCGCGCACTTGAGGTCGTGGATCAGCTGCTTGAGATCCTCGATCGAGTAGATGTCGTGGTGCGGCGGCGGCGAGATCAGGCCCACGCCGGGCGTCGAGTGCCGCGTCGTGGCGACCCAGGGGTACACCTTCTGCCCCGGCAGCTGGCCACCCTCGCCGGGCTTGGCACCTTGGGCCATCTTGATCTGGATGTCCGTCGCGTTCGACAGGTAGTCCGACGTGACGCCGAAGCGCCCGGAAGCCACCTGCTTGATCGCGCTGCGGCGCGCCGGGTCGTGCAGCCGGTCGGTTTCCTCGCCACCCTCGCCTGTGTTCGACTTCGCGCCGAGCCGGTTCATGGCGATCGCGAGGGTCTCGTGGGCTTCCTTGCTGATGGAGCCGTAGCTCATGGCGCCGGTCGAGAAGCGCTTCACGATCTCGGAGATGGGCTCCACCTCGTCGATCGGGATCGCCGGACGGTCGGAGGCGAACTCCAGCAGGCCGCGGAGCGTCATCAGGTGCTTGGACTGGTCATCCACCCGCGCGGTGTACTGCTTGAAGATGTCGTAGCGGCCCTGCCGGGTGGCGTGCTGCAGTCGGAACACCGACTCGGGGTCGAACAGGTGCGGCGGGCCTTCCCGGCGCCACTTGTATTCCCCGCCCCCGCTCAGGGTGCGGTGCGGCAGCGGAATCCCACTGCGCGGGTAGGCGCGAGCGTGACGTAGGGCGACCTCGTCGGCGATCTCGTCGAGCCCGATCCCCTCGATCCGGCTGGTGGTTCCGGTGAAGTACTTGTCGATCAGGTCGGACGAGAGTCCCAGGGCCTCGAAGATCTGGGCGCCGGTGTACGAGGCGATGGTCGAAACGCCCATCTTGCTCATCACCTTCAGCACGCCCTTGCCCAAGGCCTTGCGGATGTTGTAGACCGCCTTCTCAGGCTCGACGGCGACCTGCCATTCACGACGGGCGAGGTCCTCAGCGCTCTCGAAGGCGAGGTAGGGGTTGACCGCGGCCGCCCCGTAGCCGATCAGCAGGGCGACGTGATGGACTTCCCGAACGTCGCCGGCCTCGACGACGATCCCCACCTTGGTGCGGGTCTTCTCACGGACCAGGTGGTGGTGGATGGCCGCCGTCAGCAGCAGTGAGGGAATCGGTGCCCGCTCGGCGTTGGAGTGCCGGTCCGAGAGGATGATCGTCCGGCAGCCGCGGGCGATCGCCTCGCTGACCTGCTCGCACAGTTCGTCCAGCTTCACCCGAAGGGCCTCGCCGCCACCTTCGACGTCGTAGACGCCCCGAACCACGTGGGTGTCGTAGGCGGGCATCGATCCGTCCCGGTTGATGCGAACCAGCTTGGCCAGCTCGTCGGAATCGAGGATCGGGTACTTGATGACGATCTGCCGACAGGATTCCGGTCCTGGCTGCAGCAGGTTCCCTTCCGGTCCGAAGGTCGCACCCAAGGAGGTGACCAGTTCCTCGCGAATGGCGTCCAGCGGCGGGTTCGTGACCTGGGCGAACAGCTGGGCGAAGTAGTCGAACAACAATCGCGGTCGGTCACTCAGCACCGCCACCGGGGTGTCGCTGCCCATCGAACCGATCGCCTCGGCACCGGTGTTCGCCATCGGCGCGATGATCAAGCGGAGCTCTTCGTGGGTGAAGCCGAACACCTGTTGGCGACGGGTCACCGAGGCATGGCTGTGCACGACGTGCTGGCGTTCCGGAAGATCCTCCAGGGCCACCCGGCCGGCCGCCAACCACTCACCGTAGGGGTGCTCACTGGCCAGTTGGGTCTTGATCTCGTCGTCGTTGATCAGGCGGTGCGCGTCGAGATCGACCAGCAGCATCCGTCCTGGCTTGAGGCGTCCCTTCTTGATGACTCGGTCGGGCTTGATGTCAAGCACGCCGGCCTCGGACGCGAACACGACGAGCCCGTCGTCGGTCACCCAATAGCGACCGGGCCGCAGGCCGTTGCGATCCAGCACGGCCCCGATCAGGCTGCCATCGGTGAAGGTGACCGCCGCGGGACCGTCCCACGGTTCCATCAACGAAGAATGGAAGGAGTAGAAGTCCCGGCGGGCCGTGTCCATCTCGGTGTGGTTCTCCCACGCCTCAGGGATCATCATGAGCACCGCGTGCGGCAAGCTGCGGCCACTCAGGTGCAACAACTCGAGCACCTCGTCGAAGGAGGCCGAGTCCGACCCGCCCGGTGTGCAGATGGGGAAGATCCGGTTGAGGTCGCCGGGGATCGCGTCCGTGGCCAGCAGTGCCTCGCGCGCCCGCATCCAGTTCCGGTTTCCCTTGACCGTGTTGATCTCGCCGTTGTGGGCGATCATCCGATACGGGTGGGACAGCTCCCACGCCGGGAAGGTGTTGGTCGAGAAGCGGGAATGCACCAGCGACATCGCGCTCTCCACCCGCTCATCGAGCAGGTCAGGGAACACCTCGGCCAGCTGCTGGGTGGTGAGCATGCCCTTGTAGACCGTGGTGCGGGCAGACAGTGAGGCGAAATACACGCCGGCCTCGGCGCGGGCTCGCTGCCGCAGCGGGTAGACGGCACGATCAAGGTCGATGCCGGCGTCGAGCGCGATGGTCGAGACGAAGAACTGCTCAAAGTGCG